>DATMSB010000065.1:0-16160 GCA_035565615.1 Vulgatibacter sp. | reverse complement strand
TCTCCTACCCCTTCGCTCTTCGCGGCGACGCCACGCACCCCCCCCCCGGCGCCTCAGCGCCGCTCCCGCCCCTCCGCTCGATCGGAGGACTGCCCGCCCGGCTTCGTGATCTCCCGGATCACGGAGGTGGCGTAGGCCCCGGGCGGCAGCTCGAAGGAGAGGGCGAGCGCGTCCGCGCGCCGCTCGAGGGAGATCCGCAGCGGCAGGCGGAGCGGCCGGCGGGCACCCAGCGCGTCGCGGCTGCGCGACAGGTGCTCGGGGCCGACACCGGTGGTGGCGAGCACGTCCGCCTCCAGCGCGGCCGGGTCTCCGCTCGGCGCGGGGCGCGTGCGAGCTCCCACCATCGGCCCGGTGACCGAGCACTCGAACGACGAGACCCGCGGCGCGTCCGCCGCCGGATCCGCGCAGACGAAGAGCCCGCCGCTGCCGAGTTTCTGGAGCACGTCGCCTGCCAGGGGCGCGTCCCACGTTCCATCGCGAAGGCGCCGGGCGAGGACCTCGTTGAAGACCTCGCTCTGGAACGCGCTCACCAGAAACCGCCGCAGCCGGGGATCGCGCCGGGCCCTCTTCACCCGGGGATCGTCCTCCCGGCCCAGGAGGACGAGGCGACCGACCTCGGCGTTGTCGCCCCTCCTCCCGAAGCGCTGGGCGCCGTAGTAGTTCGGGAGCCCGCGGCGCTCCAGGGCGGCCGCGATCGCCCGGGTGCGCGCCTCTCCTTCGGCGTCGACGCCCCGGAGCACGATCCGGAAGGCGTTCCCCCGCAGGTGGCCCGTGCGCAGCTTGTTGCCGTGGCGCTTCGCCTCGAGGACACGGAAGCCGTCGCCCTCCAGCCCCGCGGCGCGCTCCCGCGCCACCCCCGCGACGCTCATCCACTGGGTGGCGACGGCCTGGCGATCCTTCTGGCCCGCCACGCCCACGTCGCGCGGGTTCGCCCCGAGGGCCCGCGCCAGCGCGTCGGCGACCCCCCGGGTGTCGCGGCCCGTCTTCTCCACCAGGAGGAAGAGGTGCTCGCCCTCGCCGCTCGGCAGGTAGGCGGGGATCTCGTCGACGCGGAAATCCTCTGGCGCCGCCTTGAGGAGCGCGGCGACGCCCGGAAGGTCCGCGGTCACGTAGGGAAGAGACATCGCAAACCGGCAAGACGCGGGGCGGAGGGGCTCCGCCGAATCGACTGCTTCCCCGTCCACCGCCTCGGGCGACGAGGGGAGGGGATCCCTTGCCCCGGGAGGCGAAGGCGGGCCGCCCGGAGCGCGTCGCCCGAGGTCGCCGAAGGGCGCACCCATCCATCCGTGACGCGCCACCGGCCCCGGGCGCCCCGCGGTGATCCGGTCCGGCGCGTCAGCGATCGAAGGCGGTGCGCTCGCGCTCCGCCTTCTCGTACATGGTGACGCCCTCGGCGGCGATGCCGAAGGAGCGGGTGAGCGCCTTGGCCCACAGCGCGCCGTCCCGCAGGGTCCGCGGCGCGGTGAAGGCGACGCCTCCCTTGGCGCCCTGGCCCACGAAGGCGGAGAGCACCTTCTCGAACGCGGCCCGCTTCGCCGGGTCGGGGTGCTGGACCATCGCCTTGCGCAGCTTGCCGTCGGTGTCGACGCCCAGGCCCACCCGGATCTTCTCGCCGGTCTTCGGCACCTCCAGGTCGACGAAGGAGAGGTAGCCGAGCCGGTCCTTGGCGGAGAGCAGGTCGAGGTCGACGGGCCGCCAGGGCACGAGCCGGGCCCGGGAGCCGGCGGCTCGATCTCCCTTGTAGACGGTGAGTACCACCACCGAGAGCTCGTCCTGGGCGAGCTTCAGCTTCAGCTTGTCGGCGAGGCGCTGTTGCCCGTACTGGTCGATCTCGAAGTCCTTGGCGGTGAACTTCGCCGCGCCGGGGAAGAAGGCCTCGACGGGGAGGCCGTCCCGGCGCAGCCACTCCACCAGATCCCAGACGTCCAGGGTGGAGAGGTTGCGGAAGGCGTGGCCCGGGATGGTGCGGCCGCGCGCCTCGCCGCTGCGGATGGCGTCGCGCAGCTCGTCGTCGCTGCGCTGGGCGAGGAAGGCGCCGTCGGTGAGGTCGGGGAGGGAGCCGAGGCGGGGCTTGCCCTCCAGCGCCTTCCTCCACGTCTCGGAGCCGCTGCCGTCGGGGCCGTGGCAGGCGGCGCACTCCATGTGAAAGAGGGTGGCGCCGTGGGCGGCGTCGCCGCGGAGCACCCGCTCCTGCGCGAAGGAAGAGGCGGGCGCGGCGACGAAGGAGGCGGCGACGAGGGAGGCGGCGACGAGGAAACCGAAGGTGCGCATGAGAGTCTCCTCCTAGCGGGGGGCGACGGGGCCGCGGCCCCTGGGGGCGCGCTCCCGCGCCGACGGCTGGTCGAGATCCTTCTTCTCCACGAAGGCGGGCCACGCGCGGACGCTCTCGGCGAGGCCGAAGCGGAAGCGGACGTGGCAGCGCAGGCAGGCCTGCTCCTGCACCTCCTGGAGGGCGTCGAGGGCGGCGGCCCGGGGGGCGTCGCCCGCGATGTGGTCGGCGCGATCCGCGAGCAGCTTCGCCAGGTCGTCGAACTCGACGGCGTGGGAGGCGTGGCGCTTGGGCGCCTTGCCCGCGATCTTGGCCACCTGCTCGCGCACCGCGGCGGCGGCCTCCGCTGCCCGAGGCGTGCCGGCGGCCCGCTCCAGCGCCATCCACCGCTTGCCCAGCTCCTTCATCACGCCCTCGATGTCGCGATCGTCCGGACCCCTCCCCGCGATGAGCTCCTCGGGGCGATCGTTCACGCCGCGGGCGGCGCTGTTCATCGCCGGGGGTTCCACGCCGACGTAGGCCATGAAGGTCACCCGATGCCCCGACTTCCCGTCGGCCCGGGCGAGCTGGATCTCGTAGGCGCCGGTCGCACCGGGCGTGAAGTGGATGCCGTAGACGCCCGAGGAGGTCTCGCCCAGCGGATGCACCTCGAAGGCGCGCGCCTTCTCCGGCCCGGAGACGGTGGCCACCAGCTCCAGATCGGTGGCGGGCCTGCGGTCGCCGAGGAAGGGATCGGGGATGTGGAGGACCTCCTGGATCCTCCAGTTCAGCTCGACGGGCTCGTGCGCCTTGGGGCGGCCCGGCTTCACCGAGTACACGTACTGGAAGTCGCCCACCCTGACGCTGCTGCGGGCCTCGGCGGGCTCGGCGACGGGCTCGCGGGGGCCGGCCGCCGCCTCGGGCTGCGCCACCTCGGGCATCCCCTGGAACTCGGGGGGCGGGGGAGGGGCCTCCTCCACCGCGGGGGCGGCGGCCTCCGTCGCCTCCACCGGCGCCGGCGCCACCAGTTCGGGAAGCGCCTCGACCTTCGTGCCCGGCGCCACGACGGGGCGCTTCGGCGCGGCGGCGGCCGGAGCCTCCGGTGCCGCCTCGGCGCCCTCCGCCTTTGCCTCCGCCTCCTCGGCGGGCGCGGTGACGGGGGCCTTCACCGGCTTCTTGGCGCCGGCGGCGAGGGCCGTGCCCGCGACGAGGAGCGCGGCGACCAGGGTGGCGCGGGCCAGCCAGCCGTGGAGGAGCGGAGCCTTGTCCCCGCGAAGCGGGAGCCGAGGAGATCGCGGGGGCGGAATCTTCGATCGCCCAGAGGGATGACGGCGCACGGGGACCTCGCTTCGTTGACGCTAGTGTTTCGTCCACCCGCCGGCGGCGCTCCACCGGAGCTCGTCGTCGAGGGTGAACCGGAGGAGCTCCGGGGTGAGGGGCGGCTCGAGCTTGCGGCCGTTCACGAAAATCGACGGCGTGCCCTGGATCCCGAGCCGCTGGCCTTCGGCCTTCTGCTTCTCGACGACGGGGCTGAGCTCGTCCGCCGCGACGGCCTTCACCAGGGCCTGGGGATCGAGGCCCACCTGGGCGACGAGCTGCTTGATCACGTCCACCGAGAGGCGCTTCTGGTTGTCGAAGATCTTGTCGTGCAGCTCCCAGAACTTGCCGTGGCGGGCGGCGAACACCGTGGCCTGGGCCGCGCTCGACGCGTTGGAGTGCATCGGCAGGGGAAAGTGCATGAAGCAGAGGCGCACGTCCCTGCGCTCCTTCACGATCCCCTCGAGGAGCGGCCGCACCGCGGCGCAGTGCGGGCACTCGAAGTCGGAGAACTCCACGAGCTGCAGGGGCGCGTCCTCCGGGCCCCGGCAGGCGGCGGTGGAGGTGTCGATGGTCTGCCGCTGCGCCTTCTCGAACGAGCGGTAGTAGCGGTTGTAGGCCGTGAGCGCCTCGGAGCGGCTGGCGCCCGCCCGCAGGTAGGCGGCGAGGAGGGTGAGCCCTCGCACCGCGTTGGCCTTGCAGTCGTAGTTCTCGCGGAGGCAGCCGGCGAGGGTGTAGGGGCTGCCGTCGAAGACGAACTCGTCCTGGGCGGCGTCCACCAGCGTGTCGCGCAGGTAGGCGGGCACGACCTCGAGGGGGAATCCGGGGAGCGCCGCGGCCAGCTCCTCGGCGGAGCGCGTCACCGGCTTGGCAGGCTCCAGGGTCGGGGTCGAGGCGGCCGCGGTGGCGGGCTCCGCCCGGACCGGCGTCCCCCTGGTTCCTTCGCGCGCACAGGAGGCGGCGACGAGCGAAAGGGCGAAAACGATCGAAAGCTTGCGCATGCTGTCTGGGAACCCTTCGCGTTCGTCGGATGGGGCGGCATCCTAGCGAACGCTCGTCGAGATTGTAAAGGCAGGTTCTCCCTGCTAATCCCGCTGTTCGACGGCCGAAAGCGAGCCCTCGGCCCACGCGTGAACGAATGGCGAGCCGGATCCTGACCGAGAAAAAAACCGACGTCACGGTGACGGACGATCGCCCGCTCGCTCCCCCGCCTCCGCCGCCGGAGGCCCTGCGCGAGACCCGGATCGAGGCAAGGAGCGAGCGCGACGCGTGGAGGCCGCGGCCCGGCGCCGACGGGCGGCCCTGGTGGGAGACCTACTTCGGCCCCGACTACCCGCTCCTCTACCCGGACAAGACCCGCGAGTCGGGGGAGGCCGAGGTCAAGGCGATCCTCGCGGCCCTGGCGCTGCGCCCCGGGGCCCGCGTCCTCGACGTGGGGTGCGGCGCGGGGCGGCACGCCCTGGCGCTCGCCAAGCGCGGCTTCCGGGTCACGGGGATCGATCGATCGCCCGATCGCCTCTCCGCCGCGTCGCTGGCGCGGGACGCGGAGGGGCTCGAGCTGGAGCTGCGCCTCGCCGACATGCGCTCGCTCCCGCTCGAGAGCGTCCCGCCCGCCGACGCCGTGCTCTCCCTCTTCACCTCCTTCGGCTACTTCGACGACGCCGAGAACGAGCGGGTGGCGAGGGGCATGGCCGCGGCGCTGGCGCCCGGGGGGAGGCTCCTCCTCGACCTCAACAACCGCGAGCTCCTCGAGCAGGCGGACGGCATGCGCACCTGGTCGGTGCGACCGGGCGGCTACCTCCTGGACGAGTTCGCCTTCGACGGCGGGACGCGGCGGTTCCACGGCACGCGGACCCTCCTCGTCGGCGGCGAGGAGCGCCGCTTCGTCTTCGATCATCGCGCCTACTCCGAGCCGGAGATCCGGGGGCTCCTCAAGCGGGCGGGCCTCCGGGTGCTCGCCGTCTACGGATCCCTCGAGCGCACCCCGTTCAACCTCCGGGCGCCGAGGATGGTGGTCCTCGCCGAGAAGCCTTGAGCGCCTCTTTACCCAAAGTGTGCATGATCCACACTGGCGGCACCCTGGGGATGACGGGGGGCCGCCCGGGGCCGCTGCGGCCGGGGCACTTCGAGGAGGCGCTGCGGGAGCGGGTGCCCGAGCTGTGGCGGATCGCCGACATCTCGTTCGAGATCCACGCCAACGTCGACTCCTCCGAGATCGATCCGGAGCTGTGGCAGTCGCTGGCGCGGCGGATCCACGAGCGGATCCCGCACTTCGACGGGGTGGTGGTCACCCACGGCACCGACACCATGGCGTACACCGCCGCCGCCCTCTCGTTCATGCTCCGGGGCCTGCCCAGGCCGGTCGTGCTCACCGGCTCCCAGGTGCCGCTCGGGGAGATCCGCACCGACGCCCGGCTCAACCTAATCGACGCGGTCACCGCGGCGACGCGGGGACCGCAGCTCCCGGAGGTGGCGATCTGCTTCGACTCGAAGCTCTTCCGCGGCAACCGGGCCCGGAAGCAGAAGATCGCCGAGTACGACGCGTTCGCTTCGCCCAACCTGCCGGCCCTCGGCGGCCTCGGGGTGGAGGTGACGATCGCGCCGGCGCGGCCTCCGGTGGGCCCCTTCCGACTCCTCGATCGCCTCGAGACCCGCGTCCACTGGGTACGGGTCTTCCCGGGGATCGATCCGGCGCCGCACGTCGCGCACCTCGCCTCCGGGGAGGTGAAGGGGCTCCTGGTGTCGGCCTACGGGGCGGGGAACTTCCCCATGCAGGGCCCGCGATCGCTGCTGCCGCTCTTCCGGCTGGCGCGGGATCGAGGCATCCCCGCGCTGGTGGTCTCCCAGTCGGAGAAGAACGCGGTCTCGCTCTCGCTCTACGAGTCCGGCGCCGCGGCGCTGGAGCTCGGCGCCGTCGGGGGCGGCGACATGACGCCGGAGGCGGCCGTGGTGAAGCTGATGCACGCCCTCGCGTACGGCGAGGGCGTCGACGACGTCCGCGAGCTGCTCCTCTCTGATCTCGCCGGCGAGCGCACGCCGGGCATCTGAGGATCAGGGGGGCGGAGGCACGACGATCGGCTCCGGCTCCTCGTCGGGGCCGTCGAGGGTCGGCGCGGCGTCCTCGATCGCGGGCGCCTCGTCGCCGGGCGCAGCCTCCTCGTCCGCCGGCGGCGCCGTCTCGCCGGCGTCCTGCCGGATCGCCTCGTCCAAGGGAGGCGAGTCCCCCGGGCGCCCCTCGTCCCCTGGCGTTTCGTCCGCCGGCGGCGCCCCGGGCGCGGTCGAATCGCCTCGCCCCGGCGGCTCGCCGGCGCGGTTGCTCCCCGGGAGCGCCCTGGGCCGGGTGAGCGCCACGAACGCCTCGTCCGCCCGCAGCGCCGCGAAGTCCTCGCTGGTGCGGGCCTCCATTCGCCACAGCGTCGGCGCCTCCTCGATCGCGGGCCGGAGCGCGCGCACCACCTCCGCGGCGCCGCCGCCCCGCCGGGCCAGGAGCCGCGCCCGGGTGAAGTGGAGCCGCGCCGACCTCGCGTCCAGCGCCGCCGCCCGATCCAGCAGGCGCCCGGCGTCGTCCAGCCGCCCGCCCTCCAGGGCCTCCTCGGCCGCGGCGACGTGGAGCCGGGCGCCCTGGGCCCAGAGGTCGATCGGGATCACGTCGCTGGTGTGGAAGCCGCCGGCGCGGGTCGAGGTGGCGAGCGCCGCGGCGTCGTCGCCGAGCAGGACGAGGCGCGCCTCCGCCGCCATGGCCCGCAGCACCTCGATCGATCGGCCCTCGCCCTCGAGCGTCACCACCCACGCCTCGCCCCACCTCGGGTGATCGCCCCGATCCAGGCGCAGCCTCCACCCTTCGAGGCGGCCGCCGAGCGTCGCCGCGCCGCCGTCGACCGGAGGTGTCGGGTCCGCACACGAAAAGGCCGCCCGGCACGCCGCTCCCCGCAGCGTCGCCCCCGCCGCGACCTCGTCGGCCACCTCGAGGGCCGCGGCGCCGTGCACCTCCCGGATCGCGGTCCCGGCGCCGGAAGGCGCGAGCGACGTGAGGGTGAGCCAGGGCGGGAGGCCGTCCACCCGCGCCACCTCCGCCACGATCGCCCGGGTCCGCTCCCCCTCCTCCACGCCGACGATCTCCCGGATCCGCAGGACCGACTCGTCCGGGCGCACCTGGTGGCTGCACCCCGCGGCGAGCAGGGCGCAGGCGATGGCGAGGGCCGATCGCCCCCGAGCCGGCGCCATCGCCCGGGCGCCGATCGATCCCGGCTGCGCGGCGATCGAGCCCTCCTGCCCGGGCAGGTCAACAGGCCGACGGCCCGGGGATCGCGCGCCTCGGACCCTCACTCGGCCACCGCGAGGTCCACGCGCCGCACGAACGTCGCCCCGGCCTCGTCGGTGACGATCGCCTCGAAGCGCGCCGTCGATCCGGCCGCCTCGGGCCCGGCCTCGACCGCCACGCAGGCGCCGGCAGGCGCGCAGTCGGCGGTCGGGAGCATAGTCACCTCGGGTGAATCTGGGTGCCACACGCTCCTCCACCTCGACGCCGCCACCGCCGTGCCGTCCGCCGGCACCACCGCGAGGATCGCCGGCTCGCCCGGGCGCAGCTCCTCCGGCACGATCAGCTCCACCTCGGGCGCCTCGACCTGCGGGGCCACCCGCACCACCGCGACGTCCGGGGGGCTGGAGAGCGGGCCTCCGTCGCGCGCGGTGAAGCGGAAGGAGAGCGCGATCCCCGCGGCGCCCTCCGGGACCTCGGGCGCCGTGAAGGTGCGGTCCACCACGCCCGGGAGGCACCCCGCCTCGGGCTCGAGCTCCACCGGGGGGCCGGCGAGCTGCTCCCAGCAGGTCTCCACGCTCCGCGGGGAGGCGGCGCCCCGCAGCACCACCTCGTCCCCCGGAGCGAAGGGCGCGCACCACCCGTCGGGCGCCGGCCCGCACGCGGCGGCGCCCTCCGCGGCGAGCGGCTCGAGATCGGTTGGCGGCCGCCACGAGAGGACCACCGCCGCCGGCGCCGCCCGCACCCGGTTGTACTGGGCCTCGAACGCGATCCCGATCGTCCGCGGCCACCCGGGATCGGGGCGGAGCACGAACTTCAGATCCTGGAAGATCCCCTCGCCGGTCAGGGCGGAGTCCTCGAAGCGCGGCACGCCCACGAGCGGCCTCCAACCCCAGAGGGTGTTGGTCTGCAGACCGGTGGGGTCGCCGTGGCGGGCGTAGAGCACCACCTCCTGCGGGTAGCTCGCCGACGTCCGTTCCACCGCCACCAGCGGCCCCGACGCCTGGATGGAGGTCGGCATCACGTCGACCTCGGCGACGGGTGCGAACCTGCGCGCGTCCCGCTCGCGCACGAAGACGCGGACATGATCGGGCGGGGCGCAGAAGGGGCGATCGGGCGACGGCGCGCCGTCGGCGAGGCAGAGCGCGCTGCGGTTCGAGCCGTCGTGGCGGTGCGCGTCGAGGCGGAAGGTGAGGACGCCCGCCCGCGACGGGGCGTCGAAGGACGCCGCGCCGTCGCAGGGCTCGTCGATGGCGACCGGGGTGCCCTCCACCTGGGTCCAGCAGAAGGCCGGCGGTCGGGAGAGGCATTCGTCCGGATCGGCCTCGCCCAGGCAGCCGGCGTCGACGAAGGTGGGGAGGGGGAGCTGGACGCGGGCGCCCCGCAGCACCTCCTGATCGGCGCCGCCCAGGACCACGGGCGCGGGCGCGATCTGCTCGGGCCGATCCACCACCTCGATCGCCACCCGATCGGCGGAGAGGCGGGAGCCGTCGCTCACCAGGAGGCGGAACACCAGCCGATCGCCGCCGCTCGCGTCGCGGGCGGGCGCGACGAAGCTCGCCACCGTGGCAGAGGGATCGTCGAGCGCCACCCGCGGCCCCTCCTCCTGGGACCAGAGGAAGGAGATCGCCCTGCCGTCCTCGCCGCGCGAGCTGCCCCTGCCGTCCAGGCGAACCACGTCCCCCGGGAGTACCCGGCGATCCGGTCCTGCCGTCGCCAGCGGGCCTCCGCTGGGGATGCCGGACGGGACCTCGCCCTTGCCGCCCGCCCCGCCGGGGTCCGAGCCGGCGGTCCGGTCGGAGGACGCCGCGCAGCCGACCGCGAGCGCCAGGGCGAGGAGTGGTGAAATGCGACGCACGAGCGCATCCTACCTCCATCTTCCCTTGGAGAGGTTCCATGCGGCGCCTGCCGATCGCTCCCCTTCTCCTCGCCGCCTCCTGCGCCGGCTCCCGGGAGGCGGTGCAGATCGAGCCGCCCAGGACCGAGGCGGAGGGGCCCGGCATCGGCCGGATGCTGGACCTCGACCTGGAGGAGAACGGGCCGCTCACCCTGCAGGCCGTCACCGGGCGCGTCACCGTGGTCTGCGTGATCCGGGAGGGCGGCGGTCCGGTGGTGCAGGCGTGCGACGACGCCGCGTCGCTCTTCGGCGATCGCGTCACCGTCGTCGGCCTCGACACCACCGGGACGGTCGATCCGCGCCTGGTGCCCTTTCGCATCTACCCCGACCCGGAAGGGGCGCAGCTCCAGGAGAGGCTCGGCCTGGACCCGGCGCCGAAGGTGCTGGCGACCGACAAGCGGGGCAGGGTGGCGAGGGTGCTCGCGGAGGCCGATCTGGACGTGCTGGACGCCTCCCTGCGCAAGCTGGTGGAGTGAGGGCGAGACGCACATTTTCCTCTCGCCGCTTCCTCGACCGAGGCGCGGAGTTCGAGCCTGTCGCATGATTGACGCCCCCCGGGGCCAGGGCTATAAGGCGGCCCTGCAGCCGCCTGCACTCGCGTGTCGCGCCCTTTCGCGATGCGTGCACGGGACTTCGCCCAAGGGTCTATCATGTTTCGTCCGAGCCTCCTCCTCGTCATCCTCGCGGCTCTCGCCGCCGGTGGGGCGAACCTCTATCTGGGAGGCGTCGAAGCGGTTCGGAACGCGGAGCGCGGCCTGGACGAGCGGCTCGATCGCGCCGCGAAGTCCCTGCGCACGACGCTCGCCGAGGACGCCCAGCGCGCGGCGGCGGCCGCGGAGCCAGGCGCCGATCCCGGCGCCGAGGCCGCCGAGCCGGAGATCGCGGCGCGCCCCCCCGCCGCCTTCGACGACGCCCAGGCCCGCCGGCTCGCCGCCCTCGCGGGCGCCGACGTGACCCTGATCCGCGCCGGGAAGGTGGAGGCGTCGAGCCTGGGCGCCGCGGCGCGGAACGAGCTGGCGCGGGCGGCCGCCGCGGCTGCCGCCGCGTCCTTCGGCGCCGGCGAGATCCCGGCCGACGAGCTCGCGCTCTTCGGCCTCCCCCTGCCGCTCTTCGCCCCCGACCGCGCCCAGTGGCGCGGCCACGCCGGCGCGGTCCCGGGCGTGGACGAGCTCGAGGTCGTGGTCTCCGTCTCCACGCTGGACGCCTATGGCGCCGTCGCCTCGGCCCAGAAGCGCGAGCTCGGCATCGGCGCCACGCTCCTCGCCTTCTCGCTGGTCGTGCTCGTCGCGTCTTCCCGCCGCAAGGATTCGAACGCGGCGATCGCGGCGATGGCCGACGTGGTGGAGCGCGCGGCCGACGGCGACGCCACTGCCCACGCCGCGGAGTACCACCCCGGCGATCTGGGCAGGCTGGCGAGGGCGCTGAACCGCCTCTCCGCCCGCTTCCGGCAGGCGAGCGCGACCCACCAGGCGTCCGCGCAGTCCGCGCTGCCCCAGCGTTCCGAGGAGGAGCCGCCCGAGGACCTCTCCGACTCCTTCCCCTTCGGCCCGTCGCAGATGGGCGCCTCGCCGGGGCCGATCGCCGCCGCCGAGCCCGAGCCGGCCGCGGGGTCCGCGCCGGAGGCATCGACGGGCGCCTCGTTCCTGGAGGCGTCGGCCACCCCCGGCCCCTTCGCCGATCCGTTCGGGACGATGCCCGGCGTGGTCGGCGCCGAGCACGAGGCACCCGAGGCCGAGACCGCCGAGCCGCCCACCTGGGAGAAGACCCGCACCCCGGCGACCGAGGAGCCCGCCCCGGCGCCTCCGCCGCCGAGCGCGCCGCCCCCCGCCGACCCCTACGGCCAGGCGATCGCCGAGGCCGCGGGGGGCGGGACCTTCAACCCGGAGGCCACCGTGGTGGCGGCGATCCCCGAGGCGCTCCTGCGGGCCACCAGCCGTGCAGCCGCGCCGCAGGCGGAGATCGATCCCGAGGAGCTGCACATCGAGCAGGTCTTCCAGGATTTCCTTCGGCTGCGCTCCGAGTGCGGCGAGTCCACCGCCGGACTGACCCTGGAGAAGTTCGCGGCGAAGCTGCGGAACAACCGGGCCCAGCTCATGGAGAAGTACCGCTGCAGGACCGTGCGGTTCACCGCCTACGTCAAGGACGGAAAGGCGGCGCTCAAGGCGTCACCGGTGAAGGAATCGGCCTGATCCGGGCCTCCCCCCGGCCCTCCCGGGCGGCGACTCCCCGCCTCCGACGATTTGGTATATGCTCGGGGGCCCGGTCGGGTGTTCCCGCCGGCGCATTCCACCCTCTCGAGGGAGGACGCTGAGATGGAACGGGCCGAAACCATCCTCCCGGGATCCGGGCGAGAGCGAGAGCTCGAGGCCGTCTTCGGCGAGTTTGGTGCCGTGTCGGGCGGTGTCACCAGGCGTGTGGTCGTCACCGGGCCCCTCGGGATCGGCAAGTCCTGGCTGCTGAACGCCGTCCACCGGGGGTTCGCGGCCAGGGGCGTCGCCGTGGCCGGCGCCAAGGGGGGCCGCGGCGCCACCTCCGCCTTCGGCGTGGCCCGCGACCTCGCCGCGTCCCTCCTGGAGATCGCCAGGGTCCGCGCGTCCGGCCCCCGTGAGTTCGAGGCCGTCTCCGACCGCCTGCGCTGCCTCCTCGGGGACGTCGAGGCCGAGCGGTACGACGATCCGGAGGCCCGCCTGGCCGCGCGCCTGCGCCGGGTCGAGGCCCTCGCCGAGCTCTTCTCCGTCGCCGGCAGGCGGGGCGCGGTCGTCCTCCTGGACGACCTGGAGACGGCGGACGCCGGTTCTCGCGATCTGCTCGCCGCGGTCTTCGCCGGGCTCTCGACCCCTGGCGCCGGCTCCGGCCTCCTGCTCGTGGCCTCTTGGCAGGAGCCGCCCGCGGGCGAGCTCGCCCACAGGTTCCAGGCGCTTCCCGGCATCGAGGTGGAGCTCGCCAGCCTGGACGTCGACGGCGTCCGCTCCTTCCTCGCGGGAGCGCGCCTCGCCGAGCGGCTCCTCGAGCGCACGGAGGGGATCCCCTCGCGCCTGGAGGAGATGCTCCTCCCGCGTCCTGCCGATCTCGCGGGCAGGCGCCTCGCCCGCCTCCATCCGCTCTCGCGGCGCATCGCCCTCGCCGCGGCGCTCTTGGGCAGGCCCACCTCGGCCTCGTTCCTGCGGGACGTCGCGGGGGCCGAGGCGTCCCAGGCCCACCTGGACGAGCTGGTGGAGGGCAGGTTCCTCTCGCTGCGGCTGACCTCGGGCCAGCCCGTATACGAGCTGATCCGCGAGGTGGATCGGTCGAGGCTCCTCGACGGTGCGGACTTCGCCGAGCGACGCGAGCTGCACGTCGCCATCGCCTCGAAGCTCGAGGCAATCGACGGAGACGTCGAGGAGATCGCTCGCCACTGGCTCGCCGGCGATCCCGCGGGCCGGGGCGCCCGGTGGGCGCTGCGCGCCGCCGAGGAGCTGGCGAGGCGGCATGCGTACGACGCGGCCGCCGAGTTCTTCCGCGAGGCCATCGCCCACGACGGGCGGGATCGCGCGCCGGCGCTGCACCTGCGGCTCTCCGAGGTCCTGGAGGCCAGCGGGGACTCCATCGGCGCGCTCCGGCACCTGGGGCTCGGCCGCCGCGGCGCCGACGCCGCGTCCGCCCGGACGATCCGCGCCAGGGCGGCGAGGATCTGCGCGGCCATCGGCAAGACCAGCCAGGCGCTCCGCCTCGCCACGAGCGTGCTTGGGGGCACCCGGGTGCCCGCCGCGGGCGACGCCGCGGGGGCGACGGCCTACGCGGTGGTCTGCGACGTTCGCTTCCTCCAGGGCCGGTACGACGAGGCGATCGCGGCCTGCACCGGCGGGATCGAGCGGAAGGGGCTCGACGCCCACACCCGCATCCTCCTCCGCAACACCCTCGGCAAGGCGCTCCTCAACCAAGGGTCCTACGAGGAGGCGTCCCGGGTCTTCGCGGAGAACGTGGCGGAGGCCGACGCCGTCGGGCTGGTCCGCGAGCAGGTCCGCGCCCTCATCAACGAGGGGGTCGTCGCCCACCGCACCGGCGACAGGCGCCGCGCCTTCGAGCGGTACCGCGAGGCGCATGCCGCCGCCTCCGATCCCCTCCTCGGCGCCTCGGCGACAGGCAACCTCGGCGCGCTCCACCACGAGGTGGGCGACTTCGAGCTCGCCACCGATCTCTACGGGCGGGCGATCGCGTCGTTCGTGCGAGCGGGCCGCCGCAAGGAGGCGAGCCACCACTCGCTGAACCTCGCGAGGATGATGCACTTCCTCGGCGACCTGGACGCCGCTGCCGCCCACGCCGCCTTCGCAAGGCGGGAGGCCGCGGCGGTGGGCGACCCGTACCTGGTCGGGCAGGCGGATCTGGTCGCCGGAGAGGTCCTCGCCGATCGCAGGGAGCCCTACCGCGCCGAGGCCGTCCTCCACGTGGCGCGGGAGACCTTCGAGACCATCGGCAACCCCCTCTACCTGGCGGAGACCGAGCTGGCCCTGGCCCACGTGTACCTCTCCCGCGGCGAGGTGGAGGTGGCCCGGGACGAGCTGCTTTGCGCGCGGCAGGCGGCGAACCCGGAGAGCGACGCCCTCGGCGTGGAGCTCGATCTCCTGGAGGCGGAGCTGGCCCTGCACGGCGGCGACCTCGCCCGGGCGCGGCAGCTCCTCGAAGGGGCGAAGCGGCGCCTCCTCTCCCGCGAGCACGGCGTCGGCGGCTCCTCCGATCTGAGCGCGCCCTGGCGGACCCACGCGCTCCTCTCCCGCCTGCGCCGCGCGGAGGGCGACGAAGGCGGCGCCGAGGCGGATCGGCTCCGGGCCCTGCGGCTCATCGAGGATCTCGCCGCCCGGGTGCCGGCTGCGAAGCGGCCGGCCTTCCTCGATCACGCGCTCCGATCCCTGGGCGACGCCCGGGAGGCGGAGCTCACCCCGGCGTTCGCCGACCGGGTCCGTCAGCTCGATCGAGGGGCGTCCGCGGTGACCTCTCTGGCGGGTGAGTCGTCCGCCATCCGGCGGATCCGGCTGGCGCTCGGTCCGATCGCCCGCTCCATGGCGCCCGTGGTGATCCGTGGCGAGAGCGGCACCGGCAAGGAGTCCCTGGCCGATGCGATCCACCGCTCGAGCCTCAGGCGCGACAAGCCGTACGTGAAGGTGCTCGCCGGCGCGTCCGCCGAGGAGGAGCTGTTCGCCTCCCTCTTCGGCGTCGCGGGCGACCAGGGCCGAACCGGCGCGCTCGCCCAGGCGGCGGGCGGCACCGTCTTCGTGGACGAGTTGGGCCCGCTCTCCCCCGCGGGCCAGATCATGCTCGCCAGGCTGCTGGGCCAGAAGGAGTACCGCCCCGTCGGGAGCGACGAGATCCTGCGGGCCGACGTGCGGCTGCTCGTCTCCACCAGCAGCGATCTGGAGGCGATGCTCGCTTCCAGGCTGCTCCGCCGCGATCTCTACGACGAGCTCGAGGCCGTGACCATCGAGCTCCCGCCGCTCCGGGAGCGGATCGAGGACGTGCCGGATCTGGCGCAGCTCTTCCTGGATCGGATCTGCGCGGAGCGCGCGCTGCCGCCGAAGCGGTTCTCGAGCGACGCCCTCGAGCTCCTCCAGGCGTGGATCTGGCCCGGAAACGTCCGGGAGCTCGAGAACGTCGTCTCCGCGGTGTCGATCTTCGCCGAGGGCGAGGAGGTCGGCGCAGCCGCCTTCCAGGCCTATGGCCGCTTCCCGCCGCCGCGGGCGGAGGCCCCCGCCGCGCCGGCGCAGACGCCGGAACGGGTGGCCCCGGCGGCGCCGGCCGCCGAGCTCCCGGCGACCCTCGACTTCTACGCGATGGCGAGGGAGCGGGGTCTCGGGCTCCGGGAGCTGCGGGAGGAGATCGAGCACCAGATGATCGCGAGCGCGCTGCGCGAGTCCGGCGGCAACATCTCCGAGGCCGCGCGGCTCTTGCAGATGAAGCGCTCTCGCCTCTCGCAGATCGTCAACGCCGAGCCCAAGCTCCGCAGCCTCACCCGCGCGGCGTCCTGACGCCCGGTGGGCGGTCGCGGTGCACGCGGGCCCCGGGCAGGGCGGCCGCTATTCCAACTCGCCGACGAAGGCCTCCAGCCGGTGCGCCGCCTCCTGGACGCGATCCTCGGGCAACGAGAAGACGAGGCGGATCCGCTCCGGATCCGAGCACCACGCCCCCGAGTTCACGACCAGGTGGGTCCGCTCGTACAGGATCCGCGGCAGGCGCTCGGCGTCGATCGTCTCCCCGCCTACCCGCTTGCCGAACCACCCCGCCACCGAAGGGGCGACGAAGAGCCCGCCCGGCGCGTCCGTCTCGGGGGCGATCGGCCCGAGGGCCCCGACGATCCGCGCCCGGTTGACGGCGAGGGCGAGGCGCGTCGACCGCAGGTGGGCGTGGAGGGCCTCCCTCCGGGCGGGGTGGAGGAGCCGGCCCGCCGGCGCGCGCAGCCAGGCGCCGTA
>DATMSB010000064.1:0-2885 GCA_035565615.1 Vulgatibacter sp. | reverse complement strand
TCGCCTTGGCCGGCGGCCTCCTTCTTCGGCTCCTCCTCGCCTTGGCCGGCGGCCTCCTTCTTCGGCTCCTCCTCGCCCTGGCCGGCGGCCTCCTTCTTCGGCTCCTCCTCGCCCTGGCCGGCGGCCTCCTTCTTCGGCTCCTCCTCGCCCTGGCCGGCGGCTTCCCTCTTCGGCTTCTCCTCGCCTTCGCCGGGCGCGGTGCCCTTCAGCGCCCCGACGGTCCCCGCCACCGCCTCGCCGGCCCCCTCGAGCGGCCCTCCTCCGCCCGCCTTGCCATCGCCCCCCTCCTTCGTGGGTAGCGCCTCCTTCACCGCGCCGACCGTCTTGCCCGCCGCCTCGCCGATCTCCTTCGTCGGTAGGACGTCCTTCAACATGCCGACCGTGTCGGCGGCGACCTCGCCGGCCTCCCGCAGGGCGTCCTTCAGGGCCCCGATCGTCTCGGCGGCCGTCTCGCCGGCCTCGCGGAGGGCGTCGTTGAGCGTCCCGATCGTCTCGGACGCCGCCTTGGCGGTGTCCCGCAGCGGCTCGCTCGCCTTCCCCAGCGTCTCGGCGACGCCTTCGCCCACCTGCCGCACCGCCGCCTTCGTCTCCTTCTTCTTCTGCTCCGCGTACCTCGTCGCGAGAAAGCGAAGGAGCTTCTCGGTCGCGACCTTCACCTTCTCGTTGACGACCTCTGCGGTCTTTGCCCCCACGTCGGCCATGGCTGTACCCCTCGATTCGCCCTTTCGATCCCAGGATGAAGCTACACATGGCGCGCCCCGGATCCGGAGCGCCCGCGCCCTCTCCCCCGCACCCGGGATCGACGCCTCGGCCCCTCGAGGCCATCGCTCGCGACGATCCCTACGCTGATCGTGACGAGGTGAGTGATGCCGGGCAACAGCCGAGGCGGCGGCCTCCTCGACGGGCTCGCGGCGCTCGTCGAGAAGCTGGCCGAGCTGGCGGAGAAAGGGGAGCGCCTCCAGCGATCCGGAGAGGTCACCAGCTCCGACGAGAAGGTGAAGGCCGCTTACGACCTCGACGTGCGGATCGGCGTGGGCGAGGAGGCCGGCGAGGCGCCCGAGGGCCCGCGGCGCGAGGTGCGCGAGGGCAGGGCGGTCGTCCAGCCCATCCGCGAGCCCCTGGTCGACGTCTTCGACGAGGCGCCCGGCCTGCTGATCGTGGCGCAGCTCCCCGGCGTGGAATGTGGCGAGATCTCCCTCGAGCTGCGGGGAGACGTCCTCGCCATCGAGGCCGAGCACGACGGCCTCCGGTACGAGAAGGAGCTCCTCCTCCCCCGGCCGTACCCCAGGGACCGGATGCGCGCGACCTGCCGGAACGGTGTCCTCGAGATTCGGATGAACGGAGGGGAGGGCGCGGCGCCATGAGCGGGCCTCCCGCGAGCCTCACCCTGCGCGTGGCCGAGGCGCTCGGCAAGGACCTCGGCCGCGGCCTCGCCCGGCTCGATCCCGCGGACATCCGTCGGCTGGGCGCGAAGGTCGGAGACGTCGTCTCCGTCAAGGGCAAGCGGCGCAGCGTGGCCAAGGTGATGCCGGCCTACCAGGAGGCGCGAGGGAAGGGGATCGTCCAGATCGACGGCGTGACCCGCGCCAACGCCGGGGTGCAGCTCGACGAGCCGGTGGAGCTCTCCCCGACCCCCGTGCGGCTGGCGGAGTCGATCGTCCTGTCGCCCCTGGAGTTCACGCCCATGGAGCGAGACCTCCCCTACATCGGCACGCTGCTGGACGGGCTGCCCGCCGTCGAGGGCGATCGGATCCGCGCGCTCCTCTTCGGGAGCCGCTCCGCCGACTTCCGGCTGATAGAGACCGTCCCGTCCGGCCCGGTGCTCATCCACCCCACCACCACGATGGAGGTCCGGCGCGAGGAGCGGGAGGAGGCGAGGGGCCCCCGCGCCCGCGCCGTCACCTACGAGGACGTCGGCGGCCTCAAGCGGGAGCTGGGCCGGATCCGCGAGATCGTGGAGCTTCCCCTCCGCTACCCGGAGGTCTTCGAGAGGCTGGGCATCGACGCGCCCAAGGGCGTGCTGCTCCACGGCCCGCCCGGCTGCGGGAAGACGCTCATCGCCCGGGCCGTCGCCAGCGAGACGGCGGCGTCGTTCTTCACCATCACCGGCCCCGAGGTGATGCACAAGTTCTACGGGGAGAGCGAGGCCCACCTCCGCAAGCTCTTCGAGGAGGCGCAGCGCAAGGCCCCCGCGATCGTCTTCATCGACGAGATCGACGCGGTCGCCCCCAAGCGCGAGAACGTGCAGGGCGAGGTCGAGAAGCGGGTGGTCGCGCAGCTCCTCTCGCTGATGGATGGTCTGGCGGAGCGCCGGCACCTCGTCGTGCTCGCCGCCACCAACCTCCCCAACCTGCTGGATCCGGCCCTGCGCCGCCCCGGGCGGTTCGACCGCGAGATCGCCATCTCGATCCCCGACGCCCGGTCGCGAAAGGAGATCCTCGACATCCACAGCCGGGGGATGCCGCTCGCGGACGACGTGGATCTCGATCACCTCGCGGCGGTCACCCACGGCTTCGTGGGCGCCGACCTCCAGGCCCTGTGCCGGGAGGCCGCCATGATCTGCCTACGCCGGCTGATCCCGCGGATCGACTTCGCCGCTGCCGAGATCCCGTACGACGAGCTCGCCTCCCTGCGCGTGCGGATGGGGGACTTCCAGGCGGCGCTCCACGACGTGGGGCCGTCGGCGATCCGCGAGGTCTTCGTCGAGAGCCCGAACGTGCGCTGGGAGGACGTTGGCGGGCTGGGGGAGCTGAAGCAGCGGCTGATCGAGTCGATCGAGTGGCCGCTGCGCTTTCCCGAGGCGTTCGCCCGGGCGAAGGTCCGCCCGCCGAGCGGCGTGCTCCTTGACGGCCCGCCGGGATGCGGGAAGACGCTCGTCGCCAAGG
>DATMSB010000063.1:0-1789 GCA_035565615.1 Vulgatibacter sp. | reverse complement strand
CTTGCGGACCTTGTCGTGCCAGATGTAGCCGGGGATGTCGCCGCGCCTGCCGTAGAAGAGGCAGGCCTGGAAGGCGGGGGTGGACGCCGGCGTGCCGGCGTGGGCCTTGGCGAGGACCTGCTCCCCTCGATCGAGGGCGGCCGCGAGCCGGGGCATGTAGCCGTGCTCGAGGGCGTGGAGGAGGATCGGGCGGGAGAGCCCGTCCAGGTGCACGATCGCGAAGCGCCTGCCTTCCTGGAAGGGAGGGCGGTGGTGGAGGCCGCGCCTGCTCCAGGCCGCGAGCGGGCCGCTCGCCCAGGAAGCCAGGAGCTCCTCGTACAGCCTTGCTTCCTCGACCATCGGCCGGCCTTCTCTCCTATGCGCGCTTCGCGATCTCTCCCAGCGAGTGCATCCGATCGAGCGCGCGGCGGATGGGGCGGTCGAGCCAGGCGGCGCCCTTCCCGAGGAGGCGGAAGGGGCGCGGGTAGCGCTTCGCCATCCGCTCCCCGAGGGTGGAGCGGGAGGTCGGCCGCTGGTCGGTCTCGCGGCCGAGCCGCTCGTGGGGCGCGCGCTCGCCTCCCAGCGCCGCCTCCTCGCTCGCCGGGATCCCGAAGCCGTAGGGGGCCTCGTACTCGCGCGGCTCCAGCGTGTGGAGCGGCTCCTGGTTGCCCGCCTCCAGCTCCGCCAAGCCTCCCCCGCCCGGCGTCGGGGGCGTCGCCTCGGCGTCGCCGGACGTCCGGGAACGCCTCGCCTCCGCGCTCGGACCCTCGGATCCGGAGGCGGCCTCCGGGTGGGCGGGCTTGGGGCCGGCTCGCTCCGCGGTGGGCCCGCCGCTTCCCGCCGTCCCCGGGGCCTGCGTCGCGGCCGGTTCGCCGCCGGGGGGCCGGCCCGAGCCGCCGTCCGACGGAGATCCGCCGCCCGGTGAGCCTCCCGGCCCCTGCGACGCGCGGGTCTCGCCCTTCTCCTGGCCCTGCGACGCAGCTTCCCCGCTCGCGCGCTCCTGCCCCTCGGGGGGATGGAGCCAGCCCGCCGGTCGATCGCCCACCGGCGGCCGCTCGCTCGGGATCTTGTGCTCCTCGCCCCGGCGGAGGATCGCGCGCTCCTGGGACAGGGCCGCCTTGAACTGGCGCAGGGGCCCGGCTGGCCCGATGGGCCTTCCGGCTCGCTTGAAGTAGTCCTGGTTGTCCTTGCCCATCTCGCGGTCTCGTCCCCGTGTCTTGGTCGCTCTTGCCAAAGTTAGGGAGAGAACCCAGTTCGGGCACCGCGGGTCGCGGACGAGCGTTCGCCTCGCCTCGCGGAGTTGGGGCGCTCGATCCGTCCGAGGGGCGGGAAGCGAGCGCTCGTCTCGCGTCGCGGAGAGGCCGCGCTCGATCCGTCTCGGCAGGGGCGGGCAGCGAGCGCTCGTCTCGCCTCCTCGCGGGAGCGCGAGCGGGCGCCGTGCTCAGGTGCCGGCGTAGCGGCGGTGGTCGACCATCAGGCAGCGGTCCTGGACGACGAGGATGCCGGCGTCGGCCAGCCGCCTCGCGGCCTCGTCGTGGCGGATCCCCTTCTGCATCCACACCGCCCTGGGCCGGGCGGCGAGGAGATCCTCCAGGTGGCCCGGCACGTCCTGCGGCTTGCGGAAGACGTCCACGATGTCGACCGGACCGCCGGGGATCTCGGCCACCTTGCGGTAGACCGGCTTGCCCAGGATGGTGGTGACCTCGGGGTAATGGACGGGCACGGGGATCACCTCCAGGCCCGCTTGCGCCAGGTATTGGGGCACGTAGAACGCGGCCTTCCCCGCGTGCGACTCCGGCTTGATCCCCAG
>DATMSB010000062.1:0-92589 GCA_035565615.1 Vulgatibacter sp. | reverse complement strand
TCTTGGCGACGGTCTTCTTCGCCGCGGTCTTCCGGGCGGCCGGCTTCCTGGCGACGGTCTTCTTCGCCGCGGTCTTCCGGGCGGCCGGCTTCTTGGCGACGGTCTTCTTCGCCGCGGTCTTCCGGGCGGCCGGCTTCCTGGCGACGGTCTTCTTCGCCGCGGTCTTCCGGGCGGCCGGCTTCTTGGCGACGGTCTTCTTCGCGACCGTCTTCTTGGTGGTCACCTTCTTGGCGGCGGGCTTCTTCGCCGCCGTCTTCCGGGCGGTCGTCTTCTTTGCGACGGTCTTCTTTGCTGCAGGCTTCTTCGCAGTACGGGTAGCCATACGTGCCTCCTGAACGAAACTACTGACCACAGACGGCGGCGAATGTATCGAACATGGAAAAGTTGTGTCAAGGAAAGCGCTAGCGGATCCCAGGGGATCCATCATCCCGAGGCATCCGTGAGACGCAACGGCTGCTGTCGAGCGAGAGCAGTTCGACACCTTTGAGACGCCGTTTGGAACTCGAGCCGACCCCGGCTCGGACGCATGAAATGCTTGCTTTTGTCGCATGTCGAAATGGCGCCGTCGCAATTTGTAACCCACAATTCTCACCCGGCGTGTCCGACGAATTTTCCACGGATCGGCGGCCCGCCACCCGTGGATCGCCGGCGCCTCTCAGGGGAGATGACGCGCGAGGAGCCCACCGATCCGGGGCGCCGCCTCCTCCACGTGCCTCCTCGCCGCGGGCCGCATCTTCTCATACGCGGAGCGAATGGTCCCTGCACTCGACCGCCGCGCCTTCTCGTCGGTGAGCGAGAGGAGCGCGTCGGCGACGTCGCCGGCGCGGCTGGCGAAGTACACCTGCAGGGGGACGTCCGGGGTTGTCCGCCTGTGCTCTTCCACGATGGGCTCGAGCTTCGCGGCGAACTCCGGCAGCAGCCGCTCCACGGTGTCCGGCACGAAGTCCCGGCTCGAGGCCCTGGCGATCTTGTACGCACCCTTGAGGGCGAGGCCCCCGAGCCCCGACTTGGAGTCCACCTCCTCGTCGATGGCCTGCGCCACGTCGAGGGCGACCGCGCGCCGCTTCCCAGACGAAGTCAGCGTCTCCACCATCCATCCCACCTTCGTCGCCTCCTCTTCCGGACCCGACATCCGCATGCGCAAAGGTAGGGACCCGCCCGGCAGGGCTGCAAGCGAACGCCGCGTCGGCAATGGTGCCGGTGACGCGAATGAAGCTCGTCGGCGTTCGTACGTCGAACGATGCCGGCGGCCTCCTTCTGTCATGCTCCCGCCGGACACTCGCCGAGCGGCGGGCGTTGGCGGCGAGGGCCGTCCCGTGGCAAAACGCCACGTCCACACGAAAGAGAGGTTCCGACTTGAAGCTCACCGACGGCGTCTTCCAGCTCTTCACCACCCTGGGGGCCGAGTGGGTGATGTGGCTGCTCTCCGCGCTCTCGGTCGCGTCGGGCGCGATCATCATCGAGCGGCTGCTCTTCTACTCGCGCCACCGCCTCCCCGACGCCGGCCACCTCCTCTCCCTGATCGCCGCCGGCAAGCTCGACGAGGCGCGGGCCGCGATCCACGGCCGGAGCGGCCTCGAGGCGGAGGTCCTCGCCTCCGCTCTCGACGCCGCCCACAAGGGCCCCGCCGCGGTGGAGGAGGTGATCGCCGGGTCGATCACCCACCACCGCCAGCCCTACGAGCGCTACCTCTCGTTCCTGGGCACCCTCGGCAACAACGCCCCCTTCATCGGCCTCTTCGGCACCGTCATCGGCATCATCGACGCCTTCGCTCACCTCGCCGTCGGCGCCGAGGCGATGAAGGCCGGGGCCTCCGCGGTGATGTCGGGGATCTCCGAGGCGCTCGTCGCCACCGCCGTGGGCATCTTCGTCGCCATCCCCGCCGTGGTGGCGTTCAACGGCTACAACCGCTGGCTCAAGACCATCACCGCGCGGACGAACGCCCTCGGTCACGCCGTGGTCGCGCACCTCAAGAGCGAGGGGAAGTGAGAAATGGCGGGCAACGCGCAGGAGCACGACGACGAGATGATCGCCGGGATCAACGTCACCCCGCTGGTCGACGTGGTCCTGGTGCTCCTCATCATCTTCATGGTCACCGCGACCTACATCGTCCGGGAGACGATCGAGGTCGACCTGCCGCGCGCGGCCTCGGGCGGCGAGTCGTTGGGGACCACGCTGAACCTGGTGCTCGACAAGGAGGGCAGGCTCTACCTCGACGGCGCCGAGAGCGACTTCGCCGCGGCGCGGGTGGCGGTGCAGGAGGCGGTGGCGAAGGACAAGGACACCCGCGCGGTGATCAGCGCGGACAGGAGCGTCTCCCACGGCCAGGTGGTGGAGATCATCGACTTGGTGAAAAAGGAGGGGATGACGAAGTTCGCCATCAACATCGAGAAGGACACGGCGTCTCCACAGTGAACCCGACGCAGCGACGATCCGGGCGCGACGTCGCCATCGCCCTCGCAGCCTCGCTCCTGGGCCACGGAGCCCTCGTCGCGGCGCTGGCGACGGCGCCCCCGCCGCCTCCGCCGGAGAAGGCGCACGAGCCGGTGGAGTTCGAGGTGGTGCACACGGAGCCGCCACCTCCCGAGCCCGAACCCGAGCCGGAGCCCGAGCCCCCGCCCAGGATCGCCCCCAGGCCGCCGCCGAAGCCGACGCCGGTGGCCGAGGCGCCGCCCCGGGAGGCGCCTCCACCGCCACCGCCGCCGAGCACGCCGCCGCCGCCCGAGCAGCCGCCCGCGCCGATCCGGATCGGCGTCTCCCTCTCCTCCACCACCGAGGGGGGCAGCTTCGCCGTGGGCACGGGGAGCTCGCTCCACGGCAGGACGCCCGATCGCGCCGCGGCCCCGTCGGAGGCGACCCACGAGGCACAGGAGGCGGCGCAGGCGCCCTATGTCCCCTACTCGCAGCTCTCGACGCTGCCGAGGCCCATCTCGGTGCCGCATCCCACCTACCCGGCCAAGATGCGGCAGCTCCAGATCGAGGGGCGGGTGATCCTCGAGTGCCGGATCGACGAGCACGGCAGGCCCAGCCGGATCCGCGTGATCCAGAGCCTGGGAAAGGAGTTCGACGAGCTCGCCATCGCCTCGATGCGCAAGGCCCGCTTCGAGCCCGGCACCCGCAAGGGCGAGCCCGTCACGACCGACATCCGCTACACCTTCGTCTTCGAGCTCGAATGACGGCGAGCCCGAATCGGACCATGCACCACATGTTCGAGACCGCAGTCCCGCTCGCTCTCCTCCTGGCCCTCGTCGCCGCGCCCATCGCGGCGGGGGCGCAAGGGGTGCTCACCAAGGCCCCCGCCCTCCTGGAGGCGGTGGAGGCCGAGTACCCCCCCGAGGCCAGGGCCGCGGGGATCACGGGCGAGGTGGTCCTCACCATCGACATCGGCGCCGACGGCTCCGTCCTCGACGCGCAGGTGATCGAGCCGGCGGGCCACGGCTTCGACGAGGCGGCCCTCGAGGCGGTCCGCGCCTTCCGCTTCTCCCCGGCGGAGATCGACGACGTCCCCACGGCGGTTCAGATCGAGTACCGCTACCGCTTCTTCTTCCGCGAGGAGCCGCCTCCCCCCGCCGAACCCGCTGAGGAGGCGCCACTGCCGGTGAACCTCCGGGGGGTGATCCTGGAGCGAGGCAACCGCAGGCCCCTCGTGGGCGCCACCGTCGACGTGGCCAACGGCTTCGCCGTGGTGCGGACCGACGCGGAGGGTGCGTTCGAGGTGGCGGGTGTCCCGGAGGGCGAGGTCGAGGTGGTGGTGCTGGATCCGGCCTACGAGCGCTTCTCCACCACCGAGACCATCGAGCCCGGCCGGGTGACGGAGGTGAAGTACTACGTGTACCGCGCCAGCGCGTCGCCCTACGAGCTCGTCGTCGTCGGCAAGCGCGAGCGCAAGGAGGTGTCCACCGTCGCCATCTCCGCCGGCGAGCTCACCAAGCTGCCCGGCGTGTCGGGCGACACGGTGAAGGTGGTGCAGAACCTCCCCGGCGTCGCCCGCCCTCCGTTCGGCAGCGGCAGGATCGTCGTGCGGGGCGGCGACCCCGAAGACACCCGCGCCTACGTAGACGGACAGCTCGTCCCCCTCCTCTTCCACTTCGGCGGCGTCACCAGCGTGTACGCCAGCGAGCTGGTGGATGAGGTGCAGTTCGAGCCTGGCAACTTCGGCGCGCGCTACGGGAGGGCCACCGCGGGCCGCATCGAGCTCGTCACCCGGCCGCCGGCGAAGGAGCGGCTCCACCTGGTGGCCGACGTCGATCTCTTCGACGCCACCGGCCTCGCCGAGGGGCCGGTGGCCGAGGACGTCACCGTGGCGATCGCCGCGCGGCGCTCCTACGTCGACGCCGTGATCGCGGGCGCGGAGAAGGTCTCGCCCGAGTCCTTCGAGGACGTGGGCTTCTCCATCGCGCCCCGCTACTACGACTACCAGGGCAAGATCGCCTGGCAGGCCGGCCCGAAGGATCGCCTCTCGCTCGACGTCTACGGCTCCTCCGACAAGCTCGCCCTCGTCGGGGTCGACACCGGCATCGAGGGGAAGATCAGCGTCAGCACGAGCACCGCGTTCACGGCAGTCGGCGTCACCTGGGATCGCCAGCTCGGCCCGGACACCCGCACGAAGCTGCAGATCTTCCCCGGCTGGCGCCACCAGGACTTCTTCTTCGATCCGCTCTTCCTGGAGGTGGACTCGTACGACGTCTCCGTCCGGGCCGACGGCTACCACGACCTCTCCCCTGCCCTCACCCTCGGCGCCGGCCTGGACCTGATGTACTCGTGGGTGAAGTTCGAGGCGCAGGTCGACGCGCCGCCGCCCCCCGGCCAGATCCCCAGTCCGGACTACCGCGACAACCTCGTGTCCCTCGCGTACGACCAGGCGGTGGTGCAGCCCGCGCTGTGGACCGAGGCGGTCTGGCAGCCCGTGCCGGGGCTGAAGCTCGTGCCTGGCCTGCGGGTGGACCACGACACCTTCTTCAGGGCGACCTGGGTGGATCCGCGCTTCACCACCCGTTGGACCCTCTCGGAGGAGACCACCCTCAAGGGCAGCGTCGGCCTCTACCACCAGCCGCCGCAGCCGCAGTACGGCACCGTGGAGCTGGGCAACCCCGACCTCCAAGAGGAAGGGGCGATCCAGTACGGCCTCGGCATCGAGCAGCGCATCGCCGGCCCCCTGGGCGTCGACGTCCAGCTCTACTACAAGGATCTCTTCGACATGGTGATCCCGTCGAACCGCGTGATCGTGCGCGACGGGGAGCGCGTCCGCGAGCGCTACGCCAACGAGGGCACCGGCCGCTCCTACGGCGCCGAGCTCCTCCTCCGGTACGAGCCCGACGGGCGCTTCTTCGGCTGGATCGCCTACTCGATCTCCCGCACCGAGCGGGACAAGACGGTGGTCGGCGGGATGATGGGCCCGTCCGGCGGCGAGAACAGCGATCAGCCCCACAACCTGGTCGCGCTCGGCACCCTGGAGCTGCCGGAGATCTGGCGCGGCCTCTCGTTCGGCTTCCGCTTGCGCTACGCCACCGGCAACCCGTTCCGCCCCGCCGCCGGCGGCGTCTACGACGTGGACACCGACGGGTACCGCCGCATCCCCGGCACCTCCACCGCGCGGCTCCCGGACTTCTTCCAGCTCGACCTGCGCGTCGACAAGAAGTGGACCTTCGAGGAGTCGAGCCTCGTGGCCTACGCCGACGTCCAGAACGTCACCAACCGGGAGAACATCGAGGGCGTCGAGTACAAGTTCGACTACTCGCGCTGGGCGTACAGCCCCGGCCTCCCCATCTTCCCCTCCATCGGGTTGCGCTATGAGTACTGATCGGCGCGCGTCTCTCGCGTCCGCTGCGGCGCTCGTCACGATGCTCGCGGCGGCCAGCGGCTGCGGCGAGACCTTCAAGCCCGCCTCCTACGTCGACTCCCTACGCGTGCTCGCCGTCCGCGCCGACGAGCCGGAGCTGATCCCTCCCGGCGGCGAGCCCGCGTCCCTCCCCTCGTCCACGCGGCTGCGCGCGCTCGTCGCCGATCCGGCGGCGCTCGACGATCCCTCGCGGGAGGCGACGGTCCTCTACCTCTCCTGCACGCCCGATCCCCTCGACCCCAACGCCAGCGGCTGCACCGCCCTCGCCAACCTGAAAGTCGACGGCGCGATGGCGAGGGCGGCGGCGGCGTCTCTCTGCGCGCCGCCCGGGCAGGGCGGCGGCGTGGGAGACGCCCCGATGCGCTTCGCCGGCCTCGAGGTCTGCGCCCAGGGGCGGGGCTGCGAGCCGATCGTCGTCGAGGTCGACGGCGTGCCCACGGAGCTCCCGCCCCCCGTCTACGAGGTCCCGGAGGGAACCGATCTCGCCGGCCTCCCCGCCGGCCACCCCGTCCGCACCCGCGGCATCCAGGCGATGATCGTCGCGGTCGCGGTGGCGGCTTCCCCGGGCGAGCTCCTGACCGAGGTGGACGCGACCGAACCCTGCGCCATCGCGGCCGGGGCGGGGGAGCACCTGGGGAGGCTCCTCGACGAGCGCGAGAGCGTCACCGCCGTGAAGCGGGTGCAGATCCGCGGCCCCGATGCGCCCGACGATGTGAACGTGAACCCTGCGATCGACGGCGTCTCCCGAAGCGGCAAGCCGATCCCCGAGGTGGTGGGCGATCCCGTGCCGACGGAGGCGCGGATCCGGCCCGGCGCCGCCGTCGACCTGCGCCCCATCGCGACCGAGGTGCGGCAGCGCTACACCCGCCTGGACGCGGAGGGCGCGCCCCTCGAGGCGGTCGAGGAGCTCTGGACCTACTCGTGGTTCGCCAGCGCCGGCACCCTCGAGAAGCGGCGCACCCGCGGCACCGGCGAGCCCGTCGAGTTCCAGGCGCCCACCGACGCCAAGGACGATCCCATCCCCGCCAGCAAGCGCGTCTTCGTCTGGGCCGTGGTCCGCGACGGCCGCGGCGGCGTCGACTGGGTCACCCGGGAGCTGCGGCTGCGCGAGTAGCGCCGCTCACACGGACGGCGTCTTCCCCTGAAGGGCGAGGCGCCCACCGCGCGCAGCGCTCGCGTCAAGCCGACGCGCCGCCGAGGGCCAGGAGCGCCGCGCCGATCACGCCGGCGTCGTCGCCCAGCGAGGGATCGTGGATCGACATGCGGGCGACCTGCTCGGGCCCGCCCGCCCGGGAGATCCAGGCGAGGACGCTCGCCTTGAGGCCGGCCATCCCCATCAGCACCCCGCCGCCGAGGATGAACTGCTGCGGGTTCAGGAGGGTGACGGCGTTGGCGATGGCGATGCCGAGGTAGGAGGCGATCTCCTCCCGGATGGCGGTCGCCTCCGGGTCGCCCGCCTCCGCCGCGGCCTCGAGGGCGGGGCCGCCCAGGCGCTCCTCGACGCCGCCCGCCGCCCTCACGATCGCCTGCGCCTTGCCCTGGGCCGCCAGCTCGCGCACGCGCGTCGCGATGTTGTGGCCGCCGGCGTACGCCTCGAGGCAGCCGTTCTGGCCGCAGCCGCAGGGGCGGCCGCCCCGCACCACCTTGACGTGGCCGATCTCGCCGGCGAGGCCGCCCGGCCCCTCGTAGAGCCTGCCGTCCAGGATCATCCCGCCGCCCACGCCGCTGCCCGCGAAGACCAGGAGCACGTCGGTGGCGCCCTGCGCCGCGCCCACGGACGCCTCGCCCCACGCCGCCGCCGACAGGTCGTTGACCACCCGCACGTGGCGGGAGAAGCGCGCCTCCACCAGATCCCCGAAGGCGACGTCGCGCCAGCCCAGGTTGGGGCCGACGAGCACCAGCCCCGAACGGCCGAGGACCTGACCGGCCACGCCGACGCCCACGGCCCGCACGTCCTCGAGGGAGGCGCCCACGATCCGCAGGACCTCTTCCGCCCCTTCCGCGAGCTCGTCGGCCACCACCTCCGGCGCCCGATCCTCGAGCTTGCGGCGGATCGAGGAGAGCAACTTGCCGTCCGGCTGCACCGCGGCCACCCGCAGGTTGGTCGCGCCCAGGTCGCAGCCGAGGGCGATCGAGGCGCGGGAGGACATGGCCTAGAGGTCCTTCTCCAGCGAGGCGAGGGTGCGCTCGAAGAGCGCCTCGATCTCCTTCAGGCGCGCCTCGGTCTTCGCCTCGAAGCGCAGCACCAGGATCGGCTGGGTGTTCGAGGCCCGCACCAGGCCGAAGCCGTCGTCGAAGACCACGCGGGCGCCGTCGACGTCGATCACGTCGTACCCCTCCTCCCGGAAGTGCTCGGTGGCCCGGCGCACCAGCTCGAACTTGCGATCCTCCGTGCCGGCGTCCCGGCGGATCTCCGGCGACGCGAAGGTCTTCGGCACGTCGGCGAGCAGCGCCGAGAGCGGGCGCTCCTCGCGGCTCAGGATCTCGAGGAGCCGCGCGCCCGCGTACACGCCGTCGTCGAAGCCGAACCAGCGGTTCTTGAAGAAGACGTGGCCGCTCATCTCGCCGGCGAGCGCCGCGTTCGTCTCCTTCATCTTCGCCTTGATCAGCGAGTGGCCGGCCTTCCACATCACCGGCTTGCCGCCGTACCGCTCGATGTCGTCGTACATGGTCTGGGAGCATTTCACCTCGCCGACGATCGCGGCGCCGGGCTCCTCCTGCAGCACCTCACGGGAGAAGAGGATCATGAGCTGGTCGCCCCAGAGGACGTTGCCCTTCTCGTCGACCACGCCGATGCGGTCGGCGTCGCCGTCGAAGGCGATCCCCACGCCCGCCCCGGTCTCGAGGACGCGCCGGCGCAGGTCCTCGAGGTTCTCCTCCACGGTGGGATCGGGGTGGTGGTTGGGGAAGGTGCCGTCCGGCTCCAGGAAGAGCCCGTCGGGCTCGAAGCCCATGGCGCGGTAGAGGGGCATGGCGGTGATGCCGCCCACGCCGTTGCCCGCGTCGACCACGACCTTCGGTCGCCGGCTCCCCAGCCGCAGCGACGAGAGGACCTTCTCCTGGTAGGCGCCGAGGAGATCCACCACCGTGGTCCTGCCCTGGCCCGTGTGGAACTCGCCCGCCTGCACGATCCGCAAGAGCTGCTGGATCTCGCTGCCGTGGAGGGTGGTCTTGCCCAGGCCGATCTTGAAGCCGTTGTACTCGGGCGGGTTGTGGGAGCCGGTGATCATCACCATGCCGTCCACGTCCGGGAGCGTGTTGGCGGCGAAGTAGGTCAGCGGCGTGGGCACCACGCCGATGTCGAGCACGTCGACGCCGCACTCGTTCAGCGCCCGCTCGAAGACGCCGCGAAAGCGGGTGGACGACTCGCGGCAGTCGCGCCCCAGCACGACCCGCTTTCCGCCCGCGTCGCGCACCATGCGGGCGAAGCCCCGGGCGATCAGGGCCACGCTGTCGTCGTGGAGGTCCCGGTCCACGAGACCGCGGATGTCGTACTCACGGAAGATCTGCGGATTGACGCCTGCCATGCTCGAACGCTCCCTCGGGCGTGGGAGCGGAATGGCCCCACGCGGAAGCGGGGCAATCTAGTGCCCACGGGCAGGAGGGGCAATCGCACGAGGATGGCAGGCGCGCGGCGGCACCGGCTCGACTGCAAGGCGGCGAACGCATGGCGGCCGGCGCCCTCGCGGCCTCGGCGCGGGCGCCTCGGGAGCGCCCGATCGACGCCGCGCTCCTGCCGAACACGCCGTGGCCACGAGGCCGCGAACGCGAGGGGCGGAGGGCGCCTCGCCTTCAGGGGAACTGCGAGACGCCCAACTTTCCGATGGCGCGGCTGAGCTGCAGCGAGGCCACCTGGACGTTGAGCTGGTTCGTCACCGCCGAGACCTGCGAGGCGAAGAGGGCGCCGAGCGCGTCCACCACGTCGAGGTAGGTAGCGACGCCAGCGTCGTACTGGGCCCGCACCAGCTCGGCGTTCTCGGCGGCGAGCCGCGCCTGCTCCTCGGCCTTCACCAGGTTCGCGCGGGCGCTCTCCAGGCTCAGCAGGGAGGTCTCGACGTCCTGCTTCACCGTGCGGGCGAGGCTGATGTTCCGCGCCTCCGCCTGGCGCTTCAGCGAGCGCGCGTCGCGCAGGTTCGCGTAGCGGAGGCCGCCGTCGAAGATGTTCAGGCTCGCGGTGAGGGTCACCGCCCAGTTCGTGTTCGCCCCGGTGAAGCCGGAGACGTTCGCCCACACGTACTGGCCCTGCGCGGAGATCACCGGCGCGAACTGCCAGTAGTTGGACTGCAGCGTCCGCCGGGCGATCTCCACGGCGGTGCGGCTCGCCGCCAGATCCTGCCGGTTCTCGAGGCCCACCTGGACCAGCGTGTCCACGCCGCCCTCGGGAGCCTCCACCGGCGCCGGGGGCGCCACGTCGAAGGGCTCCTGTACGCCGGTGAGCTGCTGGAGCGCGAGCTTGGTCGACACGTAGGAGTTCTGGGCGCGCACCAGATCCTGCTCGGCGGCGATCCGCGACACCGACGCGCGCAGCCAGTTCACCTTGGGCGCCTGGCCCGCCTCGAACTGCGCCTTCGCCACCCGCTCCTGCTCCTTCTGCACCTGCACCTGGGAGTAGGAGACCTCGATGAGGCGGCGGCTCGCCACCGCCCCGTAGTACGCCTGGGCGATCCCGAGGACGATCTCGTTGCGGGCGAAGGTGGTGCTCTGCTCGGCGGCGGTGACGCCCTTCTTCGCGGAGGAGATCCCGAAGTACGCCGGCATGAGCAGCAGCGGCATCGACGCGGTCCCGACGGCGCTGAGCTGGTCGAGCTGCTGGATGGAGACGTCGATCGTCTCCACCGGCACCAGGATCTCGCCCCCCTCCGGCGTGGTCTGGCCGGAGGGCTGGAACCCCGCCTGGAAGTTCGGGAAGGGGATCGTCGCCGCGTGGGAGTTGCGTGTGTAGGCGAACGCCGCGTTCACGTTGGGGAGCAGCGCCGACCACGCCCTGGTGACGTTGTCGTGGGCCTGCACGACCTGCTCGCGCAGCACCACCAGATCCTGGTTGCCACCGAAGGCCTGGGCCCGCTGCAGCATCTCCTCCAGGGTGATCACCCGCGCCCCCGCGTCCGGGATCACGTCGGCGGGCGTGGTGCCGATGTCCAGGCTCGGGAGCCCCTCCTCCCGGCGGGCGGACACGCCCGGCTCCTCGTTGCCCACCCGCGAGGGAGGCTCTTCCTGGGCGAGGGCGGGAACGGGCGCGAGGAGCAGCGTGAGGAGGAGGTGACGGACCGGGCTCATGTGCTGGCTCTTTCGAGGGGCGGGCGCGCTCACGCCCGCCGCCTTCGCCCCCGCGACGGGCGGGGGACGAGGGGGGTTGCGTCGTTTCAGGCGGCCAGGTCGTCGGCGAGGACGCCGGCCTTCTTCTTGAAGCGGCGGGTCACGCGGTTCTTCGCGGAGTCGAGGAGGGAGTACACCACCGGCACCACGCCGAGGGTGAGCACCGTGGAGGTGACGAGGCCGCCGATGATGGCCACCGCCATGCCGTTGCGGACCTCGGAGCCGTCGCCCGACGCGATCGCCAGCGGGATCATGCCGGCGATCATCGCCACCGTCGTCATCAGGATGGGCCGGAGCCGAATCGGCCCCGCCTCCATCAGCGCGTCGTGGGTGCTCTTGCCCCGGGCCCGGAGCTGGTTGGTGAAGTCCACCAGCAGGATGCCGTTCTTCGTCACCAGGCCCATCAGCATGATCATGCCGATCATCGCGAACATCGACAGGAACTCGCCGGTGAGGAAGAGCGCGCCGAGGGCGCCGATCACGGCGAACGGCAGGGACATCATGATGGTGAAGGGATCGAGCAGGCTCTCGAACTGCGCCGCGAGGATCATGTAGACGAGGATGATCCCGAGGAGCAGCGCGGTGACGAACGAGATGGCCGTGCGCCCCAGCTCCTTCGCCTGGCCGTCGAACTCGGCGATCACGCTCTTGGGCAGGTTCTCCTCGGCGAAGTCGGTGAGGAAGGCCATGCCCTCGCTGAGGCCGTAGCCGGCCGCCATGTCTGCGAGCAGCGTCACCTGCCGCTCCCGGGACTGGCGATCGATCTGGGTGGGCCCCTCGCCCGGCCTCACCTCCGCGAGGTTGCGGAGCTCCACGAGCTGGCCGTTGGCCGCGCGCACCGTGAGGGCGCCGATCTTCCCCTCGTCGCCGAGGACGTCGGGCGGAAGTCGGATCTTGATCTCGTAGGTCTTCCCGCCGTCCCGGAACTCGGCGACCTTGTCGCCTCCCATGAAGGCCCGCAGCGCCTGCCCCACCGTGGCCGCGGGGATCCCCAGCGCGGCGGCCCGGTCGCGGTCGAGGATCACGTCGAGCTGCGGCTTGCCCGTGCGGTAGGTGGAGTCGACGTCCACGAACATCGGGCTCTCCCGGAGCGCCGCCTCGACCCGGCTGGCGGAGGCGAGCACCTCGTCCCAGTCGGTGCCGCGCACGTTGAACTGGATCTTCTGCGCGGGGCCGCCGCCGACGCTCGAGTAGTCCTGCACGCTGAGCAGCACGTTCGACGGGTACACGAGGGTCTCGCGCAGGTACTGCTTGATCTCCTCCTGGCTGTAGTCGCGCGCGGCGCTCGGGGCGAGGTTCACCAGGATCTGGCCCTTGTTCACCATCTCCTGGGCGTCGCCGCCCACGGTGACGAACTGGTTCTCCACCCCCGGGATCCCGGCGATCTGCCGCTCGAGATCCGCGAGGACCTCCTGGGTCGCCGGGAGGTTGGAGCCGATGGGCAGCTCCACGGCGACCTTGAAGTAGCCCATGTCCTGCTCGGGGATGAAGGTGGACTTGATGAACCGGGCCATCCCCAGGGTGGCGACGAGCACGAGGACGGCGCCGGCGATCACCACGCCCCGGCGCCGCAGCATCACGGCGAGGGCCCGGCGGTATAGCTGCTCGATCCGGTTGAAGCCGCGCTCGATCGCCTTGGAGATCCGCCCCGGCTCGCCGTGACCACCGAGGAGCCTCGCCGAGAGCATCGGGGTGAGGGTGAGCGAGACCAAGAATGAGATGGAGACGGCCACCGCGACCGTGACGCCGAACTGGTAGAAGAACTGCCCCACCATCCCCTCCATGAACGCCACCGGGATGAAGACGGCGACGATGGAGAGGGTGACGGCGAAGACGGCGAGGGCGATCTCCTTGGTGCCCTCCAGGGCGGCCCGGAAGGCGGACGCGCCCTCCTCCAGGTGACGGACGATGTTCTCGATCACCACGATCGCGTCGTCGATCAGGAGGCCGATCGAGAGCGTCAGCGCCAGCATGGTGATGTTGTTGAAGGTGAAGTCGAGCGCCTTCATCACCGCGAAGGTGCCGATCACCGAGGTGGGGAGCGCCAGCGCCGAGATGATCGTCGACCTGCCGTTGCGCAGGAAGAAGAGCACGATCAGCACGGCGAGGATGCCGCCCACCAGCAGGTCCTCCTGCACGGCGTGGATCGAGCTGCGGATGAACTTCGCGCCGTCGTTCACCATCTCGAGGCGGAGTCCCTCCGGGAGCCTCGAGGCGACCCTGGGCAGCTCGTCTTTGATCGCCTCCGCCACGGCCACGGTGTTGGCGCCCGACTGCTTGCGCACCACCAGCGCGACGGCGCTCTCGCCGCCGAAGGTGGCCGCGGAGCGGGCCTCCTCGGGGCCGTCGATGACGTTGGCGACGTCCTGGATCCGCACCGGCACCGGTGTCGGCACCGGGATGACGAGGTTGCGGACCTCGTCGACGCTGCGCACCTGGGAGGTGAGCTTGACGGTGCGCTCGCGTCCGGGTTCCTCCGTGCGGCCGCCGGGGATGTCGATGTTCTGCGCGTTGAGCGCGGCGGCGACGTCCGTGACGGCGAGGCCGTAGCCGCGGAGGCGATCGGGGTCCACCTCGACCCGGATCTCGCGCTCCCGACCGCCGACGAGTTCGATCGAGCCCACGCCCCGCTGCTGCTGCAGCATGGGCTTCACCTCGTCCTCGGCGATCCGGGTGAGCTCCTCGACCGGGATCGGGCCGGAGAGGGCGAGGGTCATGATGGGGGCCGCGCCGATGTCGAACTTGTCCACGATCGGCGTCTCGATCTCGGGGGGGAGCTTCGAGAGCTGCGACTGGACCTTGTCGCGGACCTCCTGCGCGGCGACGTCGACGTCCTTGCCCAGCTCGAACTGGACGATGATCTGGGTGACGCTCTCGACGTTGATCGACCGGAGGACCTCGAGCCCCGAGAGGGTGTTGATCACCTCCTCGAGCGGGTCGGCGACGTCGCGCTCCATGCTCTCCGGATCGGCGCCGGGGCGGACCACGGTCACCGTCACCACCGGGAACTCGACGTCGGGGAGCTGGTCGACGCCCATCCTCGGGAAGGCGAAGAGGCCGAAGACCAGCAGCGAGCAGATCAACATCGAGGTGAAGATCGGCCGATTGATGAGGGTCTTGATCGGATCCATGCTCTCGTTCTCGCCCGCGCCGCTGGCGCACGGCTACGCGATCTCCGCCGCCTAGCGGACGATCTGCACCTGCATCCCGTCGGCGAGCCTGGCCCCGCCGTCGCTCACCACCTGCTCCGTGCCGACGAGGCCGTTCGTCACCCGCACCACGCCGGGGGAGAGGGCCTCGGCCACGATCGGCTTCTTCACGGCGGCACCGTCCTCCACCACCCAGACGAACTTCCCCTCGCCGTCGCGGACCACGGCCTGCGCCGGGAGGAAGAGCCCCTCGAGCGCGTCGCTGCCGGAGAAGTCGACCTCCACCATCGCGTGGGGCCGCATCTCGGGGCTGCGCTCGCCGGTGAGATCGGCGCGCACCTCGACTGTGCGGGTCGCGGGATCCACCACGTCGCCGACGACGCGGACGGTCGCCTCGAAGGCGTGGCCCGAGGGGTTGACCACACCGCGCACCTTCGCGCCCGGCCGCACCGTCGCCACCACCGTCTCGGGGACGGGGAGGATCACCTCGAGGCTCTCCACGTCCACCACGCGGAAGACCGGCGAGGGCGGCATCACGGCGACGTACTCGCCCACGTTCATCATTCGCGCGGTGACCTTGCCGTCGAAGGGCGCGCGCAGGGTGTGATCGGCGAGGGCCCGCTGCGCCGCCTGCAGGCCCGCGTCCGCCTGCTTGGCGCCGGCGGTGGCCTGCTTGAAGGCCGCCTCGGCCCGGTCGAGCCCGGCCTTGGCGAGGCCGCCCGACGCGGCGAGCTTCTGCGCGCGCTCCCACTCCTGGGTCGCCGCCACGAGGCCGGCCTGGGCCACCGCCTGGGCGGCCTTCGCCTGCTCCACCGCGATCAAGGCGTTGGCGGCGTCGAGGCGCGCGAGCGGCTGATCCTTGCGGACCTCGACGCCCACGTCGACGAGCAGCTCGCGAATCGTCCCGCCGATCTTGGCGCCGACCGCGGCCTCGTTGCGGGCGGCGAGCCTGCCGGTCGCCTTCACCAACTGGCCGTCGAGCTGCGCCTGGGGCGTGACCACCCGGACCCCCTGCTTCGCCTCGGCCACGGCGGCGGGGAGGGAAGCCTTGGCTACGCCGTCGGCGCAGCCGGAGGCCAGCGCGACGAGGAGGGAGGGGGCGAGGAGGAGGGCGGAAATCTTGGAAACCCGCATGGTTGGCACCCGCTTTGGTTGCCGAACGAGCATTCGGCAGACTCGAACGCGCGTTATATTCTCTTGCTGACTGCGTTTGTCAAGAAGCAAAGGTGGGGGTGAACCCGGACCGAACGCCGGAGGTCCGATCAACCTTCCGCCGGTTCGCCGGAGGGGCGCGAGAGGCCGTGGAAGATGAGATCCATAACCACCGGGAGTTGGTCGCCCCGGATCGGCGCGCCCCGCTGCATCAGATCGACGAAGAATGCGTAGCTGATCCCGGTGATCGCCAGGGCTACCTCCCGGGGGGTGCGGCCGCCCAGATCCTCGTCGCCTCGATGCTCCTCGATGAAGCGGGCGAAGAGCTCGACCTTCTTCCCGAACAGGCTGTCGCCGCCGACGGAGACGGGGCAGCTCAGCTCCGAGAGGCCGGTGTGGAAGAGGGCGAAGAGGTCGAAGCGCCGCTTCGCCACCTCCAGATGCCGCCTCATCTGAATCTCGAGCTTCTGGCGCAGCGACAGCCCCGCGGGGAACGGCGCGGTGTAGGTCGCGGAGAGCTCCTCCATCACCAGGGCGTGGAGCTCCCGGAGGATCTCCTCCTTGCTCGAGAAGTAGCCGTAGAGCGACGCCGCGGTGTAGCCGGCCTCGCGGGCGATGTCCTGCATGGTCGCCGCCCGAAAGCCGCTCTGGACGAAGGCCCGGGCGGCGGCCTCCAGGATGTCCTGGCGGGTGCGGGCGATCTCGCGAGCGCGGCGGGGGCTCACAGACATCTGGGCGCATCCTCGTTCGGCATGGCGAACGAGGATTTAGCGGCGCACCCGGCCGCCGTCAAGCCGCCGGGGTGGTTCGGCGAGCCGCCGGCCGCCCGCACGGGCTCCCGCTCGGATCTCGGGCAGCGGATCGACCGCATCGTCGCGCTCGGCTTCCCGCGGGTGGTCGACCTCGACCCTCGCCCGCTACAGCAGGCGGCGATCGCCCCGCTTCTCCAGGGCCTCGACCACCTGGCGGATCTCCTGGGCCCGCTCCCGATCGCAGACGAGGAGCGCGTCGCCCGTGTCGATCACCACGAGGTTGGAGCAGCCCACCAGGGCGACCGGCTTGCCCGGATGGCCGACCACCACGTTCCCCGTGGCGCCGAAGGCGAGGATGTCGCCCTGCACCACGTTGCCCGCGTGATCGGCGGGTCGCACCTCGGGCAACGACGCGAAGGAGCCGAGGTCGGACCAGCCGAACGAGGCGGGGATCACCGCGATGTCGTCGGCGCGCTCCATCACCGCGTAGTCGATCGAGATCGAGGGGCAGGAGGGGAACCACTTCGACAGCGCGCGATCGAAGCCCGCCGTCCCCACCGCCTTCGCGATCTCCGCCAGCACCTCGGCGCACTCGGGCAGGTGCCGCTCGATCTCGTCGAGCATGCGATCGGCGCGGAACACGAACATCCCCGCGTTCCAGAGGTAGTCGCCCGAGATCACGTAGCGCGAGGCGGTGTCGCGATCGGGCTTCTCGACGAAGGAGCGCACCCTCTTCGCGTTGCCGCCGGCCGGATGATCCTCGCCGACGCGGATGTAGCCGAAGCCCGTCTCGGGCCGGGTGGGCGTGATCCCGATGGTGACCAGGGAGCCACCCGCCGCCACCTTGGCCGCCTCGCGCAGGGTGCGGTGGAAGGCGCGGCGATCGAGCACCGCGTGGTCGGAGGGGAGGACCGCCAGCACGCCCTTGGGATCCTTCGCCGCCACCACCGTGGCGGCGAGGCCGATCGCCGCGGCCGTGTTGCGGGGCTGCGGCTCCACCAGCACCTGCACGTCGTCGGGGAGCATCCCCCGCAGCGCCCGCGCGTGCGACCGGCCGCAGACGACGAGGACGTCCCGCGGAGCGGCGAGCCCCTCCAGCCGCGCGAAGGTGTCGGAGATGAGCGGCTCCGAGGAGGCCAGCGGCAGGAGCTGCTTGGGCCTCCTCTTTCGCGACAGCGGCCAGAAGCGGGTGCCGCTGCCGCCGGCGAGGATCACGGGGTGGATTCGGTCGCGCTTCGCCATGTCGCCTCTCGCGAATGAGGGGTCGGTGGTGCAGGCTTCGTTCGTCGGACGAGCGGCACTCTACCCGCAGCGTCGAACGTCGTGCATCCCACGCGGCTGGGGGTCGGCGCGGGCCGCGGCGCCCTCTGGGGACGACCTCGCCCCTACCATCGCACCTTCTCCCAGGGCACCGGACCGCTCGGCACCAGCGGCCTGCCGAGCTTGAGCTCGAGGAGCTGGCGCAGCATGCGCGCGGTGGCGCCCCAGATCACCTCGTCGCCCACGTCGAAGAAGTTCACCTCGCCGCGCTCCTCGGACGCGACCCGCAGGGTGCCCGGCTCCACTAGGCGCGCGAGCGGCACGTGCAGCACCTCGGCGACCTCCCCCGGATCCGGCCGCAGCTCGAGGGGCCAGGCGAGCTTCGCCACGAAGGGGGAGACCAGGTAGCCGGTGATGGTGGTGTAGCGATCGAGGCGGCCCAGGATGTCGACGCCCGCGCGGTGGATGCCCACCTCCTCCTCCGCCTCGCGGAGCGCGCAGCCGAGCTCGTCCTCACCCGGCTCGCGGCCGCCGCCGGGGAAGGCGATCTGGCCGGCGTGCTTGCCGAGGTGATCGCTGCGTCGCACGAAGAGGAGGTGGGCCTCGTCGCGCTCCTCGTACACCGGCACCAGCACCGAGGCCGGCCGCACCCGCTCGGGCGTCGCGTAGGGATCGACGAGGCTGCCCGGCTCCCGGCCCTCGAGGGCCGCGCGGATCTCCTCGAGGTCGCGGGAGGCGCTCACGGCGCGGGCACCGCCGCGGCCGAGGCGTCGTCCGCGGCGGACGGGGCGTCCTCGCCGCCGGCTGCGACCGTGGCGTCGCCGTCCGCCGCGAGCGGTGCGTCGAGGTGGGCGACCTTGCCGCCGGCGAGCAGGCCGAGGAGGAGGATGGCCAGGCCGATCCGGTAGCCCACGAAGATCATCACCGACCGCTTCTTCAGGAAGGCGATGAGGCCGGCGATCGCCGCGTACCCCACCGCGAAGGAGACGAGGGTCGCCACCGCCACCACCAGCACGCCGTCGCCCTCTAGGCTGCCGTCGGCGCCCAGGTCGAAGAGCTCCTTGATCCCCGCCCCGGACACCGCGGGGATCGAGAGGAGGAAGGAGAAGCGCGCCGCCTCCGCCCGGGGCAGCCCGCGCATCAGCCCGGCCGCGATGGTGGAGCCCGATCGCGAGACGCCGGGGATCAGCGCGAACATCTGGGCGACGCCGACGAAGATCGCGTCGCCGAAGCCGATCGATCCCGGGTGCAGCCTGGCGAGGGTGGCGCGGCGATCCGCCCACGCCATGGCGAGGGCGACCACCACCAGGGATCCGGCGATCACGTAGAGGCTGCGCAGCTCGTTCTTGATCGCGTCCTGGAAGAGCAGGCCGCCCGCCACCACGGGGACGGTGCCGGCGGCGATGAAGAGGCCGAGGCGCGCGTGGGGATCGGCGAGCGGCCTGCCCGCCTTCATCCCCCGCCAGAACCCCGCGGCCATCGCCCACAGGTCCTTGCGGAAGTAGATGAGCACCGCGAGCACCGTGCCGATCTGGATCACGGCCGAGAAGGCGGCGCCGGGATCCTTCCAGCCGAAGAGGGCCGGGACGATCCGCAGGTGGGCGGTGGAGGAGATGGGCAGGAACTCGGTGAGGCCCTGGACCACGCCGAGGACGATCGCTTCGAGGAGGGTCACGGCGGGGGAACCTAGCATCGGACGCGGCGCGGTTGAACTGCGCGGCGCTCACCCGATCGCCGGGTGGCCCGGCGATCGTCTCGCAGGCGTCGGAGCGGGATCAGAGCCCGGCGGCTTCGCGCAGCGCGCCCGTCTTGTCGGTGCGCTCCCAGGTGAAGCCGGGCTCCTCCCGGCCGAAGTGGCCGTAGCCCGCGGTGCGCAGGTAGATGGGCTCGAGGAGGTGGAGGTCCGCGATGATCTCGGCGGGCTTGAAGCGAAACACCCGCCGCACCGCCGCCTCGATCCGCTCCTCGGGGACCTTGGCGGTGCCGAAGGTGTCCACGTGGATGCTCACCGGCTCGGCCACGCCGATCGCGTAGGCGACCTGCACCTCGCAGCGGCTGGCGAGGCCTGCCGCCACCACGTTCTTCGCCACGTACCGCATCATGTAGGCGGCCGAGCGATCCACCTTGGAGGGATCCTTGCCGGAGAAGGCGCCGCCGCCGTGGCGGCCCATGCCCCCGTAGGTGTCCACGATGATCTTGCGGCCGGTGAGGCCCGAGTCGCCCATGGGCCCGCCCACCACGAAGCGGCCGGTCGGGTTGATCCAGAACCGGGTCTCCGCGTGGAGCATCTCCGCAGGGAGGACGGCGCGGATCACCTCGCTCTCGATGGTCCGGAGGATCTCCTCGTTGTCCACGCCCTCGGCGTGCTGGGTGGAGACCACCACCGAGTCGAAGCCCACCGGCTTGCCGTCGCGGTAGCGGACCGCGACCTGCGCCTTGCCGTCCGGCCGCAGCCAGGGGATCTGGCCGGACTTGCGGACCTCCGCCAGGCGGCGGGTGAGGCGGTGAGCGTAGAAGATCGGCGCCGGCATGAGCTCGGGGGTCTCGTCGCAGGCGAAGCCGAACATCATCCCCTGATCGCCGGCGCCCTGCTCCTCGCCCCCCTCGCGATCCACCCCCCGGTTGATGTCGGGGGACTGCTGCTCGAGGGCCACCAGGATGCCGCAGGTGTTCCCGTCGAAGCCCATGGAGGAGTCGGTGTAGCCGATGTCCCGGATGGTCTTGCGGACGATGGCCGGAATGTCGACGCGGGCGTTGGAGGTCACCTCGCCGGCCACCACGACGAAGCCCGTCTTGACCAGGGTCTCGACCGCCACGCGTGAGTTCTTGTCCCCGGGCCAGACCTCGCCGTTGGGCTGCACGCTGCCGCCCAGGAGGGCGTCGAGGATGGCGTCGGAGACGTGGTCGCAGACCTTGTCCGGGTGCCCCTCGGTGACGGATTCGGAGGTGAAGACGGTCTCTCTCGACATGGCGCGGTCGGCTCCTCGCGAAGGGTTCGCGGGTGGGTACGGACGTGGCGATGAGGCTAGTCCCCGACCTTCGGGGCGGCAACCAGAATTGCCGACTATCGCGAACGTGCATCCAATATAACAGATGCCGACGTCGCCGCGGTGGGGCAGGGACGCCGCGTCGGGCGTCCGAAGCCCACCTTCGAACGCGGGTCTTCCACGCCCTACGGCCCGCCGTTGGACACGGCAGGGGGCACGGGAATCCGCAGATGCGCGCGACTGAACCGCCACCGGCGGTTCAGTCGCGGTAGAACCGCTCCCCCTTCTGCGCCATGTCCACCAGGAGCTGGGCCGGCTTGAACCGCACGCCGTGCCGCTCCTCGAAGCCGCGCAGACGGCGCACCACCTCGGTGGGGCCGAGGCTGTCCATCCACCGGAACGGTCCCCCCCGGAACGGCGGGAACCCCAGGCCGAACACCGCCCCCACGTCGCCGTCCCGCGGCGAGCGGAGGATGCCCTCCTGCAGGCAGAGCGCCGCCTCGTTGCACAGGCGCAGCGAGAGCCGCTGCTGGATCTCGTCGTTCGGGATCGACCGCCGCTTCTGGCCCCCGGGGAGCAGCTCGTAGATGGACTCGTCCACCACCTTGCGCTTGGTGCCGTAGGTGTAGAAGCCCTTGCCGTTCTTGCGGCCGAGCCTGCCGTCCTCGATCACCTTCTGGAGCGACTCGGGGGGCAGCGCCCGCTCGCCGAAGGCGTCGAGCAGCGTCTTCGACACCTTCTGCGCCACGTCCAGGCCCACCTCGTCGAGGAGCATGAAGGGCCCCACCGGGAAGCCCCAGTCCACCAGCGCCCGGTCGATGGTGGCGACGTCCCCGCCCTCCGCCAGGAGCCACGCCGCCTCGGAGCCGTAGGGCGAGAGAATGCGGGTGGTGTAGAAGCCGGGGCCGTCCTCCACGACGATAACGGTCTTTCCCTGGGCCTTGCCCAGCGCCACCGCGGTGGCCACCACCTCGGGCGCGGTCTGTCGGGTCCGGATCACCTCGAGGAGCGGCATCTTCTCCACCGGCGAGAAGTAGTGCATGCCCACGACGTTGTGCGGGCGCCGGGACCCTTCCGCGATCCGCGCGATCGGCAGGGTCGAGGTGTTGGAGGCGAACACGCAATGTTCCGGCGTCACGTCCTCGATCCGCCGGAGCACCTCGCGCTTGAGCTCGAGATCCTCGAACACCGCCTCGATCACCACGTCGGCGCCCCCGAACCCCTGGTAACGGGTGCCGCCGGTGATGCGCGCCATCACCGCCTCGCGGTCGAGCCGGGTGATGCTCCTGCGCTTCACGCGCTGATCGAGGAGCCCGCGTACGTGGGCAAAGGCGCGGCCCAGGCCCTCCTCGTTCACCTCCTGGAAGCGCACCGGGATCTTCGCGGTGTTCGCCGTGACGTAGGCGATGCCGCCGCCCATGAGGCCGCCCCCGACCATCCCCACCTTGTGCACGGGGCGCGGCTTCACGTCCCCGTCGGGAACCCCGGTCTCCTTCTTCAGCGCGGTCTGCGCGAAGAAGAGCCGGATGAGCTGCCTGGAGACGTCGGTCTTGGAGAGCTGGCCGAAGAACTCCGCCTCCTTCTCCAGGCCTTTCTCCATCCCCTGCTCGAGGCCGATCCGCATCGCCTCGATGGCGGCGGGGATCGCGGGGTAGTTGCCGCGGCTCTTCTTGTACGCCTGCTTCTCGGCCTGGCGGAAGAGGAGCCGCCGGCCCACCGCGTTCTCCTCGAGGGCGAGGGCCATCATCGCCTTCTGGTCGACCTTGCCCTTGCGCAGGGAGGTCATCAGCGCCTCCCTGCCGTGGGCGGGAGGCCTCCGCCCCGACGAGAGCTCCATCGCGCGCTTTCGTGCCACCTGCAGGAGCAGCGGCGCGGGCACCACCTCGTCCACGAGGCCCAGCTTCCTGGCCCGAGACGGCTTCACCTGCCTGCCGGTGAGCACGAGGTCGAGGGCGGCCTGGGCGCCGATGAGCCGCGGCAGCCGCTGCGTACCCCCGGCGCCGGGGATGAGGCCGAGCTGGGTCTCGGGGAGACCGAGCCGGGTCTTCGGTGTGTCGGCCGCGATCCGGTAGGTGCACGCCAGCACGAACTCGAGGCCGCCGCCCAGCGCCACCCCGTCGATCGCCGCCACCACGGGCTTGTGCGACGCCGCGAGGTCGCCCAGGAGGCTCTGTCCCCACCGCGCCAGCGCCGCGGCGTCCTCGGTCTTCTGCAGCATCTGGATGTCGGCGCCGGCGATGAAGTTGTCCTTCTTGCCGGAGGCGACCACCATCGAGTGGACCTTGGGGTCGGCGAGGAGGCGCGCGAAGGTCTCGCCGAAGTGACGGCCGAGGCCCTCGGAGAACGTGTTCACCGGCGCGCCCTGCTCGTCCAGGGTGATCATCGCCACCCCGTCGTCCCCCACGTCGACGGTGAAGTACCGCGACGCGTCGTCTGCGACGGCTGCCATCATTCTCGCTCCAGGACGACGGACGCCGCCAGGCCGCCCGCCGCGCAGATGCCGAGGAGGCCGAGGTTCTTCCCTCGCCGCTTCAGCTCGTTCAAGGTCGTCATGATCATGCGCGCGCCGGTGGCGCCGAAGGGATGCCCCAGGGCGATGGCGCCGCCGTTGACGTTGAGCTTCTGGTCCTCGACCTCGCCCACCGGCTCGGCGCGCCCGAGCTTCTCCTCCGCGAACTTCCTGGACGAGAGCTTCTGGAGGATCGAGAGCACCACCGCCGCGAACGCCTCGTGGATCTCCACGAGGTCCATGTCCTGCAGCTTCATCCCGGCGCGCTCGAGCGCCTTGGGCATCGAGTACGCGGGGCCGATCAGCATCTGCTCCTTCGGATCCACCGCCGCGTAGGCGTAGGAGCGGATGTAGCCCAGGGGCGTGTACCCCATCGCCTTGGCCCGCTCCTCGCTCATCAGCACCAGCGCCGACGCGCCGTCGGTGAGGCCCGACGAGTTGGCCGCGGTGATCGTCCCGTAGCGCTTGTCGAAGACGGGCTTGAGGGTGGCCATCTTCTCGAGGGAGGTGTCCCTGCGGACGTAGTCGTCCTCGGTGGCGACGGTGCGAAACTTCGGCGGTACCGGGACCTTCATCACCTCGTCCTCGAACTTGCCCTCCGCCCACGCCGCCGCCGCGCGATCGTGGGAGCGCTTGGCGAAGCGATCCTGCTCCTCGCGGCCGATGCCGTTCTCGCGCGCCATCTTTTCGGCGCTCTCGCCCATCGTCAGGCCGGTGGAGGGCTCCTTCAGCGCCGGGGCGATCGGCAGGAGGTCCCGGGCGGAGAGGTGCGCGAAGCTGCGCAGCTTGGAGGGGAGATCCTTGGCCCGCGACGCGTTCACCAGGGCGTCGGCGAGGGGCCGCGACACGGTGAAGGGGATGTCCGAGAGGCACTCGGCGCCGCCGGCGATCGCGATCTCCGCGTTGCCGAAGGCGATCTGGTTGGCGGCGTCGGTGGTCGACTGGATCGAGGTGGCGCAGGCCCGCGACACCGACCACGCGTCCACGGTGGGGGGCATCGCGGTCGAGAGCACGATCTCCCGGGCGATGTTCGGCGCCGTCACCGAGGGGATCACCTGCCCAAAGGTGACCAGGTCGATCTCCTTGGGCTTCAGGCTGGTGCGCGCCACCAGCTCGTTCACCACCAGCCGCCCGAGCTCCAGCGCCGTCAGCGTGCCGAAGACACCGTTCGCCCGCGCGAAGGGGGTGCGCAACCCCGCGACGACCGCGACGCGCCTGCCGCGCTCTGCCCCGATGCCGTTCGCCATTCCAAGAGCCCTCCCGCCCAACGGCGGATCGATGATGGACCGGGTTATAGGCCCCGTAACGCCCTGCGTCAAACCGGAAGGCGAGGCCGTCCAGGGCGTGGCGCCGAGGGCGGGTCGAGGGCCGTTTCCCGAGACCCGAGATACATGGCACGCACGGGCGACCCTGGCGACGCCCCGATGGGGCGTGACGGCGAGATTTTCCGGTCGTACGCGGGGGAGGGCGCATCGATCCCCGCCGAGGCGCGCCGTGCGTTCGTCTTCCGACCGCAGGCCCGGGCCGGAGATCACGGCCGACGGGCGGCCTCCGGCCGTGCGCGCAGGACCACCGACCCTCTCGTCACGCGGTGGGCTACGTCTCGGAGGGATCGATGGGAGGCGGCTCGCTGGGCCGTGCGGTCAGGTCGAGATCCCGATCCGCCGGCTGGTCGGGCCAGCGCACGATCTCGTCGGGCACGATGTCGTCGGGGCGATCGGGCTCCGCCTCGACGTCGACGGGGAGGCCGCCCTCGAGATCGGCGCCGAAGGGATCGGCCCCGTTCCCCGCGGATCCCACCTCGGCCTCGTCCATGTCGGCGTCGCGACCGGTGAGCTCCCGGGTGACGTCGTCGCGCCGCCCATGGGGCAAGAGCGTGTCCGCGCGCTTCCTGTCCATTCTCGAAGGTCTCCTCGGAATACGGTGGGGTGCCGGCGGCCTTCCCGCAACGAGGCTTGCGACGCCCGGACTTTCGGCGCATGTTCGGGCGCCCGGCCCTTCCTGCCATGTTCGTTGCGATCGACTTCGAGACGGCCAACTCCGCCCGCAGCAGCGCGTGCTCCATCGGCGTGGTGCGCGTCGAGGGCGACGAGATCGTCGACCGCCGGCAGTGGCTGATCCGGCCCAGGCCCCTGGTCTTCCAGCACCACAACGTGCGCGTCCACGGGATCCAGGCGCACGACGTCGCCTCCGCCCCCACCTTCGCCGAGCTGTGGCCGGATCTTCGCCCGCTCCTCGAGGGCCAGCTCGTCCTGGCGCACAACGTGGGCTTCGACCTCGGCGTGCTCCAGCAATCCCTCGATCTCCACGGCCTGCCCTACCCGACCCTCTCCTACGCGTGCACGGTGCAGCTCGCCCGCCGCACCTGGCGGCTGCCGCGCTACGACCTGAAGACGGTGGCCTCGAGCTTCGGCTTCCGGTTCCAGCACCACCAGGCCTTGGCCGACGCCGAGGCGTGCGCGCGGATCGCCATCCAGGCGTGCGCCGAGCTGGGGGCCGGCTCGCTGCCGGAGCTGCTGGAGGCGCTCGCCTGCGGGCCGGGGGAGCTGCGCGACGACCTGCCCCACCCGCCGCTGGATCCGCCGCCCACCGGCGCGGTGCACCGGCCGGCCGTGCGGCAGGACGCGCTGAAGCCGCGGGTGAACACCTTCGACCCGGCGCATCCGCTCTTCGGCAAGCGCGTGGTCTTCACCGGGGAGCTGCGGTCGATGGATCGGCTGGACGCGTTCCAGCGGGTGGTCGACGCCGGCGGCTCCTACGGCTCGGACGTGAACGGCAAGACGAACATCCTCGTCGTCGGCGATCTGGAGGGGGAGGCGACCGGCAAGCTGCGCAAGGCCCACGACCGGATCGACCTCGGCGCCGACCTCCGCATCATCGGCGAGGACGAGTTCCTCTCCCTCCTCGGTCGTTGACGATCCCGCCCCCCCGGGACGCCAATCCTCCGGCCCAGCTTTTGGCTAGACTTGCCAATTAAGCCTCCCGCGAATTATGTTATCTCGGGATTCAAAGGAAAGGAGGGCACGGAAAGTTGGCAACGCGTGCGGCTCCGTGGGAGCCCAGCGAGGAGGAGTCTCTCCGGATCCTGGGTGAGCAGAACCCTTGGCATTCGACAGGCCGGGTCCCGGAAGGTCTGGCCGCGAGGACGGAGCGCGCCCTCGCTCGGATGCTGGCGCGGCGGCTCTCCTCGGACACCCCGAGGCGATTCCAGCTCGTCCTCGGACCCCGCCGGGTCGGCAAGACCACCGCGATGTACCAGACCGTACGACACCTGCTCGATGGCGGAGTGCCGGCGGCGAGGCTGTGGTGGTTCAGGCTGGACCACCCCATCCTCCTGCAGAGGCCGCTCGAAGATCTCGTTCGGATCGCGATGAAGGCAGCCCACGCCACCGAGTCGGCGCCCGTCCATCTCTTCCTGGACGAACTCACCTACGCTCGCGATTGGGATCTGTGGCTCAAGACCTTTTACGACGAGCGATGGCCCCTCCGAATCGCCGGGACGTCGAGCGCGACGGCTGCGCTGCGGGAAAGGCACCTGGAGAGCGGCGTCGGCCGCTGGGAGGAGCAGTATCTCGCCCCCTACCTCTTCGATGAGTTCCTGGGGCTCGTGGGGCGTGCGCCGACGCTCGCGGTCGGCGGTTGCCTGGGGGAGACCTTGGCGACCGCAACCGCGAGTGCCTGGTGGGATCCCCAGCTCGCGCCCCTTCGGCAGAGGTTCTCGCTGATCGGCGGGTTCCCGGAACTGCTGCTCCTCGGAGACGAGGGCCTCGATGACGAGACCTACCTCCTGAGGTCGCAGCGGGTGCTGCGCAGCGACGCCGTCGAGCGGGCGATCTACAAGGACATCCCGCAGGCCTTCGGCGTCGGCGAGCCCATCCTCCTCGAGCGCCTCCTCTACGTGCTCGCCGGGCAGATGACCGGGGTCCTGTCTCCCACCGCAATCTGCAAGAACCTCGGACTGTCCCAACCCACCTTCGACCGGTACCTCTCGTTCCTCGAGCGTGCGTTCATCGTCTTCACGCTTCCGAACTTCTCGGGCAATGAAACGAAGGTGCAGCGTCGCGGACGAAAGCTCTATTTCGTAGACGGTGCGGTTCGGAATGCTGCGCTCCAACGTGGTACGGCGCCGCTCGTCGATCCGCAGGAGATGGGTCTCCTCAACGAGAATCTCGCCGCGTCTCACCTCTACGCCCTCGCCCGGCAGAGCCAGGTTCGCCTCTTCCACTGGAAGGATGGCAAGGACGAAGTCGACCTGATCTACGACGACCCCGCCCGCCCTTTGGCCTTCGAGATCGGCTCGTCTCCTTCTCACCATCGGCGCGGTCTCGCCGCCCTCGTCGCCCGCTTTCCGCGCTTCGACGGCGGGGCGTGGTACGTGGCGCCCGGATTGCCCGCTCGGGCCCCCGGTGCAGGGGGAGACCCGATCGGGACGCTCCCCCTGGAGCTCCTCCTTCTCGCTGCCGGGAGACAGGCAGCCGAGGAGCTGACCCGCCGGCTTGCGCCGAACCGAAGTATCGTGGGCGGATGAGCTACCGCTACGGTCACGAGGTCCTCGAGGTTCGCAGCGAGGCGCTGCGGGGCAACCCGCTGGGTGATCCCCACGTGCGCGAGCTGCACGTGCTGGTGCCCGAGGTGGAGGGAACGCATCCCGCGATCTGGGTGCTGGGCGGCTACTCCGGGACCCCCGGCAACCTCCTCGCCGACGATCCGTGGAGCGAGGGGCTGCTCCGTCGCGTGAACCGCCTGGCCTCGGAAGGGAAGCTGGAGCCGGCGATCTTCGTGCTGCCCGATTGCTTCACGTCGCTCGGGGGGTCGCAGTACCTCGACAGCCCCGCCACAGGCCTCTACGAGCGGTACCTGTGGGACGACTGCCGGTCCGCGGTCGAGGCGAGGTGGAGCTGCGGCAAGCACGGCGTCGCCGGCAAGTCGTCGGGGGGCTTCGGCGCGATCCTGAACGCCGTGCGCCACCCGGAGCACGTGCGCGCCGTCGCGTGCCACGCGGGCGACATGGCGTTCGAGTACTGCTACCTCGGGCACTTCCCCGCGCTCGCCGAGGCGCTGCGCCGGTACGGCGGCGTCGAGCCCTTCGTGGAGGCCTTCCGGGCCGCGAAGAAGAAGCGAAGCGGCGAGTGGTTCGATCCGATCCAGACCCTGTGCATGGCGGCCTGCTACTCGCCCGACGAGCGCGCGCCGATGGGCATCGGCCTCCCCTTCGATCCGAAGACCCTGGAGCTGCGCGACGAGCTCTGGGAGAGGTGGCTCGCGGTGGACCCCGTGCGGCTGGTGGAGGATCCGCGGCATGCCGCGACGCTGGGCGGCCTCAATCTGCTCTTCATCGACGCCGGCACGCGCGACGAGTACCACCTGCAGTGGGGCGCCCGCCGCCTGGCCTCGCGCCTGCGCGCCCTGGGGATCCCCCACGAGCACGAGGAGTTCGACGACTCCCACTCGGGCACCAGCTACCGCTACGACGTGTCGTTGCCGAAGCTCTCCGCCGCCCTGCGGCGCTGACCGCCCGCGCGCGGCCGGCGTCAGCGCAGCGCACGAGCCGCCATGCGCCCCATGTACCTCGGCGCGCGCCTGGCGGCGGCCCACCTCGGGCTCCAGCGGAGCGCGGGGCTCGCCCGCCACGCGCCGACGCCGATCGCGAGCGGGAGGGCGAACACGATCAGCTTCGGCAGCCGCCGCCCCCACACCTCCACGCGATCGGCCGCGAGGAGCAGCAGCCAGCGGTTCGGCTGGTGGTCGGGGAGCCGGTAGGCGAGCCGACGCATCGCCCCCGACACGCCTCGCGGCGGCAAGGCGGTGCTGAACACCGGCTTGGTTTCGCGACCGTGCATCGCCACCGAAGGCCTGCCCTGCTGCTGGGGGATCGGCCACCGCGCGTCGGGCCACGGTTCCGGCTCCCAGAACCGCGGCGCGCCCGGCCTGCGGGCGTACGGCCGATCGACGCCCACGCCCTGGTCGTGTGGATTCATGCGATCTCCCCCCGTCAGTGGATCGCGCCGTTCGGATAGAGCGCGACCTTGATGCAGCCCTGCCGCTTCTTCGCGAAGGTGTGGTAGGCGCCAGGCCCCTCCTCGAGGGAGAGGCGGTGCGTGAACACCTGCTGCGCGTCGATCCGCCCGGCGCGGATGTGCTCGAAGAGCCGCGGCATGTAGCGCTTCACGCTGCACTGACCGGTCCGGATGGTGAGCTGCTTGTTCATGGCGGTGCCGAAGTCCATCAGCGTCCAGGGCGGGCCGTAGACGCCGATCGCCACCACCGTTCCGCCCTTGCGCGCGCACTGGATCGCGGTGTTCAGCGCCGCCGCCGAGCCCGCCACCATCTTTCCCCGGATCCCGAGGGCGCGCTGCACGGGGCTGCCCGCCGCCTCCAGCCCCACGGCGTCGATGCACGCGTGGGCGCCGCGCCCGTTCGTCTCGGCGCGGATCGTCTCGACGACGTCGCCGTCGCGAAAGTCGATGGTCTCCACCTCGGCGAAGCGGCGCGCGAACTCCAGCCGGTAGTCGACCTCGTCCACCGCGATCACCCGTCCCGCGCCGAAGAGCCACGCCGCCTTCATGGCGAACAGCCCCACCGGCCCGGCGCCGAACACCACCACCGTCTCGCCGCCGCGGATGTTGGCCATCTCCGCCGCCTGGTAGCCGGTGGGCATCGAGTCCGTCACCGCGAGGGCGTCCAGATCGTCGACCTCGTCCGGGATGGGCTCGGCGTCCACCCCTACGAAGGGAACGCGCACGTACTGCGCCTGACCGCCCTCGTAGCCGCCCATGGAGTGCGAGTAGCCGTAGATGCCGCACGCCAGATCGTTCGCCGGGTTGGTGTTCTCGCAGCTCGAGGTGAGGCCGCGCGAGCAGTACCAGCACGCGCCGCAGAAGATGTTGAAGGGGACGGCGACGCGGTCTCCCACGCGTGCGCCGGACGCCTGCGGTCCCACCTCCACCACCTCGCCGACGAACTCGTGCCCGAGCGTCGAGCCGATCCGGGTGTCGGGCACCATCCCGTGGAGCAGGTGGAGGTCGGACCCGCAGATCGCGGCCGCCCGCACCTTCACGATGCCGTCCATCGGATGCTCGATCCGCGGCTCGGCCTTCTGCCGTACCTTCGTCCGGTTCGGCCCGTCGTAGGTCAACGCACGCATGCGCTCAATCTGGCGCCCGCGCCGCCCGCTGCAAACCGTCACCATGCGTGCGACCGAGCGCGGCGCCGGCGGTCGAACCCGGCGCCGGATCGGCGGCGCGACGTCGACGCCGCGTCACCGGGGATGCGCGCCCCTGCCACCTGTCGCCATGCCGGAGGTCCACACGCCCTCGACCGCGCTCAGGCGCGCCAGCGACGCACGCGGTCGGGGAGGGCGCGCTCGCCGATGCGGGCGCAGAGCGCCTCGAGGGCGGGGCGGTCGGCGCCCTTCCACTCCACGTCGCCCAGGGACTCGGCGAGCGGCACGTCCGTGCGCAGGGTGGCGAGGCGGCGGTAGAGGAGCGCGTCGTCGAAGCGCGTGCGCAGCGTCTCGGCGAGGGAGGAGGCGCCGCGCACCTTCACCTCCCACGCGGCGGGGTCGGCGGGGATCTCCTCGAGGCGGCGCCACCGGGCCAGCACGGCAGCGGAGGTCTTGGCGCCCCACTGCGGCAGGCCGGGGATGCCGTCGGCCGTGTCGCCGACCAGGGCGAGCCAGTCGGGGATCGAGGCGGGCGAAACCCCGAACTTCTCCACGACGGCGGCCTCGTCGAGCACCAGGTCGCGGCGGCGATCCCAGAGGACGACCCGATCGCCCTCGACGCATTGGGCGAGGTCCTTGTCGGGGGAGCCGAGGAAGATCCGCTCCACGCGCGGGTCGTCGCGGAAGCGAGCGGCCGCCGTGGCGATGGCGTCGTCCGCCTCGACCTCGACCATGGGCCAGGTGACGATCCCGAGGGCGCGGCTCGCCTCCTCCGCGAGGCCGAACTGGGCGAGCAGCTCCTCCGGCACGCCGGCGGAGGTCTTGTAACCGTCGAAGAGCTCGTTGCGGAACGACTCGATCACGTGATCGAAGGCCACCGCGACGTGGGTCACGCCCTCCTGCCGCACGAGCATCGCCAGCGATCGCAGCAGCCCCCGGGCCGCGCCGACCTCCATCCCGTCCGGCGCCCGTGCGGGGGGCGCGCCAAAGTGGGCGCGAAAGAGCTCGTAGGTCCCGTCGATGAGGTGAACGTTCATGACGCCAGCCTACCCGGCTTGGCGGAACGAGGAGCCGAAGAGTCGCCGCCTGCTTCGGCCTCGACGAGCTTCGCCTTGCCCTCGCACCGGGGTGGCTGTGGCGCTCACCCTCGACGCAGAAGAGGTCCCCGCGGGCGTCACGTTGGAGCCTTCCTCCAACTGGAGCCGGGCTCCAAACTCGAGGTTTCCGTCAGCTTTTCGCCGCAGGTACGGGGCCCGGTGGAGTCGGCTATCACGTTCCGGCTCTGTGGGGACTGCGAAAAGGAGTGGGTCAGTCTGACCGGCCAGGGGCTCCAGGCAGAACTCACTGCCACTCCAGACCCTGTCGGCTTCGAACCCGTGGCCCTTGAATACGACGCCATCGAGTGATCGAAGCCCGCAGAGAAGAGCGTGCCGCCCATCATGTCCACGGCGTTCTCGAGTGCCAACACCTCGGTGAGACATTCTTGGTCGTTATAGCTGTCGTCACCCAGTTGTCCGGCACGATTGGCTCCCCATGCGACCGCCATTCCGTTTGCTCGAATGGCGAGCGAATGCCCTGTACCAGCCGCGACGCGTGTATTTCCCCGGAGACCTTGGCGGAAGGCCCTCGCTCTTTCGATGCCGGTGGCGTGAGCATCATCCATCACGGAAAACGACATCAACACCGCTGCGCTCAACGCCAACCGCCGAATCGAGTTCGTCGTGATCACTTGGGACCTCCCCGCGGAGGCGTTCTTGCCCCCGCCGACTGCCATTCTCGATCCCGCGGGAAGCGAGTTCAACACTCCTAGAAGCAACGATTGCTACAAGACACTTCGCGGTGCAGGGGCCGTCCGCTGGCGCGAACACCTCACGCTTGAGAGTTACCCGGCCGGAAACGAACCCATGGCGGGTTGCTCAGGCTTCGGTCAAGGTTGGACGAAGCTGCGCTCGAGGATCGCGCGCACGAAGGAGGCGCGCAGGTAGAAGGCGAGCGGCAGCGTGCGGATGGCGTTCCCGTCCTCGTCGATGCCCCAGCGCACAGAGGACGCGCTCGCGCCCTTCGGACGAAGCTGGAGGTGCCGCCCCATGTGCGCGGTGATGTCCTCGACCCGCCCCCGGCCCACCCGCTCCGAGAACTCGTCCCAGTCGCGGCGCAGCGCCTCCTCCTCCTCGGGGCCGGGGCTCCACAGCAGGGGCACGCCGAAGCGACGCTCCGCCAGCGGCAACGCCTTGTCCGCCTCGACCGGTACCCACAGCACCCGCGCCAGCTTCTTGCGGACGGGCGACGCCTCCCAGCCGATCTCGCCCATGGTCTCGAGGGGGGCCGCGCAGACGAAGGTGCTCTCCCGCGGCGCCCCCGCCGCGCTCACCGGCACCGTCTTCATCTCCACGCCCAGCGCCTCGAAGTCGGGCGCGGCCCGGCTGGCCGCCGTGGCCCCCAGCGCGATCTCCACCAGCCGGCCCACCCAGCCCTTCGAGCGGCGCAGGTCCGCGAGCGGCACGGAATGCTGCGCGGCGACCACCCCCACCGTCCGCCCCGCGAGCCTCCGCGCCCGCTCCGCGAGCTCTTCCTCCGATCCGGGCGGCGACACCAGCACAAAGGGAAGCATCGCCCGACAACCTACACGGCGGGCCCGCGGCACGCACGCGGGATCCCGCCGGACGGGAGCGGGCTGGCGCTCGCCACCGCCGAAGCCCCCGCGGCCGACGCTACCTCGAGGCCTCGGCGGTGCACGCGGCCTGGTACGCGGCGCGCGATCGGGTGCGCCCAGACCTCGCCTTCGACCCCGATGATCTCGAAACCGTTGATCGAAACGGATTCGAGCTCGAGGAAGAGGCGCTCCGGTTCCGGGACGTCGCAGGTCCTGGCCTCGGCGCTCCGCCCCGGCGCGATGGCGGCGGTCAGCCCCGCCGCCACGAACGCCCCCGCGTTCGAGACGATCCTACGCATGCGACCACTTCCGCTTTTCGCACCCGCGGATGCGGCCTGTGTGTACCGGGATCGGCGTGCGGATGCCCCACCGATCTCCCTTCGCTTCCGCATCAGTGTAGCGCGTCGCCTGGTTCGGAGAGGGTGCCGGGAAGGTTCGATCTGGCGTACCCGTACGACGGAGGCGCGCCTTCGGAGGCCCTGCGATCGGCAGGCGCGAGATCGGTCAGACGGAGGCGGGATCGGAGCCGGCGAGCAGCCGCCACACCTCGTGCGCGAGGCCGGCGAAGGCCACCAGCCAGGCGAAGTAGTCCACGTAGATGAAGTAGCGGGGGATCACCTCGAGGAAGCCGAGCTCGGTGGCATGGGAGAGGCGAAGGGTGGCGACGGTGTACATGCCCAGCGGGAAGACCCCCGCCCAGAAGTGCGGGTCGTAGGTGAGGGGGAAGCGGTGGACGACGTGTCGCCACACCCCGAGGATGACGAGGAGGGGGATCCACCAGGTGCCGGTCGCCCAGAAGAAGAGGGTGAAGCCCACCAGGAACGGCCGCAGCATGGCGAGGAAGGACCACTCTCCGGAGACCATGATCAGGGTGGCGCCGGCGAGGGTGGTGATGGCCACCGCGCCCATGTTGATCCAGTACGACGGGGAGAGCTTCGCGGTGGTGAGGTGGAGGAAGGTGAACCGGTAGAAGATCAGGGTGATGATGTTCAGGTAGAGCATCGATCCCAGCAGGTACATCGCCAGCGCGAAGAAGAGGGCCACCTCGCGGCCGACCTCGAACTCCGCCCCCAGCAGCGTCCCCAGCACCGCCACCGACTGGGTGGCGACGGAGGCGATGAGCCACGCGCCGCTGATCCCCTGCTCGAGGGAGGGCTTCTCGGGGCGGCTGATGATCGCGGTGAAGAAGGCGTAGGTCACCACGATCCAGAGCCCGATCCCGAGGAACCAGAGGACCTCGGCGGCGACGCGCCTTTGGGCGACGACGACGAGCTGGCTCCCGAGGACGCAAGTTCCGGCGACCAGGGTGAAGAAGCCCGGCCCCCGCAGCGGCTCCCGTAGGTCGGCGATGACGTCCGGGAAGTAGAAGAGGAGCCGGGCGAGGAAGAGGAGCGAGAGCACGCCGTAGAAGAAGAGGTTCGCGTAGAGGAGGATCCGCGCGGCCCACCCGATCCCCAGGAGGTGCGAGGCCACCGAGATGATCCCGGTGGCCATGACGAGCGCGAAGTAGCCGGGGAAGAGGGATCGCACGCCCCTCGCCACCCGCCAGCCGAGGGTGGTGGGGATGTCCCGCGGGCCCCCCGCCCCTCCTCCCGCACGGCCCGGGCGCATCCTCACCTCGTCAGGTAGCGCAGCAGCCCCGCGTTCAGCCCCAGGCAGACGAGGCTGACCACCGCGGCGGGCACCACGATCTCGTCGTCTCCTCCCAGCCACGCGTTCATGGTGGCGGTGAGCAGCCAGAGCTGCAGCGACACCAGGACGATGACGAGGATGAGGATGCCGTTGACGATCGTCATCCTCCGCGAGCGGACGAAGGGCGGGCGGCCGCTCACGTCGACGGCTCCTCGACGCCAGTGGCCCACACCTGCCCGCCGCGGGTCTCGACGAGCACGCGGGGGAGCGCGCGGCGCGGCGGCCCCGCCGTGGGCCGGCCGGTCTCGAGGTCGAACCAGCCGTTGTGGCACGGGCAATGGAGCGCGCCCTCCCGGACCGCCGGCACCACCGGGCAGAGCAGGTGGGTGCACTGCTGGTCGTAGGCGACGAAGCGCTCCTCGTCGAGCCGCACCAAGATCCGCGGGCTGCTCCCCTCCGGATAGCGGAAGGTCTTGGCGCCGCCCACCGGCAGCTCGTCGACGGCGGCGACGGGCGCCGGCGCAGGCTGCGTGACGCCGCGCCGGACGAGGCTGCGCGCCACCAGCCAGAACTGCCCCACCGCGAAAGCGCCGCTGGTGAGGACCATGAACTTCACCAGCTCCCGGCGGGAGACGTACTCGTCCTGGCCGGTGTCGATGGGGAAGTCCCTTCGCCACTTGGGCTGCAGGCGGTGGGGGCTGCCGTCGGGAGGCGTGGTGCGACTCTCGGGGCGGATCCGCCCCGCGCTGATGGGATCGATCACGTGCCCTCCTCCTCGAAGACGCTCTCGACCGCGTCCCGGCCGATCGTGGGCTGGTGGAGCGCCCCGGTGACGTCGAGCACCTCCTGGGGCGCGTCGCGAGGCACCATCAGCTTCACCTTGGTGCGGATGATCTGATCGCCGAAGCGGAAGGCGTCGATCGCCTGGGAGTTCGGGCGGGTGCGCTCGATCTCCTCGCGGGTCCCGAAGGCGAGCGCCTGGCTGGGGCAGACCGATGCGCACATCGGCTTGAGACCGATGGAGGTGCGGTCGTAGCACATGTCGCACTTCATCATCAGGTGCATGCCGGTGTTCATCTTCGGCACGCCGAAGGGGCAGGCCAGCACGCAGTTGTTGCATGCGATGCACCTCGGCTTGCGGGCGGTCTGCACCACGCCGTCCTCGGTCTTCTTGATGGCGTCGGCGGGGCAGACCTCCGCGCAGGTGGGCGAGTCGCAGTGCATGCAGACCATGGGCACGGTCTGCGTGGACGCCTCCCTGTCCACCTGGTCGAGCTGGATCATCGACTGGCCCTTGTGGGTGTCGCACTGCATGCAGGCCTGCACGCAGGACTGGCACCCGATGCAGCGTCCGGGATCCACGTAGAAGAAGAGATCGTCGGGGACGGCCATGGGCTCCCTTCGGGGAGAGGGCCGGTGCAGGGGGAGCGCCTCCCCTGGCGGCTCATTGCTGCGGCTGGAGGACGTCGGCGTACTCGGGCGGCCCGTCCGCCTTGCGCACCCGCACCGCGCACACCTTGTATTCGGGGATCCCCGAGATGGGATCGAGGGCGGCGTTGGTGAGCTGGTTCGCGCTCTTCCTGCCGCCCCAGTGGTAGGGGATGAAGACGGTGTCCGGGCGGATGGTGCGCACCACCGACGCCCGGAGCGTGCAGTTCCCGCGACGGCTCTCGGCGAGCGTCCAGTCCCCATGGGCGATGCCGAGCTTCGCCGCCAGCGCAGGGTGCACCTCGAGTCGCGGCTCCGGATAGTGGTCCACCAACGGCCCGATCCGCCTCGTCTGGTTGCCGGAGAGGAACTGGCTCACCACCCGCCCGGTGGTGAGGATGATCGGGTACTCGTCGTCGACGTCCTCGGCGGGGCCGGCGTAGGGGGTGGCGTTGAAGCGGGCCTTGCCGTCGGGGAAGTAGAAGGGGCCGGCGCCCCTGGCGATCGGGTTCCAGGAACCCGGCTCGAAGAGACGCACGGTCCCCTGGGGCGGGGGCGGCGCCACGCCCTCCGGCACCTCGTCGGGGCAGGGCCAGAACACGCCGAAGTTCTGCTCCACCCGCTCCCAGGTGACGCCGGAGTAGTCCATGATCCAGCCCTTGGACGCGACGCGGAGCTCCTCGAAGATCTCGCGGGTGCTACGGAAGGCGAAGCCCTTCTCCCTGCCGAGGGCCCTGGCGACGTCCTGAACGATCCGCCAGTCCTGCCGCGCCTCGCCGGGTGGATCCACCACCTGGTTGATCTTGATGATCCGCCCCTCGAGCTGGGTGACGGTCCCCTCGTCCTCCTCGTGCAGGGACCCCGGAAGCACCACGTGGGCATACCGCGCGGTCTCGCTGAGGAAGAAGTCGATCGCCGCGTAGAACTCGAGCTTCTCCAGGGCGCGGCGGACGAAGTTGTTGTCGGGCAGCGAGACCACCGGGTTGAAGCAGATGCTGAGGAGCCCCTTGATCTCGCCGCGCGCCGCCTTGCGCACGATCTCGTAGGCCACGGCGCCGGGCATGGGGAGCTCGTCGGGATCCATCCCCCACACCTTCGCCACCCAGGCGCGGTGCGCCGAATCGTCGAGGTCGCGGCCGCCAGGGAGCTGGTCGCACTTCTGGCCGTGCTCTCGCCCGCCCTGCCCGTTCCCCTGCCCCGTGATGGTGGCGTAGCCGCAGAACGGCCTTCCGATGCGCCCCGACGCCAGGACGAGGTTGATCGCCCCGAGCACGTTGATCACCCCGCTGGTGTGGTGCTCGATGCCGCGGGCGTGCATGAGGAAGCTGGTCTTCGCCGTTCCCCACCACTCGGCGGCCCGGCGGATCCGCTCCTCGGCGATCCCCGTCACCTCCGCCGTGCGCCGCGGGGTCCACGCGCGGACCTCCCTCGCCACCTCCTCGAAGCCGACGGTGTGGGCCTCGATGAAGCCGCGGTCGATCCAGCCGTTCTCGATCATGAGGTGGAGGACGCCGTTGAAGAGCGCCGCGTCGCGCCCCGGCTTGATCGGCAGGAAGAGATCGCAAGTGCGCGCGATCGGCGTGATCCGTGGATCGACGACGATCACCTTGGCGCCCTGCTCCCGCGCCTGCCACACGTAGTTGGTCGTGATCGGAGCGCACTCGGCCACGTTGGCGCCGCTGATCCACACCACCTCGGCGCCCAGGATGTCGGACCATGGGTTCGCCGCCCGATCGACGCCGAAGGCCTTCTTGTTGCCGCCGGCGGCGCTGACCATGCAGAGGCGGCCGTTGTAGTCGATGTTGGCGGTGCGCAGGCACATGTGGGCGAACTTGCCCATCAGGTAGGTCTTCTCGGTGGTGAGGCTCGCGCCGGAGAGGATCGCGAAGGCGTCCCTGCCGTGCTCCCGCTGGATCCGATCGATCTCGGAGGCGACCCGCTCGATCGCCTGCTCGTACGGCATGGGGCGAAAGCCGCCCGGCGCGTCGGGATCGCGCTCGTAGGCGTGGAGGAGCCGATCGGGGTGGGCCTGCTGCAGATGGCGGGTCACGCCCTTGGGGCAGAGCATCCCCCGGTTGAAGGGGAACTCGTACCAGGGCTTCACGCCGACGATGGTCTCGTCCTTGACCTCGAGCTGCATGCCGCACTGCTGCCCGCAGAAGCAGCAGTGGGTCTTCACCACCCGATCCACCTCGACGCCGCTGTCCACTCGCACGTCCGCGGCCCAGGCCCGGAAGGGACCGAAGCGGCGGATCGCCTCGAGGTCGAGTCCCGGCGTCGGCGTCTGGAGTGGACGACGGTCCATGCCGCGGCCCTCAAGGATGAAAGTTCGCCCGGTCCTCGGCGCCCAACGGGCCCTCGCCCATGCCGGGGTTCGCGTAGGCGGGCATCGACAGCGAGGCGCCCTCCATCGGCGCGCCGCCCCGCCTGCCCCGCCACGCCGCCCCTTGCGCCGCCGCGTACGCCGCGCGCCGGCACGGCGGGCAGATCCACTGGTAGTGCTCCACGGGGTCGCCCGGGATCTCGTAGCGGTAGCCGAGGGCGCGCTCGACGGCGACGAGATCCCGGACCTTCATGGCGGTGGTGAACGCGTGCCCGCAGCGGCGGCACGCCGCCTTGCCCTCCCGGACGCCCGCGTCCTTGTAGAAGCCCACCCCGAGCTGCGCCGGCCGCTGGAAGACATGGAAGAACTTCCCGAAGGGCAGCCACAGGAAGGTGCCGATCACGGTGATCGCGTGGAAGATGGCCAGGAAGACGTAGCCGTAGCCCTTCATCCACGTGTAGCTCGCGGTGAGCAGCAGGCCCGTCATGCTCACGGCGAAGAGGAGGATCAGCGGCAGGAAGTCCTCGACGAAGCGCTGCACGGCGGCGGGTCCCTCGTTGCGCATCCGCCGGCGCATTGCGAGCATCACCCCGAGGATCACCAGCACCGACACCCACACCAGCCCGTGGAACATGAAGAAGGCGCCGGCGCCTCGGTGGGGGAACCGGAACACCGGCCAGCCGAAGATCACCGTCTCGTACGTGGAGAGGTCGCCGGCGACGGGGCGGAAGTGCAGCCAGCCGAAGACCAGCGGGAAGGTGATCGCCACGGCGAGGATGCAGCCCCACATGATCAGCAGGTGGGTGAGCCCGCGGAGGGCGTCGCGGCGGAAGATGAAGCCGTTGGCGGCGACCTCGCTCCCCATCCGCCCCAGGAACGCGCCGACGTTGCGCAGGAGGTGCCGCGGGTCGAGGAAGGCCTGCCAGCCCCGCCGCCAGTAGAGCGCGGTGGGCGGGCGCTGCAACCACATCACGTAGCGGTAGGTGAGCCCGAAGGTCGCGAAGAGCACGGCGAAGGTGTAGGCGACCAGGGCGGCGTCGAAGTGGGCGAGGTTCCTCGAGCCGACCACGATGGCGGCGGCGAGGGCGATGGACGCGGCCAACCCCCAGGCCGCCGACCGGATGGCTTCGCGGGACATCCCGCCGAGGGTGGGGACGGCCCCGCCGCGGGGCAACCGAACCGAAAGCCCCCAGCGTGCGGCAGGCGACCATCGCGCCACGGACACGGATCGCCCCCTCGGGCAACCGCGCTCCCTCAGCGACGGCGCAGGTAGCAGCCGAACGCCTTCGTCTCCCGCGTCTCGGGCTCCTCGCCGGCGAGGAGTCGCACGACCGCATCGCGAACCCACTGCCGAGCGTCGTCGGTGAGGCGGGTTCGATCGGTGTCCCAGCCGCCGCGGTACCGCACCTCGCCGTCGGCGTCGAGGATCACCGTGTAGGTCGCGAAGCGGGCGCCCACGGCGTCGGCGACCACCCCGTCCGGATCGGAGAGGATCGGGAACGGGTAGCCGCGCTTCTTCGCCTCCTCGAGATCCCGCGCGAGCGAGGAGTGGGCCTCGGGATCGATCGAGAGGATCTCGATCCGATCGCCGAACCGCTCGTGGAGCTCGCGGATGCGGGGGTCGTGCAGCGACTGGCAGGGGCACGAGGCCGAGAAGAAGGTGAGGAGGAGGAACGGCTTGTCCCCCATCCGCTCGCGCAGGGTCGCGGCCTTGCCGTCGGTCCCCTCGAGGGCGACGTCGAGGACGTCGCCCTGGGCGGCCACCGGGACGGCGAGGGCGAGAAGGACGGGCAGCAGCAGGTATCTCATGGGGCGCCTCACGACCACGAACGGATCAGCACGAAGGAGAGGCCCGCCGACGCGGGCTGGTTGCGACCGAAACCACCCAACGGGGGGTCGCCGAAGAGACCACCCTGGAGCCTCCACTCGTCGGAGAGAGGCATACCGGCGGAGATGCCGAGCCGCAACCAACGCCGCTCGGCGGCGGGTTCGTCGGTGAGCGACGCGGCGAGGGCCACGACGGCGTCGCGAGGGAGCATGAGGCCCACGGTCGCCCCGGCGGACCAGATCACGCTCGCCGGGACCTCCTCGCCGAAGACCGTGCGCGCGGCCCGGGCTCCCACGGTGCCGGTGGCGCTCACGAGCCAGTCGCCCGCCACGTGCTCCAGGGCGACGCCGCCCATGCCCTGGAACGCGCCGGTGCCGGTGGCGTCGGTGCCCAGCGGACGCTCCACCGCCTCGGGTGCGCGGCCGGTGGGGAGCGCGGCGCTGGCGACGATCGCGATCCCGGGCAGATCGAGGTACTGGCCGGCGTCGACGAAGTCCCAGCGGGCCTCGATCTGGAGGTCGCCGAGGCCGCCACCGAACTCCCTCGTCCCCCGCAGGTCGCGGTAGGTCTGCACCAGGGGCGCCCGCGCCGCGACCTGTCCCTTTTCGGCCACCCGCAGCGCCGCGAAGATCCCCTGCTCGAACGCGAGCTCGTCTCCGCTGGCGGTGTTGAAGCCGGCGCCGTCGTCGAAGGCGCCGAGCTCCCGGCCGACGCGCAGATCCAGGCCCACGAGGGCGTCCTCGTGGACCATGAGCCGGCCGGGGACCACGGTGGCGCCCGCGCAGCAAGGAGACGCCCGTGCCACGGCGGGCACCGCCGCGAGGAGGAGGAGCGCCGCGGCGCGGATCCCGAGGGTTGGCGGCCAGGGTGTCATGGGAGCACTTCGAAGCTCGGCGTCTCGGCGGTGTCGTCGATCGCGCCGGAGATCGCGAACCGCAGCTCCCACGGCCCCGGCATGGAGAAGAGCGCCCCGGTGGCGAGGTACCGGCCTTCGCCCAGGGCGTCGGCGTCCACGGTGTTGGATCCGTGCCCCATCGATCCCATCCAAGGCGAGACCTCGATGGAGAGATCGTCGACGGGGGCGCCCGACTCAGAGTCGACGACCGCGACCTCCACGTCCACGGGGCCCTTGGTGGGCGGCTGGGGTGAGGTGCGGATCTCCAGCCGCAGCGCGCCGGAGTCGGAGGTGATCGTGGCGAGCGGATCGCCCGTGAACTCGGGATCCTTCGGATCGTCCGAGCCGCACGCCGCGGCGATGGAGAGGAGGAGGATGGCAGGGAGCAGGCGCAGGCTTCTCATGTTGTGGATCTCCGCACCCTCCTGGCTTCCTGGCGTCCAGCCACCAGGTGCCAGAGAGTGACGACAAGGGTTCCGGTGACAAAGATGCCGATGCCGTAGCTTCCGGCCATCGGCAGGCTGGTGGTGGTGAAGTTGGCGATCTGCTTGGTTCCGATCACCACGGGCATGAAGGGCTCCACCTTCACGGGCGCCGTCGGATCGAGGTCGTGGCCGAAGACGTAGAGCCGGTAGACGAAGCGCCCGAACGCGAAGAGGCTCACATAGGACGTCAGCACCGTCAGGTCCAGGAGGGAGCGGACGTTCCCGATGGCGGCCACCCGCAGGGCGATGAGGACCAGCGCCCCCAGGGCGAAGGGGATCCAGCCCAGATCGGCCGACGCGGCGTCGTCGATCCCGCGCATGCCGATGTAGTGGTTGAGGGTGTTGATCTCGGCGATGTGCTGGCCGTCGGCGCCGCCCTCGAGCTTGTAGGACCAGATGTACAAGTAGAGGCCGTCGGGGTACTGGGGCGCCACCATGCTGATCTTCCAGATCGGCATGGTGAACGAGAGCACGAGGGGGATCGTCAGGATCGCGACGGCGATCCGGGCCGACGGGAAGATGGGGCGATCGAGGAAGGCCTGGAACCGAGCGAACATCGACTCCTTCTGGCTCATACGAGATCTCCGCTGCGGAAGCGAAAGAGGGAGAGGAGCCAGGCGCCGACCCCGAATGCGAGGGGCCAGGCGATGCCGAGCCCGCGGAGCGCGGCCTGGCCGATCCGGTTGGAGAGGTAGAAGCCCACCGGGCCGAGGGTGGACAGGTCGGGCTGGGCCTCCGAGAGCAGCGCCATCCGCGCGGCCTGGACCGGGTTGATCCCGGCGAGGATGAACACGCTCTGCGGGTTGAGCTGCCACTGCAGCATCATCCCCACCAGGGCGAAGTCGAGGAGCGCGATGCCGCCGGCCCAGGCGAGCAGCATCCAGATCAGCGCCTTCGCCTGGCTGCGCACGAAGGTGGAGATGGCGATCCCGAGGCCCGCGAACGCGGCGATCAGGGCGCAGCAGATCCCGAGCGCTCGGAGGAGGAACGTCCAGGGGATGGCGTCGCCGAAGGCGAGCCGCCCCAATAGCCCCATCCCTACCATCAGCGCGACGAGGGGCAGGACCAGGACCAGGTAGCGGGTGAGCGACACCGCCGTGAAGAAGGTGGTGCGGCGCATCGGGTGGCTGAAGAGGAGCTCGATGGTGCCGTCCTCCCGGGCCCGGTTGATCACCTGCCCCGTCGCCATCAGGGCGAGGAGCGGGAGGAGGAGCAGCAGCGCGTGGACGAAGGCGAGGAGGACGCGGCCCATCCCCGTGAAGCCCAGGAGCGTCGACTCCCGCATGCCGACCAGCACGAAGACGCCCGCGACGAGGGCGTAGATGGCGGCGGAGAAGAGGAGCCATCGGGAGCGCCGCACCTCGGCGAGGTCGAGGCGCGCGGCGGCGAGGAACTCACGGAGCGCGTCCATGTCCGTCCTCCGATCGTCCTTCGTTGGAGAGGGTGGCGATCGCCTCGTCGAGGGAGATCGACCCCGGGCTGCCTCGATCCACCGCCCCCAGGCCGTAGCCCATCGGCGTGGGCTCGGTGCGAAGGAAGGCCACCTCGTCGCCCCGGATCCAGCGGTCCTCGCGGACGTGGTGGAACCAGACCGCGTGGACGTCCTCCCGGTGCGTCGCCGGCAGCTGCTCGAGGAGGCACCCGGGATCGTCGAAGTGGAGGATCCTCCCGTCTCGCAGCTGCATCTGCGCCGCGAACGAGGGATCCCCCACGTGCATGAGGCAGTGGGCGCAGGGCTCGCGATCCCACACCGGCTCCTGCGCCCCGTCGGGGAGGCGCTGGCTCATCACCACCGCGCCGGCGATGCCCAGCGCGGCGATCCCGAAGAGCGCGCCGATCGCGAGCCGCCGCCTGCCGGACTCAGCCATGTTGGCGATCCTCCTTTCCCGCCTCCAGGACGACGATCGACTCGAGGTCTCGAACCAGGACGTCGACCAGGCCACCTCCGACCCGATCGTTCACCGCCTCCAACGCGGCGATCTTCTCGTCGCGCGCCACCGTGCGGAGCCACCAGTCGCCCGCGCCCTTCCGGAAGCCGAGGGCCGCGAGCCTCGACGCGAGGGCCGGATCCTCCACGCAGACCTCCAGGCTGGAGAACGCGCTCCCGCCCAGGTACGCGGCGGCGGGCCCGTCGTAGACGATCTTCCCCTCGTCGAGGGCTAGGACGTGATCCGCGAGGTGCCGCATCTCCTCGAGCCGGTGGGAGCAGAGGATCACCGTCACCTCCTCCGGGAGTTCGGTGACGAGCTGGAAGAAGCGATCGCGCGCGTGCGCGTCCAGGCTGGCGGTGGGCTCGTCCAGGATCAGGAGCGACGGATCCGACGCGAAGGCCAGGGCGAGGAGGAGCTTCTGCTTCATGCCGCCCGACAGGTCGCGAAACCGCCTCGCCGCGACGGCGTCGAGGTCGAGAGCAAGCCTCCTCGCGATCGCGGCGATCCGCCCCTGGTCGATGCCGCGGGTGAGCGCCACCGTCGCCACCAGCTCGCCCACCGGCGCCGCGAGCTGCGGTGGGAGCTGGGGGACGTAGGCGAGGCGCCTGGCCACCGCGATCCGATCCTCGAAGGGCGCCTTCCCGTCGAGGCGCACCTCGCCCTCGCAGCCGAGCAGCCCCATGATCACGCGGATGAGGGTGGACTTTCCGGAGCCGTTGGGCCCGATGAGCGCGACCTTCCTCCCGGCGGGGATCCTGCAGTCGATGCCGTCCAGCGCCCTCATCCTGCCGAAGCCCTTCACGACGCGGCGGAGCTCAATTTCCACGGACGACCTCGATGGGAAGGGGGGCCATGCGCGGCGACTCGTCGCGCAGGACCAGCGTGGGCTTCACGAGGGGGAGCGCGTGGCTCGCGGCGTCCACCAGGGCGAGGGTCAGCGAGCCGCGGAAGAACTCGAGCGAGGGGGTGCGCGCCAGCAGATCGGAGGAGAGCCGGCGCTGCTCGTAGGGGATGTCGCCGATCCCGTCGCCGTCCAGATCGTAGCCGGCGTAGTCGTCGTAGTCGTTGCCGTCCCAGGTGACGCCCAGGGCGTCGCCGCCGCCCTCCACCCGGACCACCGCGAAGTTGTCCCGGAAGCTGTTCCGCCGAAACACGTTGCGGTGCTGGCTGCTGTGGAAGACGACGCCGGTCTCGCCCAGCCGGAAGACGTTCTCCTCGAAGAGGTTGTGGTCGTCCTGCTGCAGCGGGGAGGTCTCCAGGTAGGCGCCGATGGTGTTGTGGACGAAGAGGTTGCGGACCACGTCCAGGTTGCCGGACTCCTTGACGCCGAGGCCGATCCCCGCGGCGCCGGCCGAGTCGGCGAGGAGGTTCTCGCGAAGGTCCACTTCGCGGCTGTACATCACGAAGACGCCGACCGTGTTGCCGACGTACCGGTTGCGGAGGACGTGGCTGCGGTGGCTGTACATGAGGTGGGAGCCGTAGCGGCCGTCGACGACGGTGTTCTCCAGCAGGGTGGTGTCGGTCGAGTACCAGATCACCATATCGCGCGAGGCCTCGACCAGGTTTCCCTCGATCAGGCAGCCGTGGGCCTCCCAGAGGCGGATCCCGTCGCCGCGCAGACCCAGGGCCTTCCTGCGATCGCCGACGACGTGGTTGCCTCGGATGGTGACGCGCTTCGACCGCTCGACGAGGATCCCGAAGGTGGCGTTGCGGATGGTGAGGCCCTCCACCAGCGCGTCCTCGGCCTGGACCCGCACCGCCGCGTCCAGCTTGTCGAAGCGTCCGCCGCTGCCGTCGACGGTGAGGCCCAGGAGCCGCCCCGGTGCATCGAGGCGGACGGTGCTGCCCTTCCCTTGGGATCGGATCACCGCACCCGGGCCCCACAGGGTGATGGCCTCCTCGATCTGCAGGGGCCCGTCGTAGGTGCCCGGCGCCAGGCAGAGCGCCTGCCCCGGGGCCGCGGCGTCGACCGCCGCCTGCAGGTCGGCGCCGGCGGGGATCTCCACGCAGGCTGCCGGCCGCTCGGGCCGCGGCAGCTCCACCTCTCTCGGCCCCCGCGAAGCGGGTCGCTCCGGGCTGCACGATGCCGCGAGGAGCGTCGTCGCGAGGAGGACCGTCAGCCTGTGGGATGGCATGGAGGGCTCCCGAGGCCGGGGCGAGAGGGATCCCCCTCGCCCCGGGATCGAGGGTGCGTCACTTGGGCTCCACCAGGAAGTAGCCGGCCATCTCGAGGTGCAGCGCCGAGCAGAACTCCGTGCAGTACATGGGGTACACGCCCGGCCTGTCGGCGACGAAGGTGAGGTTCACGTGCTTGCCTGGCTCGAGGCTCACGTGGAGGTTGTGGGAGCCGATCGTGAACCCGTGGGTCGCGTCCTTCGCCTGCTCGATGTTGGTGAGGTGCAGGTGGACGGTGTCGCCCTCCTTCACCCGAACGATGTCCGGCTTGAAGTGGCTGCGGATCGCGGTCATGTACACGTGGACGCCGTCTGGCCTGCGCTCGACCCGCTCCTGCCCGCTCTCCACCGCGAAGGGATCCTTCTCATGGGTGATGGGGTTGATCCCCGCGGGCTTGTAGATGTCGATGGCCTTGATCTTGTCTGCCTTGATCATCTGCGCGTAGTGGGGCTCGCCCAGGGGGATGGGCAGGTCGTAGAGCAGCTCCATCTTCGGGGTGTCGAGGTCGATGAGCTGGAAGTTCTGCGGGAGGAGGGGGCCGACGTCGTTGAACCGATCGATGGCCCACTTGTTCATCGACACCAGGTACCTGCCGTCCGGGCTGACGGTGTCGCCCTCGGCGGTGAGGATGTGGCCGACGTTGTAGTGGACGGGGATCTTCTCGACCACCTTGAGGTCCGCGAGCGACCACTTGGCGACCTTGGACTCGATGAAGACCGAGGTGTAGGCGAAGCCGTCGGCGTCGAACTGGGTGTGGAGGGGCCCCAGCCCGATCTCGCACTGGCCGCGGATGGACTCCTCGAAGGGGAGGATGGGCACGCCGTAGGAGTCGCGGCCGTCGAACTTCTTCTGGTCGATGAGGGCCTTGATCTTCTCGAAGGAGTAGACCGTGGCGTGGGTGTCGAGCTTGCCGCCGACGACGATCTCCCTGCCGTCGGGCGTGACGTCGACGCCGTGCGGGCTCTTGGGCTCGGGGACGAAGTACAGCAAGCCCTCGTCGATCGCCGTCTGCAGCGAGATCACCCGCATCCCGGCGATGGTGGTGGTCTTGCCGGCCTTCACCACCTCCTCGGCCTTCTTCCAGTCGAAGACGTGGAGGTAGTCCATGTCGTTCTGGGAGGCGCCCGACTCGAGGGGCGGGTTGCCCTCCATGATCCCGCCGTAGGCGCGCTCGGTGTTGATGGAGTTGAAGAACACCCAGCCGTCGCTGGCGAGCTTCCCGGCGTCGGCCAGGTCCTGCATGTAGGGGGGGAACTCCACCGCCCACGACTCCTCGGGGACGATGCGGCCCTTGGACCTGTCGAACTTCCAAAAGATCGACGCACCCCGGTACTCCTCGTCGTACTTGTCGACGTCGGCGTACTTGCCGCCGAGCGGCGCCGGGTACTGGGCCGTCTCGATTACGTACTCGGTGTCCGGGGTGACGAAGGTGGAGCCGTGCTCCGACTGGATGAGCTGGCTGGTGACGATCTGCGTGGTGACGAAGTCCTTCAGGTTCACCACCGCGACCCGGGCGTTCGCCTTGTCGTTCACGAAGATGTACTCGCCGTCGTAGTCACCCTTGGTCTCGGAGAACGACGGGTGGTGCATGTCTCCCCAGGTGATCTCCTTGCCGTCCCGCGATCCCTCCCTGAGGAGTTCGTTCGTCTGATCGCCGTACCCGTAGCCCTGCCAGGGCTCCGGCGTGAAGACGCCGATGTACTTGAGGATGCGCATGCTCGGGACGCCGATGACGATGAGATTCCCGCCGTGGCCTCCCGACGCGAAGATCAGGTACTCGTCCTTCTTCCCGGTGGGCGTGTAGGTCTTGAGCGCGGCGGTGACGTCCGCCTCCGTCAGCCCCCGCGCCTGCATCAAGGCCGACAACGAGGAACCGCCGCCGAGTGAGGCCGACGGGGCAGCCGAGGGTCCGTCGGAACATCCGACCGCAACCATGGAGACGAATAGAAGCAAGAACTTCGAAACCGATCTCATGGTGGTGCTCCTGCCCATCAGAGGGCGCCGCGCACCTCGCCCATCGAGGCGCGCGAATCACTTCTTCAAGCTGCGGATGTACATGCGCAGGGCCTTCACGACCTCCGGCTTGCCCATCAGATCCGGGTTGGCCGGCATCGCGGCGCTCTTGCCCACCGCGGCGCCGCCGTACTGCACGATCCGCTCGATGTGTTCGTCGGTGACGGAGGCCTGCCACTGCGGGGAACCCAGGTTGGCCGGCCGCGGATCGAAGCCCGCGGAGGCAGGTCCGTCCCCGCCGCCCGTCGGGCCGTGGCAGGGGGCGCAGCGGTTGGCGAAAATCTCCTTCGCCTCCTTCTCGGAGGCGGGATCCACACCGCCCCCCGAGGCCTCTCGGGAGGGTGCGGGGGCGACGGCGGCCTCTCGCCCCGCCTCCGGAGCCGCGTCCTTGCTGCAGGCCGCGACGAGAAGCGCCGACGGGACGATCACCGCGATTGCTATCGTTTTTCTCATTTCCACCCTCTTCGGCGTCGTCGACTCGCCTTGTTGTAGTTGCAGATCGCCACTTACTCAACCTCACTTCAGGTAAATTTGTATTTTTCTCACTGAGCATCAGCCAGACTTATCAATATCAGCCGTTACGTAACGAAACTTAATGCTTTGGCGCACCTCTCCGCTCCTCCGGCCATCGGGAGCTCACGCGGAGGCGTGGAAGGATCTCGTCCCCGGAACCCGGGGGCTGCGTTCCTACAGCGGCTCGAAGCGGGCGCTGAAGAACCGCAAGGTCGGCGGCTCGTACGTCATCCGGAGCCCGCCGATCGACTCGCGGCGGCGATAGAGGTCGACGATTGCGTCGGCCACGAAGTCGAGGTGATCGTTCGAGTAGACCCGGCGGGGGATGGTGAGGCGCACCAGCTCCAGGGCCGGCCGGTGGTTCTCGCCGGTCTCCTTGTTCCGCCCAGCGGAGACGATGCCGCGCTCCATCCCCCGCACCCCCGACTCCCGGTAGATCTCGGCGGCGAGGGACTGGGCCGGGAAGCACTCCTGCGGCACGTGGGGGAGAAAGGCCCTGGCGTCGACGAAGACCGCGTGGCCGCCGATGGGCCTGACGATGGGGACGCCCGCCGCCTCGAGCTGCTCCCCCAGGTGGCGCACCTGCGCGATCCGATGGGCGACGTAGGCGTCGTCGACCATCTCCCGGATCCCCTGGGCCATGGCCTCCATGTCGCGGCCGGCCAGGCCGCCGTAGGTGGGCATGCCCTCGAAGATCACCACCTCCTCCTTGGCGCGGGCGAAGATCACGTCGTCGTTGGTGGCGAGGAAGCCGCCGATGTTCACGAGGAGGTCCTTCTTCCCCGACATGGTGCAGCCGTCGGCGAGGGACATCTGCTCCCGGAAGATCTCGGCGATCGTGCGGCCGGACCAGCCGGGCTCCCGCTCCTGGATGAAGAAGGCGTTCTCGACGGCGCGGGTGGCGTCGTACATCAGCCGCAGGGAGTGCCGGTCGCAGAGGGCCCGCACCGCCCGCAGGTTCTCCATGGAGATCGGCTGGCCCCCCGCCATGTTCACGGTGAGGGCGACGTTCACATACGGAATTCGGTCGGCGCCGAACTCCCGGATCGCGGCCTCCAGCCGGTCGAGATCCACGTTGCCCTTGAAGGGATGGAGGCTCGAGGGGTCGTGGGCCTCCGGGACGATGACGTCGAGGAAGCGGCCGCCGTTCATCTCCTGGTGGGCCCGGGTGGTGGTGAAGTACATGTTCTGCGGGATCACGTGCCCCTCCCGGATCAGGATCCGGGAGAGCAGGTTCTCCGCGCCCCGGCCCTGGTGGGTGGGGACCACGTGGCGGAAGCCGTAGTGCTCGCGCACCGCCTCCTTGAGGCGGTCGAAGCTCCGCGATCCCGCGTAGGCCTCGTCTCCCAGCATCAGCCGGGACCACTGCCGATCGGACATCGCGTTGGTGCCCGAGTCGGTGAGGAGATCGATGTAGACGGCCTGGGAAGGGAGCAGGAACGTATTGAATCCGGCTCGGCGGATCGCCTCTTCGCGGGCCTCCCTCGACAGGATGGACAGAGGCTCCACCATCTTCACTCGGTACGGTTCGGGACGTCTTCTCGCGCGCAAGGCCGCTCCTGCCAGTCAAAACCCGCGCACCGGATACGGGAGCCAATCCGCGGGAACCATGATCCGGGTCATAACACGGTGGGGTTCACCTTCGACGCGGGCCGCGCCGATCGCGGGGCGTTGGCCGCTTCCAACTCCCGGCGCAGATCCGCCACCTCGGCGGCGATGCGATCGCGCACCGCCTCCCGCAGCGCGGGGGCGTCGGCGAGGGTGAGGCCGGCGGTGTCGAAAGGCTGCAGCACCCGGGCCTTCGCCGTCGCCCACCCGAACCACAGCGATCCCTTCGGCCGGCAGTCCCGGGTGCCGGCGAGGGCCACGGGCACCACCGGCACGCCCGCCTCGATGGCCAGCTCGAACGCGCCGTCCTTGAACGGGAGGAGTTCGCCGTCCGGCGATCGGGTGCCCTCGGGAAAGAGCATCACCGGCAGGCCGTCGCGCAGGGTGTTGCGGCACGCCTCGAGCATCGCCCGCATGCTGCCGCCGCGCCCGCGGCGGATGGGGATGAGACCGCCCGCCCGGAGGATCCAGCCGGCGAGGGGCAGGCGGAAGAGCTCGTCCTTCGCCACCCACCTCATGTCCCAGGGAAGCCGGGTGAGGAGGAAAGGATCGGCGGCGGACTCGTGGTTCGCCACCACGACGTACCCTCGCGATTCGATCCCGGGAGGCGTCGGGCCCTCCACGAAGAACCGCCACAGCGGCATCACGGCGCCGCACACCCGGCCCAGCCGGCACACCCAGCGCCCCGGGACGCGCCGGGTCGGATCCCGCCGGTGGACCAGCGCGGCGAGGGCCACCGCGGGGAGGAACGCCAGGAGGAGCGACACGAAGGTCAAGTAGGCGTAGACGCCGAGGATCGGGAGTAGCAGGCGGCGCAATGCGCACTCCTTTCACCCGCGCCCGGGAGCGGAGCGCGAGCCCCTTCGATCGCATCGGCCGGTCACGGACGCGTCACGGCGCCGGCGCGAGGCCCGATCGAGCATGATCCGGATCAGGTCCTCGTTATCGGGCCATGACGACGGGAGCGTATCTCCCCCCCTCGCGCCGCGACGTCTCGCGGAAGAGAGGGCGTCATGGGGATCCGATTCGAGCGGAGCGAGTGGGCGCTGATCCTGGGCGGATCGAGCGGCTTCGGTCTCGCCGCGGCACGCAAGCTCGCGTCCTGCGGGATGAGCGTCGCGGTGGTGCATCGGGATCGGGCCGGCGCGATGCCCGCCATCGAGCCTGCGTTCGACGAGATCCGAGGGTACGGCGGCGGCTTCCTCGCCCTCAACGTAGACGCGCTCTCGCCCCAGGGGCGCGCGCAGATCCTGGACGAGCTCGCCGCGCGGGCGGGGGCCGGGAGCATCCGCCTGCTCCTCCACTCCATCGCCCGCGGCAACCTCAAGCCGCTGGCCCGGTCGCGCTTCTCCGGCGACGGCGATCTCCTCCTCGACGAGGACGACTTCGCCGGCACCGTCTACGCCATGGGGACGAGCCTCGCCGCGTGGACCCGGGCGCTCCACGACCGCGGGCTCTTCGCCGGCGACGCCCGCATCCTTTCCCTCACGAGCGAGGGCAACGAGGTGGCCTGGCGTGGCTACGCCGCGGTGTCGGCGGCCAAGGCGGCCCTCGAGGCGGTGTCCCGCTCGATCGCCGTGGAGTTCGCGCCCTGGGGGATCCGCGCGAACGTGATCCAGCCGGGCGTCACCGACACCCGGGCGCTGCGGATGATCCCCGGATCGGAGGCGATGAAGGCGTCGGCGCTGCGCCGCAACCCCTTCGGCCGCCTCACCACCCCGGAGGACGTCGCCGACTTCGTGGCGCTGATGTGCACGCCCGAAGCGCGATGGGTGAACGGCGCGATCCTGCGGGTAGACGGCGGCGAGCGGGTGGGAGGCTAGGATGCTCTACGTCCACGGGATGGGCCACTTCCACCCGCCCACCGTCATCGACAACGCCTTCCTCGAGGCCCTGGACATCGGCACCAGTGACGAGTGGATCCTCGAGCGGGTGGGGATCCGCGAGCGCCGCACGGTGCTCCCCCTCGACTACCTGCGCCTCACCCGAAACGCGGATCCCCGCGCCGCCATCGAGGCCGCCGAGTGGTCGAACGCCGAGACCGGGAGGCTGGCGTCCCTCCTCGCCCTGGAGCGCGCCGGCATCGAACCCCGGGACGTCGGCATGGTGATCGCCGGCGGCTGCTCGCCGGAGATGTCCATTCCGGCCGAGGCCTCCCGGATCGCCGCCGCCCTGGGGATCGACGCCCCCGCCTTCGACGTCTCCTCCGCCTGCTCCAGCTTCGGGGTGCAGCTCCACCTGCTGAACGGCAACGACGCCCTCCCGGGCTTCGTGCTCGTGGTGAACCCGGAGAACAACACCCGGGTGGTCGACTACCGGGACCGCTCCTCCGCGGTGCTCTGGGGCGACGGCACCTCCGCCGCGATCGTCTCCACCCGGATCCCGTCGCGGCTGCGGGTGTCCGCGACGACGGTGGGATCGGCTCCGTCGGGCTGGGCGGAGGTGGTGATCCCCCGGCACGGCCACTTCGCCCAGCGCGGCCCGGCGGTGCAGCGCTTCGCGATCAGGACGACCCTCGCCTGCCTGGAGGAGCTGCTCCCCGTCGCCCGCGCCAGCGCGGTGCGCGCCGGCGGGCGGCTTCGGTTCATCGGGCACCAGGCCAACCGGCTCATGCTCGACAACGTCGTCGCCCGGGCGGGCATCGCCCCGGCGGAGCACTGGCACCACGTGGAGCGGCTGGGGAACACCGGCGCCGCAGGCGCCCCGGGCGTGCTCTCCGAGCGGTGGGGCGAGCTCGAGGACGGCGACTCCATCGTGGTGGTGGTGGTGGGCTCGGGCCTCACCTGGTCCACCATGACCCTCGAGGTGTGCGGATGATGCGGTACGCGGAGTTCCTCGAGCGCGGCTCCTTCTCGAAGGAGGAGCTCCTCGCGCTCTCGCAGGGGCGGCTCGTCGACGACGCGCCGGCCGAGTTCGTGCGGCTCCCGGCGCCGCCGATGCTGATGATCGATCGGGTGACCGCCCTCGTCCGCGACGGCTGCCGGGGCCGGATCGAGGCGGAGCGGGACGTCCACCTCGACGACTGGTTCTTCCACTGCCACTTCCGCGACGATCCGGTGCAGCCGGGCTGCCTCGGGGTCGACGCGATCTGGCAGCTCCTCGGACTCTACTGCGCGGCGGCGGGGGCCGCGGGCTCGGGGCGGGCGCTGGGCTGCAGGGCGGTGGAGTTCTTCGGGCAGATCCGCCCCCGCGATCGCCTCGTCCGCTACGAGGTGGACGTGCGCCGCTTCACCCTGCTCCCCGCCTCCGGCGCGGCGATCGCCATCGGCTCGGCGCGGGTGCTCGTGGACGGCGAGCCGATCTACTCCATCCAGGACGCCAAGGTCGGCGTCTTCCGGGACATCGCGTACCCCGACTACCCGCTGCCCTCGGCGAACGCCGTGGGCGGCATCCTCGACAGGAGCGCCTCGTGATCGAGATCCTCGACCGGATCCCGCAGCGGCCGCCGTTCCGCTTCATCGACCGGATCGTTTCGGTGGACGAGCACCGCATCGTGGGCGAGCACACCTTCGATCCGGACGCCTGGTTCTACCGCGGCCACTTCCCCGGGGATCCGGTGACGCCCGGCGTGATCCTCCTGGAGACGATGTGCCAGACCGGGCTGGTGGCGTTCGGCCTCCACCTCCTCGCCGCCGAGGGGAAGGCGGACGACGGCCTCGTCACCCTCTTCACCGACGCCAAGGTGGAGTTCGAGGCGATGGTGCCGCCCGGCGAGACGGTGCGGGTCGAGGCCGAGCGGATCGCGTGGCGGCGGCGAAAGCTGGTGGTGAACGCCGCGCTCACGAGATCAGACGGCGTCGTCGCCGCGCGGGGCACGGTGGCGGGGATGGGCGTCCTCCGAAGGGCGCTGCCGTGAGCGCCCGAGGCGACGAGCGCCGCGAGGTGCAGGCGGGGCGAGCGGCTTGGGCCAGGCCCGCAGCAAAGCGGGAGACCCCGGCCCGGGTGGTGGTCACGGGCCTCGGCGTCATCGCGCCCAACGCCCACGGCGCCGACGCGTTCGCTGCGGCGCTGCGCGGGATGAAGAGCGGCATCCGGCGCCACGAGCGCCTCGCCGAGCTGGGCTTCGCCTGCCAGGTGGGCGGGGTCCCGGAGGGCGTGGAGGCGCTGCGCACCCGCTACCTGCGCGAGGAGGAGCTCCTCGCCATGAACCCCAACATGGTCTACGCCGCGATCGCCGCGATCGACGCTTGGAAGCACGCGGGCCTCGCGCAGCCCGGGCCGGAGGACGAGCCGGACTGGGGCGCCGGCGCGATCCTCGGCACCGGCATCGGGGGCATCGACACCATCGCCGAGCAGCTCGTGCCGCGGGTCGACGCCGGGAAGGTGTCGCGCCTCGGCAGCACCATGGTCGAGCGCATCATGTCGAGCGGCAACAGCGCCCGGGTCGCCGGCCTCCTCGCCCTCGGCAACCAGGTGTCCACCAACTCGAGCGCCTGCACCACGGGCACCGAGGCCGTGGTCCAGGCCTTCCTGCGGATCCGGTCGGGCCTTGCGGCGCGCATGCTTGCCGGTGGATCCGAAGGACACTCTCCGTACATCTGGGCCGGCTTCGACGGGATGAGGGTCCTGGCCCGCGGCAAGAACGATCGGCCCGAGGAGGCCTCGCGCCCCATGTCGGCGACGGCGTCCGGCTTCGTCCCGGGGTCGGGGGCCGGCGTGCTGCTCCTGGAGAGCCTGGAGAGCGCCCGCCGCCGGGGCGCGCGGATCCTCGCCGAGGTGATCGGCGGGTACGTGAACTGCGGCGGTCACCGCGGCGGCGGGAGCATGACCGCCCCGAACCCGACGGGCGTGCGCCGGTGCATCCGCGGCGCGGTGGAGATGGCCGGGATCCATCCCTCCCGGATCGGCGCCATCAACGGGCACCTCACCGCGACCTTCGCCGATCCCCACGAGGTGGCGAGCTGGGCGGCTGCCCTCGATCTCCCCCCCTCGCGGATGCCCTGGATCCACTCCACCAAGTCGCTGATCGGCCACGCGCTGGGCGCGGCCGGCGGGATCGAGTGCGTCGCCTCCGTGCTCGAGCTCGCCGGCGGGTTCGTCCACGGCTCGGCCAACTGCGAGGACCTCCACCCCGCGCTCGCGCCCTTCGCGGAGCGCATCCCCCACCGGACGATCGACGCACCGGACCTCGACGTCGTGGCGAAGGCGAGCTTCGGCTTCGGCGACGTGAACGGCTGCGCGATCTTCCGGCGATTCCACGAGGAGTAACCAGACATGATGCAGACCGAGGTATTCGAGAAGGTGGTCGGGATCCTGAAGCCGTTCGTCCGGGAGCCGGAGGCGCTGGAGCGCGTGGGGCCGGACACGTCCATCCTGGGCGACCTGAAGGTGAACTCCGCCCGGCTGGTGGACGTGGTGCTGGAGATGGAGGACGCCTTCGGCATCGCCATCTCCGACGAGGAGGCCGACTCGGTGCGCAGCGTCGGCGACGCGGTCTCGCTCGTGCTGCGCAAGAGGTGATCGTCGGCAACGACGTCGTCGACCTGGACGATCCCGAGGCGCGCGGCGCGGCGCGCCGGGACCGTTTCGTGCGCAGGATCCTCCGCCCGGCCGAGCGGCGCGCGGTCGAGGCTTCCTCCGACCCGGACGCCGCCCTCTGGGCGCGCTTCGCCGCGAAGGAGGCGGCCTACAAGGCGGCCGTGCGGCTGCACGGCGGCGCGCCCTCGGCCCCGGCGGCCTACGAGGTCGCAGAGGACCTCGCCTGGGTCCGCCTCCACGCCCTGCGCCTCCACCTCGTGGTCGAGACGCCCGCCCCGAGGGCCTCGGGTCGGCCGGCCTTCGTCCACGCCGTCGCCTTCTCGGGCGACTGGGACGACCGCCCCCGCTTCGCCGCCGGCCCCCACCGAGGCGACCCGGGGGCGGACGCCCGCTCCCTCCTCGCCGAGAGCGCCGCCGCCTCGCTCGGCTGCGACCCCTCCAGGCTGCGGATCGTCCGCGACCCGATCGCCGGATCCTGGGATGGATTCGGCCCCCCTCGGCTTCACCTGGACGGGCTCCCCCTCCCCGCGCCCGTCTCTCTCTCCCACCACGGCCGGTTCGTCGCCTACGCGCACGGAGCGGTGGCGCAGCGGCGCAGACACGTATAAAGAGTGGCGGAACCTCGTGTCTGGAGGGTTCGGGTTGAATCACGCCAACGAGCTTCGGCGCGCTTTTCCGTTGCTCAAGGGTCTATCTGACGCGGAGCTGGAGGCCGCGCCGGTGACGCGCCTCGAGTGTACGGCGGGCGACCGCCTCTTCCACCAGGGCGATCCCGGCGACGCCGTCTACGGTGTGCTCACCGGCCGGGTGCGAATCGTGAAGCAGGCGGCTGCCGGCCGCGAGTTCACCCTGGACGTCTTCGGCCCCGGCGACCTGGTCGCGGCGGTGGCGGTCTTGCGGGGCGTGCCCATGCCCGCCAGCGCCATCGCGCTCGAGCCCACCATCTGCCTGAAGATCGAGGGCGGCTGGTACAAGGAGGTGATGGACAGGCATCCGGAGCTCTCCGCCCGCACCCTCGACGTCATGATGACCCGGCTGCTCGAGGCGGGGAACGCCCGCCTCCGCCTGGCCACCGCGCCCGTGGAGGCGCGGCTCGCGGCCTCGCTGCTTCGGATGGGCGACAAGTTCGGGGTGAACCGCAACGGCGAGATCTGGATCGGGCGCTCCTTCACCCGGCAGAACCTCGCCGACCTCGCCGGCACCACGGTCGAGACCACCATCCGGGTGATGAGCCGCTGGACCCGCGACGAGTGGATCGCGTCGCAGGGCGGGCGCATCCAGATCCGCAAGCCGGCGGAGCTCCAGCGGATCGCCGAAACCTGAGCGATCACCCCGCCTCCGGTCGCGGCTCGAGCGCGCCGCCGATCGCCGGCCCGGCCATCTGCCCGTCGGGCGCGGCGTGCCAGGAGAAACCCGAGACCCGATCGTAGAGGACCACCGCGCGCTCACCGGCCCTCATGCGGACCTCGCGGGCGTCGACCAGGTTCCACTCCTCGGGATCCGGACCGTCCCCGAGCGACACCTCCACCCGATGCTCGCCCGGCTCGACGGGGATCCGCTCCACCGCCACGCTGTTGCCGTCGGAGCGCAACCCCCGCGGCTCGTAGGCCCGCTGCAGGATCGGCTCGCCGTCCACCACCACCCGGAGCCGGACCGGCGAGCGGCTGCGATCGCAGACCTCGTCCCGCCGCATGTGCGGCGGCAGCCGCGCCTTCTCGGCCTCGTCGATCGGGCGGCAGCGCTCGCCGAGGCGCCCCGGGTGCTTGAACGAGACGACGAGCTCGGTGCCCGGAGGCGGCGCGGCGTAGGGGAGGTCCGATCCCACCGCCACCACCGTGCCGACCGCCGCCGCCAACGTGGCGGCCCCGGCCCACCGGCGCCGCCCGGGCGCCTTCGCGGGGGGCGCCGGCCGCACGTCCTCGGCCACGCGGCGCAGCTCGCCGGCCCGCGACCGATCCAGCGTGACGAAGCGAACGCGATCGGCGTCGATCTTCTCCCGCCGCAGCGCCGGCTCCCTCTCCCCCTCGAGGCGCCGGGCGGTCCACTCGACCCCCTCGCGGAAGTGGGGTTCCACGGGGCCACAGCCGACCACCAGCACGCCGGCGGCGCCCCTGCGCACCGCCCGCTCCAGGGTGAAGCGCTGCACCCACCCGGTGCAGGGGATCGCCATCACCCGATGCTCCGGCAGGTCGTCGCAGCGGCCGGTCTCGGGATCGATTCGCAGGCCGGCGCCGGCGGACGACGCGCAGACGAAGGCGATGCGCGGCGATCCCCCCGCCGAGAGGGCCTGCTCGATCCAGCCCTCGATCCGCTTGCGCTGGTCCACCACCGGGAGCTGGGGCAGGGCGATGCCGCCGGGATCGCAGGAGCCCGCGCAGATCCCGCAGCCCACGCAGCGGGACTCGTCCACCTCCGCCTGCAGGGTCCACTGCCGCCCGTCGGTGCGGGGCACCATGCGGATGGCGTCGTATGGGCAGTCCTGCGCGCAGTGGGTGCAGCCGTTGCAGCGATCGGTGTCGACCACCGCCGCCGGCGCCCGCCCGCGGGAGAGCCACCAGGGCACCGAGGCGACGACGAGCCCGCCCACGGCGAAGATCGCCCACAGCGCCGCCCCGGAGAGCCGATCCGTGAGGAGGAGCGGGAAGAGGAAGAACGAGTCGATGGTGAACGCCGCCGCCGGCCGGAGCAGATCGGCGGCGCCCGCGCTCCTCGCCGGCTCGATCGCGGCGGCGACCAGCAGGGTGATCCCCAGCCAGATCGCCAGGGGGCGCGCGGGGAGGAAGCGCGAGCGGGAGAGGTGGCTGATGTGCAGCCAGAGGAGCGCCCCCATCGCCAGCGGCACCAGCATGTGGAGGAAGAAGACGACGAAGAAGAGCAGCGAGTTGACGCCCTCGTTGGTGAGGAAGGAGCGCGAGAGGGGATCGGCGAAGATGGGGAGGCCGTCCGCCATCCGCGCCGTGCCGAGGGCGACGCTCTGCGCGCGCTGATCCCAGACCAGCCAGTAGCCGAGCCAACCGACGAAGACGAGGGTGCCGATCAAGATCACGCCCGTCACCCAGGCGACCTTGCGGGGGCCGCCGAAGCGCCCCGCCAGGAAGAGCCGCACGCCGTGGAGGATCGCGAAGAGGAGCGTGACGTCGGAGGAGAGCCGGTGGAGCGAGCGCAGGAGGCCCGCCGTCCACGGCTGGCGCGACATGGCCTCCACCGACTCGAAGGCGGTGTGCACGCTTGGGGAGTACCAGGGCAGGAGGACCACCCCGGTGATCGTCGCGACGAGGAACGCCGCGTTGGCGATGGCGCCAGTCTGGGCCAGCGGGTTCAGGGAGGCGGGGGCCACCTGCTCCACGAGCCGATCGAGCCGCTCGATCCCGCCGTACAGCCGCGAGAGGATCGCGTGCCCCCGCGGCGGCGGCTCCGGGTGGGCTTCCGACGCGCGCCTCATCCTACCGTCCCTTCCTCGGCGACGAGGAGGCCGAGCGCGGTCTGGAGCCACCGCTCCTGCCTTTCACCCAAGGTGAACCTGTAGGCCATCTTACCCCTCCGATCCACCACGAGGAAGAGGTTGGAGTGATCGATGACGCCGGTGGCGGGATCCCGCCGGCGCTCGATGCCCATCCGGTCCAGGAGGCGCTCGACGACCTCCGGATCCCCCGTGGCCAGCCGGAACCCGGGCGCCGAGACGCCCTGGGCGGCGGCCATCCTGGCGAGGATCTGCGGCGTGTCCGTCCGCGGATCCAGGGTGACGGCGACCACCGTCACCTCGCCCCGCTGCGCCTCGGGCAACGCCTCCACCGCGCGCCTCGCCTGGCCGAGGATCATCGGGCAGGTGAACGCGCAGGAGGCGTAGACGCCGGTGAGGAGCACCACCCTCCCCTGCAGCGCCTCGAGGGAGACCTCTCTCCCCTCGTGGTCGACCAGCGCGAAGGACGGCGGCTCGTGGGCGGTGCGCAGCCGCTCGGCGGGAAAGGGCAGCTCTCCCCCCGGCGCCTCCTCGGGGGCGAGCGACACCAGGACGGGGATCGCCCCGAGGGTGAGCACGGCCCCGGCCAGCGCATGGGGCAGGAGGCGCCGCGGCGTGGCCAGGACCTCCCGCAGCGGCTTCCAGAACACGACCGCCAGCACGATCCCCAGCACCAGCGGCTCCGAGAGCATCAGCACCAGGTACATCGGCTGGGACTCGCCGGTGGCCGGATCCCAGCCGAAGCACCAGGTCTTGAAGTCCTCTGCGAACCGCCCGAAGGCGTCGTCCGTCACCGGCGCAAATAGCATCCCCACCACGAAGAGCTCGTAGACGAGGATCGCCGCCAGGGCGAAGGCGGCGAACTGCCAGCCGGAGAAGAACTCGACCACCCTCCCCAGCAGCGGGCCCGCGGGAGGGGCGGGATCCGCCCCGCGCGCGGGCCCGGTCCCTCTCACCGCACGTGCCATACGTCGGCCAGGGCCTTCCAGTTGGCGAAGTAGTAGATGGCGAAGGAGGCCAGAAGGACGAGGGTGAGGACCAGGGTGCCGGGGGCGTGGTGATCGTCGGCGTTCTCCTGCTGCTGGCGCCGGATGTCTTCGACGGGCTTCATGGTCGTTCCTTTCGCTACCAGGGCGTCATGGGGCGATCCTCGATCCGCTTGCCGAGGAAGACCGCCCACACCGTGAGGAGGATGAAGGCGAGGAGGCCGATGAAGGCGACGACGCCGCCCACGCCCATCACGCCGAGCATCAGGTGGGCGCCGGCGTCGAAGCCGGCGGAGAACTGGGCGCCGGTGAACTCGATGTCCCAGTGCCGGCGGGGGACGCCGTAGGAGCCCGCGAACGACATGCCCATGGACAGGAGGAGGATCCCCCCGCCGAAGAGGTAGGGCTGCAGCCTCGCGAGCCAGCGCATCGGGTACTCGCGGCGGAAGATCAGGGGCACCACGTAGTAGGCGAGGCCCATGAAGGCGAGGCTGGTGCCGCCCACCACCGTGGCGTGGAAGTGGCCGGGGATGCGCAGGGTGTTGTGGGCGATGATGTTGATCTGCTGGGTGCCCAGCGTCACGCCGGTGATGCCGCCGATGAAGCCGAAGATGAGCAGCGACAGGAAGAAGGCGGAGAAGCCCGGGTTCTTCCAGGGCGCCTTGGCGAGCCAGCCGAAGAGCCCCTTGGTGTGGCCCTTCTTGCGCAGCGCCACCTCGATGGACGCCGGCACGGTGAACCCGTGGATCAGCGAGGCGAGGACCGCGAGGTACATCGCGTAGGAGGTGTTCCAGATCTTCCAGCTCGCCCCCACGCCGGGATCCACCAGGATGTGGTGGGCGGAGGCGAGGTTGATGAAGAGGATGTAGAGGACGAAGGCGCCCCTGCACACCGCCTGGTTGAGCGGCTTCGCACCCACGGTGAGGGTGCCGAGGAGGTACCAGACCGACACCATGGCGGTGACGTTGATCTGCTGGCTCTGGTGCCCGAGGCCCCACCACATGATCCGGTACCAGCCGGCATCCGGCGCCTCGTTGAGCCCGAGCGACCAGGTGAACGCCGGGATGAGCGCGATGGCGCCGTGGAGGATCGTCACCACGGCGATGATCGCGGCGGCGGTGGCGCCGAAGGTGACCAGGGGCACCGAGCCCTCGTAGGTCCGGTCCCGCTTTGCGACGTAGAGGGTAGCGAAGAAGTCCACCACCCCGAGGAGCGCTCCGACCGCGAACGCCAGGATGCCGCCGTAGAAGGCCGGGTGGGCGCGCAGGGGCACGTACGATGTCATCAGCACGTCCGCCTGCTGCGAGAAGAAGATCGCCCAGTTGGTGACGAGCGCCCCGACGGCCATCAGCCCGAACGACGCGACCGCCAACCCCTTCGACGCGAGCCGGGAGCCGAGGAGGCTCGTGGACGCGAAGTAGAGGATCCCGATCTCCATGAAGATGATCCAGAAGATCAGCATGTTCAGGCCGTGGGCCGTGAGGATCCGGTAGTACCAGACCGAATCGAGGAGGTGGACCGCGGGCCAGCGCGTGAGCGCGAGGAGCAGCGCGCAGATCGCGCCGACCAGGAGGAAGACCACGGCGGCGACCGCGTTCAAGCGGATGAACCGCTCCGCGATGGAGCACACGGGGAGTCCCGTGGTCTCACACGTTCTCACCATGCCCGGCGCGTGGTTGCGCCTGGGCGCCGGCGTGTCGACGGGGATGGAGCCGGGGGTGGCTCCGATGCTGACGGTAGACATGTGCGTCCTCGCTCTCAATCGACCAGGATCTTCCCGGTCATGGCGTGGTGGGCGATCCCGCAGAACTCGTTGCAGACGATGGTGAACTCGCCCTTCGACGTCGGCGTCACGGTGAGCACGTGGTCGTAGCCGGGGAGCACCTGGAAGTTCATGTTCATCGGCAGCAGCGAGAAGCCGTGCTGCAGATCCGTCGACGACACGTGGATCCGGTAGGACTGCCCCTCCTTCAGCTTGAGGATCGGGTGCCACCGCCACATCGAGGCCTGCAGGTACACGTCGCTGCCGGGGGGCGGCTCCACGATGGGGACGCCCTTCTCCTCGCCCACCTGGTACGCGGCGACGAAGCGGTTCACCCGCTCCATGAAGGCGGTCGCGGAGACGCGGTACGACTCGCCGGTGCTGTTCTGCTTCCCCTTGAAGTGCCAGTACGGCATGGCCAGCGAGAGGATCACGCACCACGCGAGGGCGAGGCCGATCCACAGCCGCTCGCCGCCGGTGGGGGCGCGGAGCCAACCTTCTTCCGGTACGTGGATGCTCATGTCGATCCCCTCAGGGCAGGGTGGCGGGGGCGACGGAGGCGAGCTCCAGCCATCCCCACACGGTGTAGGAGAGGAAGGGGACGAGGACGCCCAGGGCGAGCAGCAGCCAGGGGTTGTCCATCAGCTTCTGGATGGGGTGCTTCCGGTCTCGGGGATCCATGCTTCGCTCCTGCCAGCCGCCTCCCGCACCGCGGCCCGGCGCCAGGAGACGAGGAAGACGGTGAGAAAGGCGATGCCGCCGGCCGCGGCGACGAGGCCGCCCGCCCCCATCACCGCGAGGCCGATCGACTCGGGCAGCGACCGCTCCAACTGCTCGGCGCCATAGACCTTGCGGCTCATCCCGAAGAGGCCGGCGATCCCGAAGCCCAGGGCGAAGATCGCCTGGCCCGCGCCGAAGACGGCGGGCTGCACCCGGGCGAGGCCGGGCCACGCGATCCGGATCCCCAGCCGCTCCAGGATCGGGTACGCCGCCGCCATGAACGAGGCCGTCACCGCGCCGATGGCGGCGTGGTAGTGGGCGGGCACCATGGTGTTCGAGCCGCGGATCATCGCGCCCAGGGCGAAGCCCAGGAGCGTGAGGGCGGCGCTGGTGACGAAGCCGACGACCCTGCCGTCCGAGAGGCGCGCCCGAGACCGCACCGCCGCCGCCGCGCAGGCGAACATCACCACCAGCGTCGCCGGGAAGATCCCCCACTGCATCAGCCGGGTGAAGCCGATCCGATACCAGGGCGACGCGGGCCCCTGCAGGGCGAGGAGCGGCGCGCCGAGAGCGGGGAGGAGCAGGGCGCCGAAGAGGAGGGAGGCGGCGCGGCGGGAGAGGATCTCCCTCTTCGCGACCGGCTGGAGGAGGAGGAGCCAGGCGCCGCACATGGCGGCGACGCTCGCCACCTGCAGCACGTGGCCGCCACCCCAGAAGAGGTTCTCGTAGTAGGCCTCGGGGGAGAGCCGCCGCGAGGTCGAGACCCACGATCCCGCGAAGCAGAGCAGCGCGGCGAAGACCGCGAGGGCGGCGGTGCGCAGGGCGACGCGGGCGGCGTCGGGGAGGTCGACGACGCCGTGCGGCGCCTCGGCCCGGGGGAGGAGCCGGCGATCCGCGAAGGCGAGGACGACGCCGAAGGCGAATGTGCCCAGGCCCGCGAGGAAGAGCGGGTGATCGATCACCGGCACGTAGTTGGCGAGGATCGGTTGGGAGCCGCCGGTGCCCGCCGACACCACCAGCAGCATCACCCCGGCGAGGCCGAAGGCGGGCGAGATGCGGGCGCCCGGACCCGGCGCGCGCCGGGCCGGCACCAGCGCGAAGAGCGCGGCGACGCAGGCATAGATCCAGACCAGGAGGGCGAGGTCGACGTGGACCACCAGGCCCCGCCGGAAGAAGAGCGGGTCTTGGACGAGGGCGTCCAGGAAGGGGGTGCGGGCGGCGGCGAGCAGCAGCGCCAGCAGGCCGGAGAGCAGCAGGCTGGACGCGGCCAGGATCAGCCAGCGGCGCGCAAGATCACGGGCATGGAGGTGGGGGGTGGCGGGCGCGGCGCGTGGCGGGTCGACTCGCACGCCGCGGAGGATGGAGTGTTCTCGTCGCGACGGATATGACGCCGGTCATGCGGCGCTTCGCGGGCGCGGCCGACCGGTGATCGCAGCCCGCCTGCCGCAGCTCCCCCGACGGAGCGGGCTCCCCTCTGGGCCGGGCGAGCGGGGCGGGAGGCGGCGTGACCGCGTGGTCGGAAGGCGAACGTGCGCGAGGCGCCGTCAGCTCCCGGCGGCGGCGTCGAAGGCGGCGATCACCTCCGGCGGCGCCTGCACCAGCTCGATGAGCACGCCCTCTCCGCAGAGCGGCGACGCCTCGCTGCCCTTGGGGTGGATGAAGCAGACGTCGTGGCCCGCCGCGCCCTTGCGGATGCCGCCGGGCGTGAACCGCATGCCCTGCGCCTCCAGCTCGGCCACCGCCGCGTGCAGGTCGTCCACCCAGAGGCCGACGTGGTTCAGCGCCGGCTCGTCCACCCTCGGTTTCTTGTCGGGATCGATCGGCTGCATCAGGTCGACCTCGACGCGGAAGGGGCCCGTGCCGAGGACGGTGATGTCCTCGTCCACGTTCTCCCGCTCGCTGCGGTATGTCCCGGCGGGCTCGAGGCCCAGGACGTCCACCCAGAGGCGGCGCAGCCGCGCCTTGTCCTTCCCGCCCACGGCGATCTGCTGCAGGCCCAGCACGCGAAACTTTCTGCCCATGCGCCGCAGCCTTCCACGCGGGATCCGGGGAGGCAAGCACCGCCTCGCATCGATGAGTTTTCTCTCATCGACCTCTGGGGATTCGCCGCCGGCGGGGGCGGTAGCGTCCCGGGCATGAAGCTCGCGCTCCCCCTCGCGATCGCCCTCGGCGCCGCCGGCGCGGCGGCCCAGGTACCCACCGATCCACACCACCCCGGCGCCACCAGGCGCCCGATCTCCTTCGCCGAGGCGATGGCGCTCGCGGATCGCGCGCCCTCCGTCCAGGCGGCGCGGCAGGCGGCAAGCGCCCAGCGCGCTGCGGGTGCCTCCATTCCCGGTCTGGGCAACCCGGAGGTGGTCGTCTCCCCGGGCGTCCGCACCACGGGCCCGGAGCGCGGCCTCGCCGCGGAGGTCACCGTGGTGCAGCCGATCCCCCTCACCGGCGTGGGAGGGGCGAGGCGGGCCGCCGCCGAGGCGGAGGCGAAGGCGCTGGATCGGGAGGCGAACGCGTTCTCCCTCGGCATCCGCCTGGACGCCGCCACCGGCTTCTGCGCGCTGTGGGGCTCGTCGAGGTCCCTCCGGGATCTGGCAGAGGAGGTCGAGCTCGCCCGCGAGCTCGTCGCCCGCCTGGAGGAGGGCACCGCCGCCGGATCGCATACCAGCGCGGACGTGGCGGAGGCCCGCCTCTACCTGGCCGAGGCGCGGCACGCCCTCGTGGCGCAGGAGGGCGAAGTCCACGATCTGGGCCTGGAGCTGGCGGCCCGGCTCGAGCTCCGGGAGCCGAGCGCGCTCGTCGCCTCCGGCGAGCTCCCGGCCCCCGCGCTCCCGCGCGAGGGTGCGCTCGACGCGGTGCTGGCGGCGATCGATCGGGTCCCGGAGGTCGCGCTGCGCTCGATGCAGGCCGCGGCGGCGAAGGCCCGCGCCAGGGAGCTCGCCGCCGAGGCGATCCCGCGGCTCGGCGTGGGCGCGGCCTACCGCCAGGATGGGCCCGGGGATCGCGCCTGGTACGCGGTGCTCGCGTTGGAGCTGCCGCTCTTCGAGCGGAGCCAGCGAGATCGCGGCCAGGCGGCCGCCGCCGCCCGCTCCCTCGAGGGCGAGGCGGAGACCGCGGCCTCCCGCGCCAGGGCCCTCGCGGTCGGCTTCCAGCACGAGGTCGAGCACACCGCCGAGGCGCTCGAGGTGATCGAGGGCGAGATGCTGCCGCCCGCCCTGGAGTCGGTGCGGCTGCGCGAGCTGGAGCTCTCGCTGGGCGAGGGGACCGTCGTCGACCTGCTCCGCGCCCGGCAGGCGCTCGCGCGGGTGAAGGCGCGCCTCGTCGGCGCCCGGGCCGACGCCGCCGCCGCGCAGGCCCGCCTCGCCCTGCTCCTGGAGACCTCCGGCTGGAACGAAGGATCGACGCGATGACGACCCGCACCCTCCTCCTCCTCTCCCTTCCCCTCCTCGGCGCCTGCACGCAGCGGGAGGAGCCGCGCCTCGCGCTGGAGAGGCCGCACGCGGTGTCGAGCGCGCCGAGCCCATGGGTGAAGGTCCGATCGCCCGCGGGGATCCCGCTCCTGGAGGCGCCCGCGAGGAGCGTGGGGCCGCCGGACGCGGAGGCGCCGCTCTCGCCGCCCTTCGCTGCCCGCGTGGGCCAGGTCCACGTCCGCGTGGGCGATCGCGTGGAGCGCGACGCGCCCCTCGTCGACGTGGTGATGCCGGAGGTGGTCGGCGCCGCCGGGCGCCTCGCGGCGGCGCAGATCCGCATCGACGCCCAAGCCCGGCGCAAGGCCCAGCTCGACGCCCTCGCCAAGCACGGCCTCGCCCGCCTCGCCGATCGGGCCGAGGCGGAAGGCGCGCTCGGCGAGGCCCGGGCGGAGCATCTCGTGGCCTCGTCGATCCTCGGTGCCGCCGGGCTCTCGCCCAAGGACGCCTCGCGCCTCGTCGAAGGCGGCGGCGTGGTCACCTTGCGCAGCCCCATCGCGGGCGTCGTCGTCTCCGTGGACGCCCCCATCGGCTCGATCCGGGAGGCGGGCGGCGCGCCCCTCGTGCGCGTCGCCGGGACGGGGCCGGGCCGGGTGGTGGCCCGCGCCCAGGCGCTGCCGCCGGAGGACGCCACCCTCTCGTTCGTCTCCGGCCGCGACGAGCCCGTCCCCCTCGCGCTCCTCACCGCCTCTCCGCTGGTCGATCCGCACGACGGCACCCGCGAGCTCTTCCTGGAGCCGGCCCGCCCGATCCCGCCGGGCGTTTCGGGCGTCCTCCGGATCTCCCTGCCCGAGGGGAGCCGGGGGGCGGTGGCCGTCCCCGCCCTCGCCGTCTTCCTGGAGGAGGGCGAGGCCTTCGTCTTCCGCCGCGAGGGCGACGAGGCCCGCGAGGTGCCGGTGCAGGTGCTGGCCTCCTCCGGGACCGACGCCCTCGTCCGCGGCGAGCTCTCCGTGGAAGACGAGGTCGCCGCGGACGCCATCCACTTCGGTGCCGGCAAGCCCGAGGAAGGCGGAGGCCACCACTGATGGGCCCCGCCAAGCCCTCCGCGATCGAGCGGATCGTCCAGGCCTCCGTGGCCCACCGCGGCGCGGTGCTCGCCGCGGCCGGCGCCCTCCTCGTCGTCCTCGCCGTGGTGGCGTCGCGGCTCTCCTTCGACGCGCTCCCCGACGTCACCCCCAACCAGGTCCAGATCCTCACCCGCGCGCCGGGGCTCACGCCGGGCGAGGTGGAGCGGCTCGTCACCCGGCCGATCGAGGCCGCCCTGGGCGGCGTGCCCGGCCTCGTCCACCAGCGCAGCACCTCCCGGCCCGGCCTCTCCGCGATCACCGCCACCTTCGAGGACGCGATGGATCCCTACCGCGCCCGGCAGGTGGTGGCGGAGCGGATGCGCGGCGTCACCGTCCCGGAAGGGATCGAGGCCCCGGAGCTCGGCCCCCTCACCGGCGGCCTCGGCGAGATTTTCCAGTTCACCCTCTCCTCCCCCTCGCGGACCCCCACCGAGCTACTCGAGATCGCGGAGCTGCGGGTCGGCCCCGTGCTCCGCGCGGTCCCGGGGGTGGTGGAGGTGAACACTTGGGGTGGAGAGGCGCGCACCCTGTCGGTGGAGGCCGATCCAAGCCGCCTCTCCGCCCGCGGCCTCTCGCTCGCCGACCTCGCGGAGGCCCTGCGCCGGGCCTCCGGCAGCGCCGCCGGCGAGAGCGTCCCCGCCGGCGGCGGGCAGGCGCTCCTGCGCGGCATCGCGCGCCCCGCGGACCCCTCCGCCCTGGGCGCGGCCATCGTGCGATCGGAGCCCTCCGGCGAGATCCTCCGCGTCTCGGACGTGGCCACGATCGGCTGGGGGAGCCTTCCCAGGCTCGGCGCCGCCACCGCCGACGGCGGCGGCGAGCTCGTCTACGTGATGGCGCTGATGCTGCGGGACGAGAACGCCCTCGCGGTGATGGATCGGATCCACGGCGTGATCCCGGACCTGCGCCGGGCGGTCCCCGACGACGTGCGCATCCGCCTCGTCTACGACCGCAGCGACCTCGTCCACGCCACGCTGAAGACGGTGGGGAAGAACCTCGCCGATGGCGGCCTCCTCGTCGTCGTCATCCTCTTCGCCATGCTGGGGAGCCTGCGGGCGGGCCTACTGGTCGCGGCGGCGATCCCCTTCTCCATGCTCTTCGCCGCGGCGGGCATGGTCCTCCTCGGCATCCCGGGGAACCTGATGAGCCTCGGCGCCATCGACTTCGGCCTGGTGGTCGACGGCGCCGTGGTGATGGTCGAGGCGATCTTCCACGCCCTCGATCCGAGGCGGCGGCCGGAGCGGGCCGCCCTCGACCTGGACGGCGAGGCGAGGCGCGCGTTCGTGGGCTCCACCGCCCGCTCGGTCGCGCGGCCGGTCTTCTTCTCCGTGATGGTGATCCTCCTGGTGTACCTGCCGATCGTCTCCCTCACCGGCGTGGACGGGAAGATGTTCCGGCCCATGGCGCTCACCATGGTCTTCGCCCTCGCGGGCTCGCTGCTGTACGCGCTCACGGTGGTCCCCGCCCTGGCGAGCAAGCTGCTGCGGCCGAAGGACGTCCCCGCCGTGGATCCGCTCCTCCTCCGGATCACCGATCGGCTGTACGGGGCCTCGCTCCAGCGGGTGACCACCCGCCCCGTCGCCGTCGCCGTCGCCGCGGCGGCGATCCTCGTCGCCGGCGCGCTGGCCTTCTCGTCGCTGGGGACCGAGTTCATCCCCCAGCTCGACGAGGGCGACCTCGTGGTGCAGACCACCCGCTCCTCCGACATCTCCATCGACTCCGCGGTCCGGGACGCGGGGCGCCTGGAGCGGACGCTGCTGGCCGCCGCCCCCGAGGTCCTCCACGTCTCGTCGCGGATCGGCAGCCCCGTCGTCGCCACCGACACCATGGGGATCGATCAGGCCGACGTCTTCATCGAGCTCGCCCCTCGGGAGCGGTGGCGCCCCGGCCTCACCCGGGACGCGCTCATCGAGGAGCTCGAGGAGGCGATCGCCAGGGAGGATCCCGCCAGCGACTTCGCCTTCACCCAGCCCATCCAGATGCGCTTCAACGAGCTGGTCGGCGGCGAGGTGTCGGACGTCTCCCTGTCGATCTACGGCGAGGACCTCGACGAGCTGCGCCGCCTCGCCGACGAGGCGCGGGACGCCATCGCCCAGGTGCGGGGCGCCGCCGACGTCCGCGTCACCACGCCCCCCGACGTCGCCCTGGTCGAGGTGGAGCCCCGCCCGATCGCCGCGGCGCAGGCGGGCCTCTTTGCCGGCGACGTCCTCGACGCGGTGAGCGCGGTGCGGGTGGGGATCCCGGTGGGCGCCACCTGGGTGGGCGTCAAGGAGATCCCGATCGTCTTGCGCCTCGGCGCCGGGACCAGCGCGTTCGCCCTCGCCGATCTTCCAGTGGTGGGGCCGGGCGGGCGGCTCACCCCGCTGCACCGGGTGGCGGAGGTGAAAACCACCAAGACCCCCAGCGTGATCGGCCACGAGGGCGCGCAGCGCCGGTTCGTGGTGGGCTTCAACGTGCGGGGCGCCTCGCTCGGCGAGGTGGCCGCCGCGGCGAGGGAGGCGGTCGAGCCGAGGCTCGCGGCGGCCGACGGGATCCGGTGGGCGTGGGGCGGCCAGATCGAGAACCTCCGGGAGGCGCGGGGCCGCCTCGCCGTCGTGATCCCGGTGGTGCTCCTCCTGATCTTCGGCCTCCTCGTCTCCACCTTCCACCGCCTGCGGCCCGCGGCGATCCTCCTCGTCCAGGTTCCCTTCGCCTCGGTGGGCGGCACCTTCGCCCTCTGGATCCGGGACATGCCCGTGTCGATTTCGGCCATCATCGGCTTCATCGCCCTCTCCGGGATCGCGGTGCTCAACGGCGTGGTGCTCATGCACCGCCTCCTCCGCCTCGAGCAGAAGGGCATGGAGCCCGCGGACGCCGCCCGGGAGGCGGCGCTGTCGCGATCCCGCCCCGTGCTGATGACGGCCCTCGTCGCCGCGCTGGGCTTCGTGCCGATGATGCTCGCCACCGGCGTCGGCGCGGAGGTGCAGCGCCCCCTGGCCACCGTGGTGGTGGGCGGCATCGTCACCTCGACGCTCCTCACCCTCTTCGTCCTCCCGACGCTCTATCCTTGGCTCTCGCCGGGACGACGGGGCGACGCCCGGGCGTTGGAGCGTGCGGATTGAGGAGGTTCGGATGCGGTTGCTCGTGGTCGAGGACGAGGAGAAGCTCGCGAACCTGCTCGCCAGGGGGCTGAAGGAGGAGGGGCACGCGGTCGACGTCTGCCACGACGGGGACGAGGCCGCCGAGCAGGCCCTCGCCGTCCCCTACGACGCGATCGTCCTCGACTGGTCGCTCCCGGGGCGGGACGGCATCCAGCTCCTGCGCCACTGGCGGGAGCGCGGGATGCGCACGCCGGTGCTCATGCTCACGGCCCGGGGCACCGTCGGCGAGAAGGTCACCTCCCTGCGCGCCGGCGCCGACGATCACCTGGTCAAGCCCTTCGCCTTCGAGGAGCTCCTCGCCCGGATCGACGCGCTCCACCGCCGCGGTGGCGCCGCCGTCGGCGATCTGCCGCTCGGCAAGGCCCGCCTCGATCGAGGCAGGCGCGCCATCGTCGCGGGCGATCGCGCCGAGGCGCTGACCGCGCGGGAGTTCGCTCTGCTCGACGAGCTCGCCTCCCGCAAGTCCGAGGTCCTCACCCGGACCCACCTGCTCACCAAGGTGTGGGGCCTCGACTTCGACGGCGCCCCCAACGTGGTGGACGTCTACGTGGGCTATCTGCGCCAGAAGCTGCGGGCGGCGGGCCTGGACGACGTCCGCATCGAGGCGGTGCGCGGGGTCGGCTACCGCCTCGCGGAGGGGCCCGCGTGAAGCTCGTCACCCGCCTCTGGATCTTCGGCGCCCTCGTCCCCGCCCTGGGCACCGCCGCCGCGTTCCTCCTCGCGGGCGAGAGCTTCCGGCACTCGCTGCACCAGGCCCTCGACGAGGCCCTCCTCGCCCAGGCGACCTCCGAGGCGATCAGCCTCTTCGACTCGCCGGACGGCGAGGTCCACCTGCACATGGAGATCTCGCCGCTCCTCGAGCAGGCCCTCCCCTTCGCTCCCGTGGCGAGCGTCTACGGCCCCGACGGCCGGCTCGTGCTGGTCTTCCCGAAGGACGATCGCGTCCCCGCCACGCTGCACCCCGCCGCCGCGATCGAGCACCCCGTGCTCCGCACCGATCGGGAGGCGAACGTGCGGGAGCTGGTGGTGACGCTGGTGCACCCCCGGGAGCGCAGGCCCTACACCCTGCGGCTGGCGGCGAGCTTCGCGGGCATCGACGCCACCATGCGGCGCTTCCACGTGGCGGCGACGCTCCTCACCGCCGGGTTCGCGATCGTCCTCGGCGGCTTCCAGGCGGTGCGCGCCCGGGCCCTCGCCCGGCGGATCTCCAACCTCGCCGCCCACGTCGGCCGCCTGGCCCGGGGCGAGCTCGATCGCCTCCCTTCGGAGGACGACGTCGGCGACGAGATCTCCGGCCTCCGGGACGCGATCGCCGACGCCACCCTCGAGCTCGAGGGGAGCCGCAGGGCCCGCGAGCGCCTCCTCGCCGACGCGGCCCACGAGCTGCGCACGCCCCTCGCCGCCATGCGGGTCTCCCTCGACCTCGCCCTGCGCCGGGAGCGCAGCCGCGAGGAGCTGGAGGAGTCCCTGCGCGAGACCCGGGACGAGGTGGACCGGCTCGCCGCGCTGTCCACCCGCCTCCTCGATCTCGCCGCCGTGCGCGGCGCGCCGCTGGCGGCAGAGCCCGTGGACCTGCGCGAGATCGCCGCGGCCTCCGCCTCCTCCTTCGCCGCCCTGGCCGCGTCGCGGGGGGTCGCGCTGCGCGTCGGCGGCGACCCGGCCCCCGCCACCGGCGACGCCGGCGCGCTGCGGCAGGCGGTCGACAACGTCCTCCACAACGCGATCACCCACACCACGCCGGGCGGCGCCGTCGCCGTGGACGCCGGTCGCGCCGGCGGCCGATCCCGGCTCGTCGTGGACGACGAGGGCCCGGGGCTCGCCCCGGAGGAGCGGGAGTCCGCCTTCGAGCCGTTCCACCGATCGTCGCCCCGGCGAGAGGGCGTGGGCCTGGGGCTCACCGTGGTCCGCGAGATCGCCGGCCGGCACCGGGGCAGCGCCCGCTTCGTCGATCCGCCGTCGGGGCGGGGCGCGCGGTTCGTCCTGGAGCTCCCCGCGGCCTGATCCGACAGCGGCCGGCGCCTCCTTCCCGCGCCGGCCCGCGGGCCGGCGGCCGAACGCGCGTGCTGCTGGCGCCGGCCCCCGGGCGTGCCGACCTTGGCGGGAGGAGGAGGATCCCATGGATGCGCTCGAGCTCCTGAAGTCCCAGCATCGCCAGGTGGAGCAGCTCTTCTCGAAGATCGAGGGCTCGGAAGGGGAGGAGATGGCGGCGCACTTCTTCCAGCTCGCCGACGCCTTCCTCGTCCACTCCCACATCGAGGAGGAGATCTTCTACCCGGCCGCCTTCGAGGAGCGCACCGAGGACGAGCTCCGCGAGGCGGTGGAGGAGCACCTCCAGGCCAAGCGGATCATCGCCGACATGCTGGACCTCGACTGGTCCGACGAGCAGTGGATCGCCAAGTGCGCGGTGCTGAAGGAGGACATCCGGCACCACGTGGCGGAGGAGGAGAACACCCTCTTCCCGATGGTCCAGAAGAGCATGACGAAGAAGCGACTCGCCGAGCTCGGCGGGCGGATGAGCGAGCGGGCCCGGGAGCTCAAGGCCGAGGGGGAGCCCCGGCGCCTGGTCTTCGACGAGACCGAGGAGGCGGTGCCTCCCGCCTGATCCCCGCCGCGAGGCGTTGTGTTAGAGAGGGCGCGGTGGACTTCCCCGCGATCCTCCTCCTCGCCTGCGGGCTCGCCATGGACGCCGCCGCCGTCTCCGCCTCCCGCGGTATGGCGGCGTCGCGGATCCGGATCCGGCACGCCGTCCTGGTCGCGACCTTCTTCGGCGGCTTCCAGGCCCTGATGCCGCTCGTCGGCTGGCTTGCCGGGAGCCGCGTGGGCCCGCTCCTGGGCGGCTGGGATCGGTGGATCGCCTTCGTGCTCCTGGCCGGCATCGGCGCGAAGATGCTGTGGGAGGCGCACTCCCCCGAGGAGGTGCCCGACCCCGGCCACGACGAGAAGCTCTTCGGCCTGCGGGTGATGTTCCTCCTCGCCGTCGCCACCAGCATCGACGCCCTCGCCGCGGGGTTCACGCTCCCCCTCCTCGGCGCGCCGCTGCTCCCCTCGATCGTCACCATCGGCGTGGTGACCGCCGTCTTGAGCGTCGCCGGCCTGGTCGCCGGCCGGCGCTTCGGCGCGCTGCTGGGGCGGCGCCTGGACGCGGCCGGAGGCGTGGTCCTCGTCGGCCTCGCCATCAAGAGCCTGATCTCGTGATGAGGGCCCTCACGATCGCCTGCACCCTTGCGCTCGCGCTCGCTCTCGCTTGCCGGCCCCCGCGCGGCCGAGGCCGATGCGATCGAGGCGCCGAACCGCGTCGCCTTCGGCGGCGGCTGGACCATCGGCGATCCGGAGGAGCACGGCTTCGACGCGGCGAGGCTGCAGCGGGCCTACCGCCTCTTCTTCTCGGAGGACGAGCTCGTCCCGGCGATCTCGCTCCTCGTGATCCGCGGCGGGGTCCTGGTCGCCGAGGGGTACGCCCGCGATCTCGACGACGTGCACCGCAAGGGCGCGATCATGTCGGCGACGCGAAGCTCGGCCTCCTCGCGCTGCGAGAGGGGCGATGGGGCGGGCGCCTGGATGCTCGCGTCCACCACCGCCCGCGTCTTCCCCTCGGGCCTGAGCGAGGAGGCCGGCCTGGGATACGGCTTCTACTGGTGGGTGCGCCCCGACGTCCGCGCGTTCTTCGCGTGGGGGCATGGAGGCCAGTACCTGTACGCGGTGCCGGAGGACGACCTCCTCGTCGTCCTCACCGCGGAGCCGGACACCACCGTCGACGGCGGAGACATCCGGCCGCCCGCCTTCTTCGCCCTGGCCGACCTCGTCTCCGCGGCGCTGCGCTGAACGTCCTGGCGGGGACGCTGGGGCTGCAGCCGGGGGGCGGGGGGCCGCTCGCGGCCGGGGTTGCCTCCGCGTGGGGAGGTGCCACGTTCTCCCAGAGGAGATCACGTCCATGGCACTCGACATCTCGAAGGAGAGGGGCGTGCCCCTCGACCGGCAGAGGTTCACCTGGCGGGAGATGGCCGGCCCGCCCTTCAGCAAGCTCAACGACGACGCCTTCACCCGGGTCCGCGCCATCCTGATGAACGGGATCGAGGCGGAGGCGATCCGGTTCTCCCACTCCGCGGCCCGGATGAACCGGGACCTCCAGCGCCCGCTGGCGGCGGTGCGGCGGGCGGAGCAGCACCAGCAGACCATGGTCAACTGGCTGAACCCGCCCGACCAGTCGCCCCTCGAGACCACCCTCGGCTTCGAGCAGGTGGCCATCGAGGTGACCGCGTGCGTGGCGCAGTCGGAGCCCGATCCCTACCTCGCCCAGGTGTACCGCTTCGGCATGCTCGAGGACTTCGACCACCTCTACCGGTACTCGGCGCTCATGGATCGGGTGGAGGGGCGCGACGCCAACGACATCCTCCAGAGCTACACCGACATCCGCGCGGGGCGGCCCACCGTCGTCGAGCACCGGCACCCGGAGGACGAGCTGCGCAACCCCTACGATCGCACCAAGGCGGCGCCGCTCACCAAGCTCAACGCCACCACGATCATGGCGGCGGAGAACCAGGTCCACACCTACTACATGAACATCGGGCCCACCTACCCGGATCCGATCGGACGCATGCTCTACGCGGAGATCGCCTCCATCGAGGAGCAGCACGTCACCCAGTACGAGTCGATCATCGATCCCGAGGAGACCTGGCTGGAGAAGTGGCTGATGCACGAGGCCACCGAGGTCTACAACTACTGGAGCTGCGTGCAGGGGGAGACCAACCCGCGGATCAAGGCGATCTGGGAGCGGTTCCTGGACTACGAGCTCGGGCACCTGCACTTCGTGATGGAGCTGATGAAGCGGGTGGAGAAGCGGGATCCGATGACCCTCCTGCCGGCGACCCTCCCGGAGCCGATCCGCTTCGAGAGCCAGCGGGACTTCATCCGCCAGACCCTCGCCGGCGAGGTCGACCTGCGCGCGGTGGGGACGCAGTTCACCACCGGCCCGGAGAGCCAGGCCACGCTGCGCTACCGCGAGCAGCTCAACTCCGAGGGCTCGCCGTCCGAGATGATCGCCGAGGGGTATCGCTGGGCGCCGGGGACGGAGCTCGCCGATCGAGTGGAGTTCGAGCGCACCGAAGGGAGGATCCAGTGACCCACAAGCCGACCGACATCGGGATGAACCGCACGGGCACCGCCACCTCGCCCATGCTCACCCGGAAGACGATGGAGGGCGCCGTCGACTCGATGCCGCAGCGGTCGTTCGAGGCGTCCACCGCGGAGTCCATGCGGGTCGACATCTGCGGCAGGGCCGAGCCGGTGGGGACCATGCCGCCGCCCTCCTCGCTGAAGGTCGCGGCGGCGACGCTGATGCAGCGGCTCCAGGGCAAGAACGCCAACGTGCTCCTCGATCTCCTCGGCCAGCGGCTGGCCTTCGAGCGGACCGGCGTCCGCCTCTACGAGGCGCTGCTCCGCAAGTACGACGCCGCCTCCATCCACGAGGAGGGCTTCTCCCGCGAGGACCTCGAGCGCATCCGGGACGAGGAGCTGGAGCACTTCGGCCTCCTCGTGGAGTCGCTCGAGCAGCTCGGCGCCGATCCCACCGTGATGACGCCGTCGGCCGACGTGGCCGGCGTGGCGTCCTCGGGGATCCTCCACGTCCTCGCCGATCCCCGCACCACCTTCACCGAATGCCTCGACGCGATCCTGATCGCCGAGCTCGCGGACAACGCGGCGTGGCTGACCCTGGCGGACCTCGCCTCGCGGGTGGGCCTCGACGAGATGGCCGCGCGCTTCCGCACCGCGCTGAGCCAGGAGGAGGAGCACCTGGCCAAGGTGCGGCACTGGCTCTCCGCCCGGATCGAGGGGCAGCTCGGGGTGGAGCGCGCGGCGCCGGCGCCGTCTCCGGCCACGCCGCCACCGGGCTGAGCGCGCTCCCCAAGCGCGGGCCTTCAGGCGAGGGGCCGCCCGCCGGGAGGGGGCGGCCCTTCGGCGATCCCGGCGCCGCCTCCCCGCGCTCGTCGCCGCCGCGGCTACTCGTCCTTCTGGAAGGGCGACAGGATCTTCCGCTTCAGCCGCTCGAGGAAGCCGGGGAGCTGGTCGCCGAAGGAGCCCAGGTCCACGTCCGTCACCTCGGGATCCTGCGCGGTCCCCTCCACGCGAAACTCCACCGGCACCGGGTCCGGGACCTCGACCTCCCCGCCGGTGAGATCCTGGATGAACGCCGGCTCGACGACGACCCTGCCGTCCAGATCGAGGCGCTGGTCGAGGCCCACCCGCCCGTCGAGCGTCATCCGCCCCATGGGCGTCTGGAAGAGCACCGGCTCCTCCAGGTTCGCCCAGCCCTCGCGGATCCGCAGGTCGGCGGTCGGATCGCCGAGCGGCGTGCGCGCCCGCTCCGACGGCGGCACAACCTCGAGGTCGTGGGCCTCGATCGCCTCCCCGAACGCCTTCACGATCGCCTGGCCGAGGGTGAAGTGGACCCAGACGGCGTCCCGCAGCTCGATGCGGGCGCTCCCCTCGGCGGTGCGCCGCATCTGCGCCAAGTCGGTCCCCGCCCCGGAGAGGTGGGCCTCCGCGACGATGGTGCCGTCGATCGACTCCGAGGTGAGGGGGAGCTGGTGCAGGTCGATCCCGTCCACGAACGCATCGCCCCGCCACAGCGGGGAGAGGGGATCGCTGCGATCCAGGGTGCCGTCGAGGCGAACGACGCCGCCGAGGGTCCGGGCGGTCATCTCCTCGAGCGTGAAGACGGGGTCGCGGTCGCTGCCCCGGGCCTGGATGTCCTCGATCTCCACGCGGGCGCCCCGGGCCTGGTCCACCACGGTGGCGCTGCCGTCGATCAGCCGGATGGTGCCGACGTGCACGGGGCGCTCCGGCGGCGGCCGCTTCTCGGGCGGCGCGGGGACGTTCCACTTCCCGTCCCGGGAGCGGACGAGGCTCACGTGGGGATCCCGCAGGACCAGGCTCGAGACCTCCCGATCCCGGCCCCCGCTGAACAGGAAGCGCCACGGGCTGAAGTGCACCTCGAGGGAGCCCACCCGGAGGAACGGCTCGTCGCCGATCCCCGCGATCCGGAGATCGCCCACCTCGACGGAGGTGCGGAAGAACCCGCTCCCCTCCACCGACCCGGCGGTCACCTGCCGGCCCAGGCGCTCGGAGGCGGCGGGGAGCGCGATCTCCTGCACCGTCCGCTCGAAGGCCGCGGAGCGGAACCAGAGGGACGCGAGGAGGACGACCGCGATCGCCAGCGCGCCGAGGGCGATCGCGATCCGCGCGACCCTGCTCCCTGCGCCGCGCTTCGAGCCGGCCGAAGGCGCTCCCGGTTCCGCCACCGGGAAAACCTAAGGCGCCCGCCCGGCGGGAGCGACCGCGCCTTCAGACGAGATCCATGAACGGGTTGTACGCGACCTCCCAGAGGAAGCCCTCCGGATCGGAGAAGTACCCGGAGTACCCGCCCCAGAAGACCTTCTGCCCCGGCTTGGTCAGCGTGGCCCCCGCCGCGACCGCCTTGGCCAGGACCGCGTCGACCTCGGCCTCGCTCGCGACGTTGTGCGCCAGGGCGAAGCCCCGGAAGCCCGATCCCTCCGGCGGCACGAAGGCGTCGTGGGCGAGGTCCCGCCGGTCGAAGAGGGAGAGGACGAGCCTGCCGTCCAGATCGAAGAACGCCACGTTCTCCGTGCTCTCCGCCCGGAGGGGAAAGCCCAGGCCGTCCCGGTAGAACGAGCGAGCCCTGTCGAGATCCGTCACTCCCAGCGTCACGAGGCTGATCCGCGGCTTCATGTGCGCTCCTTTGCGGGGAAGGAGGCTCCATCTTCCGCGAGATCCGCGCCTCTCGGCAACGGCGCCGTCCCCCGGATCCGTCAGGTGTACTTGGACGCGCCCTTGGCCGCGTACGCCAGCGCGCTCTGGGCCGTCCGGTGGGAGCGCGGGCCGTCGTAGTGTCGGGCGACAGGCACCTTGGGTGCCTCCTTCGCCCGCGCCAGCAGGTCGGCCGCCTCATCGCCGGCGAGCCGCTCGCACGCCGCGTACATTCCGTCGGGCCCCTCCTCCCTCTCGTTGTGCACCTCGAGGATGGAGCGGATCTCGCGCATCAGGGCGTGGTCGGGCGTGGGCACGAGGAGGAGCGCGATCGCGCTGTGCTCGAGCCGGATCTGGGGGAAGACGGGCAGGGCCTCGCCCCCCCGGCGCCGCCTGGCGTCGAGCATGAGGATCTTCTCCTCGATGGCGACGTGCCGGAGCAGCCCCTCGCGGAAGACGGCGTAGGCCTCGTAGTCGAAGCGCTCGGGGTCCGCGATCGACCTCTCCAGGAGCGCGTCCAGCCGCTCGTGATCCCGGGTGAGGAACTCGGTGATGCTCTCTGCCTTCGAGGTCTCCATGTCCGCCGATGGTAGCATCCATCGTGCCGGCGCCGGTCGGGCGACCGATCGCGTCGATCCCTCGTCCGCCGGCCCCGGGCGCGTTCCGCCCGTTCCGCTTCGGGACGACGGAATTTGCGGGACGAGGCCGGCGGTAAAAGCGAGGACCATGGGGAAGATGATCGTCGTCGCCCTGCTCGCCGGTCTGATGCTCGCCTCCACCGTCGCGGGGAGCGCCCGCGAGGACGCCGGCCCGCGCGCCGCCGCCGCGGTCGAAGGCGCGGGTGGCGCGGCGGGGCGGGAGGCGCCCGGCCGCCTCTTCGTGATCGAGCGCAGCAAGAACGCCAACGTCGTCGCCTACGACGTGAGGTTCGGGCCGTCCGGCTTCGATCCCAAGGATCCGATCTCCGCCCGCTGGCTCATGCTCGACGAGGAGGGGCAGACCGAGGGCCTCACCAAGCTGGAGCGGAAGGTCTACGGGGTGAAGGTGAAGTCTGCGTCCTTCACCGAGGTCGACTTCGCGATCGCCGCGCTCCCCGAACGCTCCATCATCGTCCGCCTGGGCGCGGACGGCCCCGAGGCGATCGTCTCGGTGAACGGCGTCCCATGCAGGCTGGAGTCGATCTACGTCTCCAGCAGCGAGGGCCTCGTCCCCACGGTGAAGTGGGTGGAGTTGAAGGGGCGCTCGCTCGCCGACGGCTCCCTCGTCACCGAGCGCGTCACCCGCTAGGCGCTCCGCTCCCGCTCCGAGCGCATCGTCCGCCGGGCCCGCCCTCGCGGGAGGGTCAGAGCACGTCGTACTGCATGGTGGCCTCCAGCCGCGCGCCGCTGAAGGCGGGAAAGTCGCGGCACACGCCCCCGATGCACTTGATGCCGCCTCGCTGGGAGCCCACCACCGCCTTGACCGTCAGCCAGTCGGACGTGGTCCAGGCCAGGATGCCCGCCAGGAAGAGCTGTTGCCGCTCCTGGTACTGGGTGTCGTAGCCCACCTCGGCCATCAACGATCCCCACCCGGCCCGATCGAAGCCCACCAGGCTGGTGCCTCGCACGTAGTCGTGGTCGTCGAGCGTGCGCTGCTCGTGGCCGAAGGTGAGGTGGAGCGCCCAGGGTCCGCCGATCGACTGCACCCAGTCGGTCTCCGCGTGGCCCATCGTCTTCTGGAGGTGGCCGTCGACCGCCAGCCGCTCCTCCCGGTAGCCCGCGCTCGCGTACCAGCGGGAGCGACCGCCGCCGTAGGTGTACTCGAAGCCGCCGTACCCGTGGATCGCGTCGGTCGCGGCGCTCTCCACGCCGAAGCGCCGCAGCATCCCGCTGGTGTAGAGCACCAGGCTGCCGTCCAGGAACGATCGGGACACCTTCACCCGGCCGCCACGGACGTCGCGGTTGTCCAGGACCTCCTGGTCGATGCGCTCCAGGGTGGGCGGCTGGTTGTACGTGATCCGCTTGTTGAGCAGCTCGTCCGTGCTGCCCATGACCTCGAACTTGTCCAGGAGGAGGCCCTCGACCAGCAGCGAGACGACCCGGAGGTCGACGTCGGCGGCGGCGTAGAGCGCGGTGCCGCGGTCGATCGTCTCGATGATGCGGTACTGCTCGATCGCCCCTTCGGCGTACAGCGACAGCCAGTCGGTCATCGGGAGGTCGACGTACGCGCCGCCCAGGGCCGTGTGGTCCTGATCCGCGATGGCGGGCACCTGGGACTCCCGCGGCCTCAGGTAGAGGCCGTGCACCGACACGTCGGCGCGGCCCACGTGGACGATCGCGCTGGCGCCGGCGAGGACGTCGCTCGGATCCCGCATCCAGCGCTGGGTGACGGCGTCCAGGTTGGCCAGGTTGGTGACGCCGGCGAACGCCTTCGCCGAGAGGAGATCGCCCTGCCACCCCACCCCGCCGCCGCGCAGCGCCTGATCCGATCCCAGCTCGTCCACCCGCCGCAGGGAGAGCGCGATGCCGCGCCCGAGCTGCAGGTGGGAGTCACCCAGCGTGAACTGGGCATCGCCCATCGTGTGGGTGAGGGTGATCCGCTCCAGGCGCGCGTCGTCCCGGTATGCGGACGGGCTCGTGGGCGCGTCCGGACGATTCGTGAAGGCCGCTGCGTCGATCTGCAGGCCGAGGGTGGTGTCGTCCATCCGGCCGTCGAGGTAGAGCTTGGTCAGCCCCAGCCCGAACTCGTCGACGGCCGGTTCGAGGTCCCGGTTGGCGCCGCGGTACTCGAACACCGTGGTGTCGAGGAGCCGGAGGTTGGCGGCGCGAGACGAGGCGGGGACGAGGGCCAGGAGGAGAAAGCCGAGCGCGGCCCGCTGCTTCATGGAGTGGCGACTTCGTTGGCCTTCTCACCCAGCAAGGAGAGCACCTGGGTCTGGAGGGTCGCTTCGGCGCCGCTGGTGAAGCCGGTGTGCTGGTACGCGCGCCTGCCCTCGGGATCGATCACCTGGAGAAACGGCAGCGCGACGCGGGGGTTGTAGGAGGCGAGCACCTTGCTGTCGGAGTCCAGGGGGATCGGCATGGTGAGCTTGCGGTCCGCGACGAAGCGGCGCACCTCCGCCACCGTCTTCGGATCGTCGATGTTCACGGCGAGCACCTGCAGGCGGTCGCTGCCGTGCTCGTCCAGCAGCGCCTGCAGGACGGGGAGCTCCTGCTTGCAGGGCGCGCACCAAGTCGCCCAGAAGCTGAGGAGCACCACCTTGCCCTTGTAGTCGGAGAGCTTCACCCGCTGGCCCTCGAGCGTGCGCAGGGAGAAGTCGGGGGCCTTGGGCCGTTCCTGGGCCCAGGCCTGGGTGGCGAGTCCCAGCGCGAGGGCGGCGGCCGCCGCCGCCAGCGAGATCCTCTTCATCGGCCCACCTTCGCTTCCACCAGCGCCTTCACCAGCGCCGGATCGGAGCCCTGGATGATCTTGGTGATCCGCATGGTGTCGACGTCCACCACCATGTTCATCGGGCTGGCCGCCTTCTCGTAGTACGCGCCGAGCTGGAAGGGATCGGCGTCGAGCACCACGTGGTACGGCGTCTTGTAGGTCTTCCTCCACCACTCGACGTCCGCGAGGGTGGCCGGCTCGTCCGCCCGGTTTTCGAAGATCGCCGAGACGATCACGAGCCCCTTGCTCGCGTACTTCGCGTGCAGATCGGCGAGGAACTTCGCCTCCTCCTTGCAGGCCGCGCACCAGTTGGCCGCAGTGACCAGCACCATCACGCGGTTCGTCTCGTCCTTGAAGATCGCGTCGTCGAGCGAGAACTCCGAGCCGTCCGCCGCCTTGAAGGTGTGGGGCGCGAGGACGTTGCCCTCCTTCAGCCCGATCCCCTCGGTGGGGTAGGTGGTGCGATCGGAGGGCGGCTCGAGCTCCGGATCGACCGTCCCGCAGGCGAGGGCCAGACCGATCAGAGCCAACGACCAGGTGCTGCGCATGTTCATCATTCCTTCGCTCGATAGGCCAGCCAGGTGAAGCAGGGCAGGCCTGCGTTTTCGTCCGAGACGACGAAGGCGCCGTCGTCGGAGACCGTCCCCTCGCCGAACTTCGCCCAGGCGGCCTCGGGGACCCGCGCGTCTCCCACGTAGCACGCGACGCCGCCGAGGACGAAGAGGTCGACCTTCGTCCCGGGCGCCCAGCCGTCGTCGTTGGGGAAGCGAAGGGGGAAGCCCGGCCCCTCCACCTGCCCCTCCGGGTAGAGGGCGAAGACCCCGTCGAACGACGGGGCGTCGCCGCAGAGGCCCACCGCCTCGGTGGACACCCTCCTCCCAGCGAAGTTGCGGTACGAGGTCTTGGAGTCGTCGGGGACGAAGAGGGAGGGCGTGACCGACATCGTCAGGCCGTCCTCGAAGCGCACCTCGCGGGCGACCTCGGGATCGCCGAGCGGCGGCAGATCGAGCGCCGGGTTCGCGAAGGGCAGGACGCCCGGAGCGGTGAGCCGCACCCCGGACTCCACCGAGAGGTCGATCGGGCAGTAGGTCGTCGCGCGGTAGGAGTCGTACTGCAGCAGCCGGATCGCCGCCTCGTCGAAGCAGCGGAAGTCGTTCTGCACGGAGATCGTGTAGACCCCTTCCTCGTCCGTCGTCGCGGGAGAGAGGCACGCGTACTGCCCCGCCGACGAGTAGACGCAGAGCTGGGCCTTCGCCCCGGCGAGGGGCTCGCCGCCAGGCGCCGCGATCCAGCCGCGCACCACGCTGAAGTAGCCGTGCTCGCTGCCGCAGGAAGCGGGCCGAGCCTCCTCGTTCAGCGGGTACCCCGGATCGCTCGGATCTTCGATCGCCGACGGGACCTGGGGCTCCCACCCGACGTCGGTCTCGTGGGAGGGGATCACGATCGTCCCGCCGGTCCCGCCGTCGCCGCCCGAGCCACCCGCTCCGCCGCCACCCTCGCCACCGCCGCCGGTGCCCCCCGTCCCGCCCGCGCCCGCCGCGCCGGCGGCGCCACCGCTCCCGCCGGCGGCACCGCTTCCGTCTTCCCCACTGCAGCCCGCGACCGCCAGGACGGCGGCCGCGAGGATCCAACCAAGTCGCATCAATGCTCCGTGAGCGTCAGCTTGTACCGTGCGCTGGCGTGCCGGAAGGGAACCACCGCGACCACCGCCGGTCCGGCGTGCCGGATGGTCTCGACGTCGTCCGTCCCGGTGGAGCCGACGATCTGGCCGTCGACGAGGAGCGGCTCGTCGAGGACCGGGTTCCAGACGAAGAGGTCGAGGTCGCCGACGGCGTGTTCGAAGGCGAGCTCGAGGGTCCACTCGCCGGCGACGTCGATCGAGAAGAAGTCGGGGCCATCCTCGCAGATCCCTCCGAACAGGGCGCCGACATCGAGGGGGTGAGCGCCCTGGGGATGGCCGTTCTCCAGGCTCTCCTCGTCGCCCGGGCCGCACTTGTTCCGGAACGCCGAGCTGTTCGGCTTCGTCCAGTCGGCATCGGGGTTGAGGGCGATCTGCTCCAGCGGGAGGCGGGAGGTCCAGCGCTTGCCGTCGGCGATGATCCGCATGTCGCGGGTGCGCACCACGAACTCGGTGGGGAAGTACTCGAGCAGCTCGGACTCCTTGACGAAGCTGGTCGGCAGGGTGTCGGCGTCGCCCACGGCGATCGAGGGGACGTTGCCCTGGGTGAGCTTCTCGATGTGCGTGCGGGCGTAGTCGCTGTCCGCCGGCAGGCCGCGCTCGTCCTCCACCTCGATGATGACGATCTTCATCCCCAGCGCCTCGAGCTCCTCGTAGACCTTCGAGAGCGCCTTGGTGTACTCGTGGCAGGGCGGGCACCAGCCGGCGCTGAGCACGAAGTGCAGCGTGGTCGTGTCCTTCCACGCCGCGTCGCAGTAGACGTCCTCGAGGTTGAACTCGAAGTAGTTGCCGTGGCGATCCCAGGCGTTGGGCCAGGAGAGCTTCGGCATCACCCGGCCGAGGGCGAACTCGGGGGTGAACCGCGGGTAATCGCAGCGGGCCCGCACGCCGATCTCGGCCTCCAGGCCGCCGTAGCTCGCGGTGAAGGTCACCGGGCCGCCGGCGAGGATCCGGGCGACGCCGTGCGGGTCGACGGTGGCCACGGCGTCGTCGGAGCTGGTGAAGACCACCCCGTCCACGAGCTGGCGCTCCACGCCGTCGCGGGTCCCGATGGCGCGCAGTTGCACGGTCGAGCCCACCTTCATCTCCGCGTCCGCCTCCACGGCGAGGGCCGTGGGGACGAAGACCTCTTCCTCTCCCCCATCGCCGCCACATCCCCAGGCGATGAAGGTTGCCGCGGCAGCGGCGATCAGCCCTACGCGATTCATGGCACCACCTCCGGTTCGGTATCCGCTCGGGCGACCGAGAGCGTGAACGCTCCCGCCACCCCTTCGTCCTTGGCGCTCACCAGCGCGAATACGGCCTCGCCTGCGCCCAGCTCCAGCTCCACCCGGCTCGCCTTCCCGCCGTCGACGTCGTCGCTGCAAGCGACCTCGTAGCCGGCGAGCTGGCAGAAGTGGCGCAGCGAGAGGACGGTGTCCACGCCGTCCCCCAGCGCGCTCGTCTGGAACGAATATACGCCGGCCTGCGGCGCCGCGAACGAGAAGACGCGGGTCTCGCCGCCACCCCCGCAGGTCGCCTCGAGGTTCAGCTCCGCGTCCGCCAGCGTGCCCGAGAAGGACCACCCCTCCGCGACGGGGTGATCCGCCAGATCGACGGTCCCGTAGGAGGCGGGGCAGGCAGGGCCGTTGGCCTGGCAGATCTCCGGCACCGATTCCTCCTCCGACCAGCAGACGAGGCTCGCCGGGCAATAGCCGATGGCACCGTAGGGATCGCAGACCCCGCCGAGAACCCCCTCCTCCGTGGCGGAGAAGTCGGCGGTCGCGAACTTGGCCACGAGGCCGGTGGCGTCGACCACCTCCACGTCGACCTTGGCGATCCGCTCGAGAGCGTCGGCGAGGCAGGCGGCGAGCGCCTGCGCCCGATCGGCCTCGCAGACCGCGGGATCCGTGCCCGCCTCGACGCAGTCGTCGTAGTCCTTCCGGATGGGCCTCTCGCAGGCGGCGTCGAAGCGCGCCTCGAGGGCGATCACTCCCCGGAAGGCGCCCGTCGAGTCCTGGCCGAGCCGGTGGAAGGGCACCTCGGTCATGCCCGACGGGCCGACGGAGACGATCTTGTCGTCCGCGTCCCTGGGGCGGACCCGGGCCACGGCGACGTCGCCGTCGGGATCGTCGCCCTCGACGATCACGCCCCAGGTGCCGGCGACGAGGTTCTTGGAGGCGGTCAGCTTCGTGATCCGCGGCGCCCCCGCGCAGTGGGCCGCCGCCGACCCGTCGGGCCGCACGCAGCCCCCGTCCGCCCCGCACACGGAGAAGAGCCCACGCGGATCGCACTCCTCGCCCAGCCCGACCACGGCGGGAGCGCCCGCCGTCGATCGCACCGTCTCGGTCCACAGCCCGTTCTCGTCGAAGAGCGTCAGCTCGATCGCGCCGATCCTCGGCGGCGACTGTCCCGTCAGCGAGACCGCCCCCGAGACGACGTAGGTCCCGTCCCCCTGCTCCACCATGAAGAAGGAGTCCTCCGCAAAGGGCACCATGACGGGCTTTTCGAGGATCTCCCGCCCGCTGGCGTCGAAGAGCTGCATGGCGAAGCGGACCAGGTCGCCGTCGGGGTTGGTGCCGGTGAGGCGCACCCCAATCGAGCCGCGCGCGTCTGGATTCGCGAAGGACTCGAACTCGTCGATGGTGGGGCGGCGCTCCGTCGCCTTGCCGCCGGTCAGCTTGAACGGCCGGGAGACCTTCTCGCCGACGGTGTCGACCACCAGGTAGATCGTCTGACCCTCCTCCAGCCAGGTCGTGATTCGGCTTCCGCCGGGGCGGTGATCGCAGGTGATCTCGGTGAAGCCGTCCTGGCAGTCCTCGAGGGCGAAGAGCACGGTCTCGTACTCGGTCCCCTGCGTGCTGAAGCTGAAGAAGCCGGTGTCCGCCGCCCGGTACCGCACGATCACGTCGTTGCCGTACGACAGATCCGGCGCGCACAGGCCGTCCCACGCGTCCCGGGTGTCGGTGACACCCTCGAGCACCGCGGGCGAGGCGGCCCCGTCGAGCTCGAGGACGGTGGCGCCGCCGCACTCGGTGGCGACGCCGCCGGTTCCGCCGGTTCCGCCGGTTCCGCCGTTTCCACCGATCCCGCCGGCGCCTCCCGCGCCACCGACGCCCGGGTCGTCGGACTTCGAGTCGCAAGCAACGAGTGCGGCTGCGAGAAACACCGGGAAGAGGAAACGCGAGCGCATGGAACTCCTCTGGTGAGAGCGACAGCAAAGCGTATCCGAACCGCGGCGTCGATGTATAGGTGTGATCTTTCGATTTCAGGAACCGCCCGCGAGGCCGCGCCACGCGCGATCGCCCTCGGCCTCCATCGCCCGCGGTGCCTTCCCGCCCGCTCCGCAGAGCTCCGCCGCGCACCTCGAGGCCCCTCGCCGACCCGGACGCGCCGGCCGGCGGCGCGCGATCTTCCGGGCGCCGGGCGAGGCGCGCCCCGGGCGGGTGTCTCCCGGCTCGCCCCCTCGGAGGGGCGGGTCCCCGCTCGTCCCCTCGGCCGGTCGGCCGCCCCCCTGCCACGGCCCCTCCAAGGCGCTCCAGCCGGCGCTCAAAGATGGAACACCCGGAACGACGGAGCCGCGGCGCCCCCGCGATTCCCGCCCGGAGGGTGCGCGCGGGGTCCATTCGCCCTTGGCATGGCCGCTGCTATTGCGGGCCCCTCAGATGGCCACCGCAATCCCCACGACGATCGCTGCGCCGAAGAGCCCGCCAGGCGCGGCGCCCGCCTTGGGGTTCGTGGGCGCGCCGCCCGCCTGGCTGCCCGGCGTCCACTTCGGCGCCGCCCTCGCCTTCTTCGCCAGCGGCGCCGTCGGCCTCGTCCTGGTGGCGCCCCACCTCGCTCGGGGGTCGTTCTTCCTCCCGCAGGTGGTCGCGGTGGTCCACCTCTTCGTCCTGGGCTGGCTCGTGCTGTCGATCTTCGGCGCGCTCTGCCAGTTCCTCCCCGTGGCGATCGGCAGGCAGGTGCGCTGGCAGGCGCTCGCCGGGATCTCCTTCGTGGCCCAGGTGGCGGGGGTGGTGGCGTTCGCGACCGGCCTCGCCACCTCGCAGCGGGGCGTCCTCTACCTGGGCGCGAGCCTCCTCACCGTCGCCTTCACCACCTTCGCCGCCAACCTCGTCGCCACGCTCGCCGGCGCGCGGGATCGCGCCCTCACCTTCTGGGCGCTCGCCGGCTCGTCGCTCTTCCTCGTCGCCACGCCGGCGTTCGGCTTCGCCCTCGCCATGAACCTCCACGGCGACGTGCAGCTCGCGTCGCGCTTCGCCACCGTGGCCACCCACGCCCACGTGGCGCTGGTGGGCTTCGTGATGCTGGTGATCGTGGGGGTGGCCCACCGCCTCCTGCCGATGTTCCTGCTCTCCCACGGCGCGAGCGAGAAGCCGGCATGGATCGCGGTGGCGCTCCTCTTCCTGGGCGCGCTCGTCCTCTCGATGCCGGCGTCCCTCGGCAGCCCCCGCGTCCTCGCCGCGTCCGCGCTCACCGCGGGGGGCCTCGTCGCCTTCTTCGTGCAGGCGACGCTCTTCTTCAAGCACCGCAAGCGCCGCGCGATCGATCCAGGGATGCGGCTCGCCGCCATCGGGATCGCGGGCATGGGCGTCGCGCTCGTCCTGGCGCCGTTCGCGCTCTCGGCCGGCGTCTCCAACCCGCGCCTGCTCGCCACCTACTTCGTCGTCCTCATCGGCGCGATCGGCGTCTTCGTGGCGGGGCACTACTTCAAGATCGTCCCCTTCATCGTCTGGTACCACCGCTTCGGCCCCCTCGTCGGCAAGCAGAAGGTCCCCAAGGTCTCGGAGCTCTACTCGGAGCGGGCCGCGACCATCGTGGGCGCGCTGCTGGTGCTCGGCTGGGCCGGGATCGCCGCGGGCACCCTCGCGGGCAGCGCCCCGACGGTGCGCGCCTTCGCGGCCTCCTTCCTCGCCGGGACGATCGTCGAGGGCATTCTCATGGCGCAGATCGCCCGAAGGAGGGCAACCACATGATGGAAACCGATCTCAACACGCTCTCGCGCGTTTACGAGGCGCTCGCCACCGTGATCGATCCCGAGATCGGCCTCGACATCATCACGCTGGGCCTCGTCTACGACGCCAAGGTCGAGGACGGCGTCGCCGACGTCACCTTCACCCTCACCACCCCAGGCTGCCCCATGGAGGAGGCGATCACCGGTGGGATCCTCAACGCCGTCGGCGCGGTCGAGGGAATCAAGGAGGTGCGGCCCAACCTGGTCTGGGAGCCGCGCTGGCATCCCGGGATGGTCGAGGGAGGCAGGCTGTGATCCGGCTCGACGATCGCGTCTCGTCGGTGCTCGCCAGGGAGCCGGCGCTGCTGGAGGTCTTCCTCCAGACCTCGCCCTCCTTCGCCATGCTGAAGAACCCGATGGCCCGCAAGACGATGGCCAAGCTCGTCACCATCGAGCAGGCGGCGCGGGTGGCGGGCGTGGAGGCGCAGGTCCTGCTCGCGCGGCTGAACGCGGCGCTGGGCGAGGGCCCCGCCGAGCCGCCGCCGGCGGTCGCCGAGGCGAAGGCGCCCGAGCCTCCCCCCGCCGCGCCCCCTCCGCCCGGCCTCCTGGCGACCCCTGCGGAGCGGATCGCGGACCTCGACGTCCGCGAGGATCTGCGGGCGGGGAAGGAGCCGCTGCGGCAGATCCTCGAGGCCGTCCGGGCCCTGCCGGAGGGCCACGTCTTCCGGCTCCGCGCCATCTTCGAGCCGGCGCCGCTCTACGACGTCCTGGCGAAGCAGGGCTTCGGCCACTTCACCGAGCGCTTCGAGAAGGACGACTGGCGCGTGTGGTTCTTCCGCGATCCGAACGCGCGGGCGTCCGTCGCCAAGCCCAAGGCCGCGGCGCCCGCGGAGGACGACGGGATGATCGTCCTCGACGTCCGGGAGCTCGAGCCCCCCGAGCCCATGCAGCGCACGCTGGAGGCCCTCTCGAAGCTCGAGCCCGGCCAGACCCTCGTGCAGATCAACGCGAGGGTCCCCCAGTTCCTCCTCCCCAAGCTGGAGGAGCGCGGCTTCTCCTACGAGATCCGCGAACAGTCGGACGAGCTCGTCCGCATCTTCATCTGCCACACCAACCGCTGAAAGGAAACGAGTCCATGGCCATCGATCTCGACATCCGCGTCGTCCCGCCCCGGGAGAAGCACCCCACGATCTTCCGCACCTTCGACTCCCTCTCGCCGGGCGAGGAGTTCACCCTGATCAACGACCACGATCCCTTCCCGCTCCGCCACCAGTTCGAGGCCACCCGCGCCGGCACCTACTCCTGGAACTACGTGGAGAGCGGCCCCGCGGTGTGGCGGGTTCGCATCGGGAAGACCGCCTGATGGGCCTCGCGCTCAGCAGCCTGGCGGCCCCGGACCTGTCGATCGACGCCCTCGACGCCGCCTGTCGCGAGCGGGGCCTCGATGGCGACGAGCTGGTCCTGCCGCCGGGCTTCGATCCCGAGCGTGTCCCCACCACCGGAGCGCGCATCGTCGCGCTCCGGGTGGAGGCGATCGACGCCCGCTCCGCGCCGGGGCTCGCGCAGCGCTCCGCGAAGCTCGAGGTCCCGGTCTCGGTGCCGCGCGGCGGCGTCGCCGATCTGCCGGCGGTCGTCGCGGCCTTCTCGAAGGTCGGCGGCCGCCTGCTCCTCGCCGAGGGCTCGCACCTCGACGCGATGGTCGCGCTCGCCCGCTCGATCCGCGAGCGGAACGCCGGCGACGCCCTCGGCATCGCGTGGGAGCTGCGCCCCTCGTCGGAGAGCCTCGAGGACGCCGGTGCCATCCTCTTCGCCATCCGGGACCTGCTCGGCCTCGTCCGCCTCCACGGGGGCGGTCCCGAGCAGCACGAGCAGGACGGGCTCGGCGTCGGCGGCGTGCTCGCCGACCTCGCGCTCTCCAAGTACGCCGGGGCCACCGTGCTCTGCCCCAGCTCGCCCGAGAAGCTCGGCATGTGGACCCGGTGGCTCGCGTCGCGGAAGGCGACCGGCTGCGGCACCCGCGCCGAGCAGGAGACGCTGGATCTCGACATGCGGCCGGTGGAGCCGCGGGATCGGTACGAGACCATCATGGGCGCCTACCGTGCGCTCTCGAGGGGCTCGACCATGCGCCTCACCCTCGATCACGATCCGAGCTGCATGTACTACACGCTCGAGGCCACCGAGGCGGAAGGGTCCTTCGCCTTCCGCCGCATCGACGACGGCCCGGAGGTGTGGCGCGCCGAGGTCACCAAGCTGTAGGAGGAAGGGCCTTCCTCGCGAGGGACCGCCCCCTTTTTCGGTGCCGCGAGCGGCCCCACTCATGAGGACCGATGCCCGATCCCACCGTGCTCCCGCCCTCCACCGTCGCGCCCGCCCCCGCCGGCTTCTTCGATCGGGCGATCTGGCTCGCGGGGTTCCGCCCCTTCTTCGCCCTCGCTTTCGTCGCGGGCGCGGCGCTCCCCCTGATCTGGGTCTTCGCGTTCACCGGGGTGACGCCCTGGCCCTCGAGCGTCCCCGTGCTCGCCTGGCACGCCCACGAGATGTACTACGGCTTCGGCTGGGCGGTCTTGGGCGGCTTCCTCCTCACCGCGAGCAAGAACTGGGTGAAGATCCGCGGCATCCACGGCTGGCCGCTCGCCCTGGCGGTGGCGCTGTGGTGCGTCGAGCGGGCCGCGATCTTCGTCGCCGATCCCCTGGTCTCCCGCGTCCTCCTGAACGCGTTCCCCGCCTACGTGATCGCCTACCTCGTGTGGACGCTGGTGCGGTTCAACGCGAAGAGCTTCTACAAGGACAACGCCTTCTTCGTGGTGGCGCTGCCGATCTTCCTGGTCGCCAAGAACCTGCTGCTGACGCCCTCGACCTGGGTGCTCGGCACCACCATGACCCTGGGCCTCTTCCGCGTGGCCTTCGTGATGATGTTCGAGCGCACCATGCCCCAGTTCATGCGCAACGGGCCGGGGATCGACCTGCCGCTCCGGCGGTGGATCGACGTGCCCATCAAGGTGCTGGTGCTCACGTCGGTCTTCGAGGCGCTCCTCCCCGCACCCTGGGCCGCGGCGGTCCTGGGGCTCGCCGCCGCGCTCCTCCTCGCGCGCCTCCTCACCTGGCATCCCGTGGCCGGCATGAAGCGGTTCGGGATCGCGGTGATGTACGTGGGCTACCTCGGCCTGATCCTCCACCTCGCCCTGCAGGCGATGCGCTACCTGGGCTGGTTCATGGGCGTCGGCACCCTCGCCACCCACGCCTTCACCTTCCTGTGCATGGGCATCGTGATCCCGGCGATGCTCCTGCGCATCTGCCAGGGGCACACGGGACGCAAGATCCGCTTCACTGCGTCCGACAAGCTGGCGCTGGGGGCGATGGCGGCGGCGGCCTTCTTCCGCCTCGTCGCCACCCAGCTCTGGCCCGCGTCGTACTCCACCTGGATCCTGGCCGCGGGCATCGGCTGGGCGCTCTGCTTCCTCGTCGTCGGCGCCCGGGTCGGCCCCTTCGTCTTCGCGCCGCGGATCGACGGCCGGGTGCACTAGAGAGGCGGCGCCCCCTTCGAGCGCTGCGGGGGAAGCGCGAAGCCTGGAGGGATGCTCGCCAGCCGGCCCCCCGCCCACACCGCGTCAGGCCGGCTCGCCCTCCTGCTGCGCCGGGTAGGTGACCCGGCTCCCGTCCACCTTCGCGAAGGGGGTGAGGCGGTGGGGGTTCGAGTGGCCGGCGCTCATCAGGTGCTCGACCTGGCCGCCCCGGGCCGTGACGGCGTCGGCGACCAGGGAGCGGTGGCAGCGCCAGGGCACGCTCTCGGCGCACATGATCGCGACCTTCCCCTCCCGGGCGAGCTCGCGGAGCTCGGCGAGCCCCTCCTCGAAGTCGTCGGTCTGCATGTAGTCGGCGAAGCCCCGGAAGCTGGCGTTGTGCCAGGCGTCGTTCGGGGAGTCGGCGCGGGCCCGCCGCAGCCCACCCAGCCCGGCCAGGTGCACGTAACGGATCCCCGCCTCCTCCAGCGGCGTGGCGATGGAGTCCTCGTTGAACTGCGGGTTGCGGCGGGAGCGGGGGATGGTGCGGATGTCGGCGAGGATCTCGATCCCGAACGAGTGCAGCGCCTCCACCAGCTCGGGGAGCGATCGGGTCGAGTGGCCGATGGTGTAGAGCCGCAGGGCTCGCCAGCCCTCGTCCATGGCGCCTACTTTCGCCAGTAGCCGTCGGCCGCGGCGATGGTGGCGTACTCGATCGCCACCACGTGGGCGGCGGCGATGAGCGATTCGGCGTCCTCCGCGTAGGCGGGGCGCAGGCGATCCCGCGCCGCCGCGTCGGGGATCGCCTTCACCGTCAAGCGGGCCATCTTGATGGCGAGGGCGCGCCCCGCCCCGGGGGTGGCGGTGATCAGGGTGCGGAAGCCGGGCGTGATCTTCGCGTCCCCCGAGGAGGCCCCGCCCAGCTTCCGGCAGGCCTCGAGGAGCTCGGGGCCGGCGGCCTCGTGGACGGCGGCGTCCAGCCCGGCGCCGCCGAGAAGGGTGCGGTTCGCCGCGTTGACGATCGCGTCGACCTGCAGCCGGGTGAGGTCGTCCTGCACCAGCTCGATCCGGCCGGCGAGAAAGCTGTCCGCCATCCTCTCTTCCTCCCGGGGAGCGCCTCCCGCATCGGCCGGCGGGGGAGCTCGGGTCCCCGTCTTCGCCGCGCCGGCCTCCAACGGGAGCGCCGCCGCGGGGCTCCGCCTGGCGGCGTCCTGCACCGAGACGGTGCGCATGGGGTGGGCGAAGGAGATCCCCGCCTCCTCGAAGCGCTCGTTCAGCCGCAGGTCGATCGCCTGCTGGACGTTGAAGCGACCGTGGTCCGGAGCCAGCACATCGGAGACCGCCTCGACTTCTAGCGCCGCGGCGCCGACGATTGCACCCCCTGTCAGGACCCTCCCCTCGGGCGGACGAAAGGCGGCGGGTTGACAGCTCCGGGGGGCGGGCGCGACAAGGGGGGGGATGTTCGCCAGCCTGCGCATCTTTGCGATCGCCCTGCTGCTCCTCGCGGGCTGCTCCTGCTCCGCGCCGCGCGCGTCGGGGGAGGGCGTGCTGCACGGGCGGGTCGTGGCCCTCGCCGACGGCGACACGATCACCGTGCTGGAAGAGGCGAAGGTGCAGCACGAGAT
>DATMSB010000061.1:0-9637 GCA_035565615.1 Vulgatibacter sp. | reverse complement strand
CCACCAATCCCTCCACCCCCTCCCGCGCCGCCGCGGCCGCCCCCTCCGTCGCCTCCCTCCCCGCCGCCCTCGGCCGCCACGCAGACCTTCATGCCCCGGTCCATGCAGACCAGACCCGCCGGGCAATCGGCGTCGCGCGCGCAGTCGTCGCCCTGCAGGCAGCCGGGGAGGGCGAGGACCCACCCGAGCGCGAGCGCGAAGGCGATCCGAGCGGCGCGATCCATGGTCTACCCCTGGTAGCGAGAGGCGGTGACTCGGCGCGAGATCCGATCCACTAGCACCACTCCTCGCGGCCGATCAACGAACCGGCCGGCGGCCATCAGCTCGTGCGCGGCGCGGCTTGACCTCCGAATCCGAAACGTGTCACCCAGGCCTCGTGAGCTCGATCGAGGTCGGCCGGCTGCTGGCGGAGAGCGGCGCAGAGCTGAAGCTGGAGTTGCTCGCCGGCGGCGCCGGGCTGGGGCGGGTGATCACCCACGAGCGGGTGCAGAAGCACGGCCTGGTGCTGGCGGGGTTCTTCGAGCACATCCACCCGGAGCGCATCGAGGTCTTCGGCCACACCGAGATGGACTACTTCGGCACCCTGTCGCCGGAGCGCCAGGTCGAGATCGCCGAGGGCTTCTTCTCGCAGAAGGTGGCCTGCCTGGTGGTGACGAAGGGCCTGCCGGTCCCGCGCTGCATGGTGGAGGCGGCGGAGCGGCACGGCTGCCCGCTGATGGCCACGCCGCTCCTCTCCTCGGACTTCATCGTGCGGGTGCAGGACGTGCTCGCCGAGGCGATCAACCCCCGGACCTCGGTGCACGGCGTGCTCCTCGACGTCTACGGGGTCGGGATCCTCCTCCTGGGGAAGAGCGGCATCGGCAAGAGCGAGTGCGCCCTCGACCTGGTGATGCGCGGCCATCGCCTGGTCGCCGACGACATCGTCGAGATCAAGCGCAAGAAGTTCGACTCGGTCTACGGGTCGGGCGCCTCGATCATCGAGCACCACATGGAGATCCGCGGCCTCGGGATCATCAACATCGAGGATCTCTTCGGCATCGCCGCGGTGCGCGATCGCAAGAAGATCGAGATGGTGGTGGAGCTCGTGGAGTGGGATCCCGCGATGGAGTACGATCGCCTCGGCGTCGAGGTGCGCACCCACTCGATCCTCGAGGTGGAGATCCCGAAGATCACGGTCCCGGTGCGGCCGGGGCGCGCCATGGCGACGATCATCGAGGTCGCCGCCCGCAACCAGCTCCTCAAGTTCCAGGGCTACCACTCGGCCCGGACGTTCCAGGAGCAGCTCAACCGCGAGATCGCGCAGGTGCGTCCCCGCCGCGGCCTCGGAGACGAAGTGGAATGAACCCCGATACCCAGACGAACCCCTCGCGCGTGGTGGTGATCACCGGCATGAGCGGCGGCGGCAAGTCCACCGCCATCCGGGCCCTGGAGGACTCCGGCTACTTCTGCATCGACAACCTCCCCGTTCCCCTCCTCGGCAAGCTCCTGGAGCTCGCCCGCTACGCCGGCAACATGCCGCGCATCGCCGTGGTGGTGGACGCCCGAGAGGGCCGTTTCCTCGGCGACACGCCCCAGGCGATCGAGGACCTGCGCCGCGACGGGCTCCACGTGGAAGTCCTCTTCCTCGACGCTTCGGACGAGGCGCTGATCCGCCGCTTCTCCGAGACGCGGCGGCGCCACCCCATCTCGCCGGAGGGCACGGTGCCCGCCGGCATCACCGACGAGCGCAAGCTCCTGCGCCACCTGCGGGCGATGGCGGACGAGGTGATCGACACCTCTTCGGTGACGGTCCACGAGCTGAAGCGGATGATCCAGGGGCGCTTCGGGGACGCCCAGGGCAACCTGCTCAACGTCACCGTCGTCTCCTTCGGCTACCGCTACGGCCTGCCGCCCCAGGCGGATCTGGTGGTGGACGTGCGCTTCCTCCCGAACCCCTACTTCGTCCCCGGCATGCGGGATCGCACGGGCCGCGAGCCGGACGTCGCCGCCTACGTCCTGGAGCGAGACGAGGCCCGCGCCTTCCTCGCCCACGTGCAGGGGATGGTGCAGTTCCTCCTCCCCCACTACCGCCGCGAGGGGAAGAGCTACCTCACGGTGGCGATCGGCTGCACGGGCGGCAAGCACCGCAGCGTCGCCTTCTGCCGGGCGCTCGCCGAGGGGCTCTCCGGCGCCGAGACGCTGGTGCGGGTGTGGGATCGGGACATCGAGAAGGATTGACGCCTCGTGGTCTGAATTTCCGGTGAGCGCCTCTCCGGGTGAGCGTGGAGCGGACGGATGGTCGGGATCGTGGTGGTCGGGCACGGACGAATGGCCGAGGCGCTGGTCACCGCCGCCGAGGGGATCGTCGGTCCGATCGAGCGGCTCGCCACGGTGGATCTCCTCCCCGGGGAGGGGCTGGAGATCGGCCGCGGCAAGGTCCTCGAGGCGATCGCCCGGGCGGACGACGGCGACGGGGTCGTCGTCCTCGCCGATCTCTTCGGCGGGACGCCGTCGAACTGCTGCGTCGACCTCCTCGACGAGGGGAGGCTCGAGATGGTGACGGGCCTCAACCTCCCCATGCTGCTCAAGGCAGCCACCTCCCGCGCGCAGGCGCGCGATCCGGCCCGGCTCGCCGCCGAGCTCGCGGCGTACGGGCGGGCCAACGTCCTCCACGCGAGCGAAGTCCTCCGCGCCCGGTGCCGTTCCGAGGGCGCGGACGGAGGGCAGGAGGAATGATCGTCCTCCTCCGCGTGGACAACCGCCTCATCCACGGCCAGGTGGTGTCCGCCTGGATCCCCCACCTGCGCGCCGAGCAGGTGGTGGTCGCCGACGACGAGGCGGCAGCCTCGCCCCTGATGCGGGCGGCGATGTCGCTCGCGCTCCCCGCCTCGGTGGATGCCGCGATCCAGCGGGTGGACGAGGTGGACTGGGCGGCGCTCTCGAGGGGACCCAAGCGCGTGCTGGTGCTGGTGCGGGACGTGGCGCGGGCCGCCGCGGCGGTGGAGGCCGGCGCGGTGGTCGCGCAGCTCAACCTCGGCAACGTGCACTTCGCGGAGGGGAGGAAGCACGTCTCACCCTCGGTGTACCTCTCGCACCGGGAGCTGGAGCTGCTCGAGGCGCTCGCCGACCGAGGGGTGGAGGTCGAGGCGCGGGCGATCCCCAAGGATCGCGCGGTGCCGCTGCCGGAGCTGGCGGCGCGGATGGGGGCGCGGTGAGCGCGCTGTCGATCGTCGGCGCCGCGGTGGCCGGCGGCATGCTCGCGGTGGAGCGGAAGGCGTTCCTGCAGGCGCAGCTCTCCCGGCCCATCGTCCTCGGGCCGCTGATCGGCTGGATCCTCGGCGATCCCCTGGGCGGCCTGCTGGTGGGCGCGCCGCTCGAACTCCTCTGGATCGCCGCCGCGAACCTGGGGGCGGCCCTCCCGCAGCACGAGACCGCCGCCGCCGCCGCCATCGCGTCCTCGGCGGTCGCCGCCGGCTCCCAGGGCTTCGGCGTCACCGGCACGATCGCCTGCCTGGCCTTCGCGCTCTTCGCGCCCGTGGCGGTCGTCGGGAGGCGGCTCGAGCGCTGGGGCGAGCGGCTCGACGAGCGCGCGCTCGAGCGCGCCGAGCGCTGGCTCGCCGAGGGCGATCCGGAGCGGGCCCTGCGGGAGCACCTCTCCTCCCTGTGGCGACCCTTCGTGGCGACGGCCGCGCTCGTGGTCGTGGCGGCGGCGGGGGGAGGGCCCTTGATCGCGTGGATCGACCGGACGATCCCGACCGGGCTCCAGGTGGGCTTCGGCGTCGGCTGGCTCCTCTTCTGGGCCGTGGGGGGCGCCGCTGCCGTGCGCGCCTCGGGCGTCCGCGGCCGCACCGCCCTCGCCGCGGTGGGGCTCGCCGCGGCCCTCGCGATCGGTTGGGTGGGGAGCGGAGGAGCCGCGCCGTGAGCGTCGCCCTCCAGGATCGAGGCAAGGCGGTCCGCGAGCCGGGGGCGAGGACCCTCCCGCGCTGGGTGCGTGCCCGCGTCTTCCTGCGGAGCCTGACGCTGCAGGCCTCCTGGAACCACAAGGGGATGCAGGGCCTCGGCGTGGCGTACGCCCTGTGGCCCGCCCTTCGCTGGCTCCACCCCTCCCGGGAGGCGCGCGTCCGCGCCCTGCGCCGACACCTCACGCTCTTCAACTCCCACCCGTACCTGGCCGCGCCGATCCTCGGCGGGGTGCTGCGGCTGGAGGAGCGGATCGCCGCCGGGGAGGAGGAGCCCGAGGCCGCGCAGCGCTTCAAGGAGGCGCTGATGTTCCCATTGGCCGCGGTGGGGGACTCGTTCTTCTGGCTCTCGCTCCGTCCGCTCGCCGGAGCGGTGGCGGCGCTCGCGTTCCCGTGGATCGGCCTCTGGTCCGTGCCCCTCTTCCTCGCCCTCTACGACGTGCCCCACCTCACCCTGCGGATCGGGATGTTCCGGGACGGCTACCGCCTGGGCGAGGGCGTGGTGGGCCGGCTGGGCGCGCTCGACCTGCCGCGCGCGGGCGCGATCCTGCGGCGCGCGCTCGCCTGCCTCGGCGGCGTCGCGATCGCCATGGCGGCGTGGGGCGCGTCGGCCGTCCCCGCCGCGCCGTGGCCGGCAGGAGCGCCCGCCGTCCTCGCCCCGCTGGGGGCGGCCCTCCTCGCGGGCGCCGCCGCCTTCCTGATGCTCGAGAAGCGAGGTCCGATCGCCGGAGGCTGGCTCGCGATCGCGATCGGGATCGCGAGCGCCCTCCTCCTTGGGACGTGAGACGGGACTCGAACATGGACGGGATCGAACGCACCTTCACCATCGTCAACCGGCTCGGCCTCCACGCCAGGGCCGCCGCGAAGCTCGTGCAGACGGCGAACCGCTTTCGGTCCGAGACGACCATCTCCCGCGACGGGCGCCTGGCGAACGCCAAGAGCATCATGGGCGTGCTGATGCTCGCCGCGCCGCAGGGCAGCGAGGTCGTCGTCCGCGCCCAGGGGCCCGACGCCGCCGAGGTCGTGGCGGCGCTGGGCGAGCTGATCGAGGCCGGCTTCGGCGAGGATACGGGATAGGATGGCCCAAGGCTTGGATGACCGCTCCACCATCACGCTTGCGGGGACCGGCGCTTCGACGGGTGTGGCCGTGGGGCCGGTGCACCTGCTCGATCGCCGTCGGATCCGCACCCCGCGCCGGCAGCTCGCCCCCGGCGAGATCGAGGCGGAGCTGCTGCGCCTCGACGCGGCCATCGAGCTCTCCGACGAGCAGCTCTGCGAGATGAAGGCGGAGGTGGAGCACGGCGAGGGGCCCGAGCACGCGATGATCCTCGAGGCCCACCGCCTCATGCTCCGGGATCCGGCCTTCGTGGACGAGGCGAAGCGCCTGGTGCGCGCGGAGCAGGTGAACGCCGAGTGGGCGGTGCGCCGCTGCATGCGCAAGCTGCGCGGCGCCTTCGGCAGGCTCGGCGACGAGTACTTTCGGGAGCGGCGCCACGACGTCGCCTACGTCTCCGACCGGGTGGTGCGAAACCTCATGGGCCAGAAGCCCGACGTGGAGACCGACGAGATCCCGCCCGGCGTGGTCCTCGTCGCGAAGGATCTCTCCCCCGCCGACGCCACCGTGCTGCTGGTGCCGGAGAAGGTGCTCGCCCTGGTCACCGATCGGGGGACCAGGACCTCGCACACGGCCATCGTCGCCCGCGCCAGGGGGATCCCCGCGGTGGTGGGGACCGACCGCGCCACGGAGGCCGCCCGGGCGGGCGACGTGGCGGCGGTGGACGGCGCCGCCGGCGAGGTGGTCCTGCGGCCGGGCCCCGAGCGGCTCGTCCACTTCGCGGAGCGGAAGGCCCGGCTCGAGCGCTACGAGGAGAGCCTCGCCGAGGAGCGGGCGCTGCCGCCGGTCACGCGCGACGGCAAGGAGCTGCGCCTCTTCGCCAACATCGAGTTCCACGAGGAGCTCGACGGCGTCCAGCGCTCGGGCGCCGGCGGCGTGGGCCTCTTCCGCACCGAGTTCCTCTACGTCGGCAGCGGCAGGCTCCCCACCGAGCAGGCGCACTTCGAGGCCTACCGCCGGGTCGTCGAAGAGGTGGGCGGCCGGGAGGTGACGATCCGCGTCTTCGACGCCGGCGCCGACAAGCTCCCCTCCGATCGGCTGCGCCGGAGCGAGCCCAACCCCGCCCTGGGCCTGCGCGCCCTGCGCCTCCTTCGGCGGCAGCCGGAGATCCTGGACGCGCAGCTCCGCGGGATCCTGCGGGCGTCCGCCCACGGCAGGGTGCGGGTGCTCTTTCCGATGATCACCTGCGTCTCCGAGCTGCGCGACGCGAAGGAGGCGCTGGCCCGCTGCAGGGACGAGCTCGCCGCGGAGGGCGTGCCGATGGCGGCGCGCATCCCGGTGGGCGCGATGATCGAGGTCCCGTCGGCGGCGCAGATCGCCGATCGGCTCGCCCGCGAGGCGGACTTCTTCTCCATCGGGACCAACGACCTCATCCAGTACGCGATGGCGATCGATCGGCAGAACCGGGAGGTCGCCTACCTCTACCGGCCGCTGCACCTCTCGATCCTGCGGATGCTGCGCCTGGTGATCGACGCGGCGAAGGAGGCGGGGATCCACGTCGCCGTATGCGGCGAGATGGCGGGGGATCCCCGCAACACCCTGGTGCTCCTGGGCATGGGCGTCGACGAGCTGTCGATGGCGCCGGCGGCGATCCCGGTGGTGCGCCGGGTGGTGCGGGCGAGCACGACCGCGGAGGCGCGCGAGCTGGCGGAGCGCGCCATGGCCTGGGAAGGTGCGGAGGGGATCGAGGCCTTCGTGCACCGGGAGATGGAGGCGCGCTTCGGCCATCTCATCGGTGTCCCGGGGGAGCCGGAGCCCGCCGCGGGCTGATCGGGTCTTCTTCTCGAGTTCTCGAGCGGCCGCCGATCCGCGCGGTGGGTCAGCGCTTGGGCAGGAGCGCGAGCAGGCGGTCTGCGACCTCCTTCACCGGCATGGACTTCGCCATCACCTCGTTGGCCCCGGCCTCGAGCACCCGCCTGCGCACGCCGGGATCGTCGGCCCCGCCGGCGACCACGGCGATGACGAGCTCCGTCTCGCCGCCGAGCCGGCGGATTCTGTCAAGGAGCTCGACACCCGAGGTGTTGGGCAGGACGAGGTCGAGGACGAGGAGGTCGAGGGCGAAGAGCTCGTCCACCAGCTTCTCGAAGGCCTCGGCGCCGTTGGTCGCCTCGACCACCTCGCAGCCGCGGGACGCCAGCTCGTCGCCGAGGAGGCTGCGGTAGAGCGCCGCGTCGTCCACGAGGAGCACCCGGGCCATGGGCGCGATCTCGACCGCCTCGACGAACGCCTCGAGGCGCCTTCGGACCTCCGGGGAGACGTCGTGGAAGGTGAGGCCGCAGCCCTGCTGGAAGCCCTTGGCGGCGGACTCCTCCGGGCCGATCAACCGCACCACCTCCGCCGGGAGCTTCACCGCGTCGCCGCCGGGGAGGGCGAGGGTGAGCTCGACCGCGGTGCCCAGCGCGGGCGGGTTCTCGGTGGCGACGAAGACGCCGCCCCGGGAGATGTCCTGGGTCCACGCCCGGCCCACCTCCGAGCCGGTGGAGAAGGCGACCTCGAGCCGGGCGGGGACGCGGGGCTCGTTCCGGATCTCCCGCGAGGACGCGCTCGCCTGCAGCCGCCGCGAGGTGAGCTCGAGCCGCTCGCGCGCGACCTCCGAGAGGGCGACGCGGGTGCCGAAGCCGGGGCCCGCCACGTCGCCGTGGTGGATCACCTTGGCGAGCGCCTTCACCGGCGAGGGGTCGCCGGGCACGAAGAGATCGAGGCGCACGTTGGAGCCGACCGCGGGCTTCTCCTCCTCCCAGGGGACGAAGAGCGTGCCCTGGGAGAGGTCGCGCTTGTAGACCTCGAGGAAGGACTCCGGCTCGAAGCGGATGGGGAAGACCGGCGGCGGGGGCGCGGCGGCGTACCCGGGATCCTCGAGGAACGCCCGGAGCCGCTCGGCGGCGGCCTTCGGCGACTCCACCACGATCACGGGATCGCAGCTTCGCAGCGCGCGATCGCGGAGGCGATCGGGGGAGCCGGACGGGGCGAGGTCGAGGGCGCGCAGGCCGGGGAGGCGCGCGGCGGCGGCCGCCGCCGGCCCGAAGCCGGGCTCGGCGCCCGGCGCCGGCTCGAGGACCAGCACCAGGAGCTCGTCGCGGGCGCGGAAGCCCATGGTGATCCGGGCGAGATCGTCGCGGCGGGCGATCCGCTCGAGGGCGCCTTCCAGGCGGTCGAGCCGCGGACGGATGGCACCACAGATGAGGATGGCTGGAGACGGAGTGGACATTCTTGCGATCCCGCGAGAGGCGCAACGCGAACATCGCGCGGCGCGGTGTCCCATATTTGAGCTGCAATCGACACGGGCCGTCGTGCGGCGGGTCGAGGGGGCCACCGGATCGTAGCGCGGATCGCGGCCCGGATCCCGCCGCCCCCTCTCGCCCTCCTGTGGAAAAACCCTCGAAGATCCGCGGCCCTGGACTGTCAGATCCCCGTCGTGTACGTTGTGGGGGTAAATGCCTTCGCCCGCTCTCTTGCCGTTGGTGGTGGAGGCGGGCGTTGCCGATCTTTGCGAGGACGAGAAGTCTCGATGGAACGGCGTAGCCGGGAAAGAACGGTCGCCCTCGCGGCCGACCTGGAAGAGGGTTCGGCCCTCCTCGGCGGCGCCGTCCCTCGCTTCGCCTCGCTCCCCACCCAGGCCGAGCGGATCCTCGCCGAGCGGCTCGCCGCCGAGCTCGTCCAGGGGCCGGAGGGCGCGAGGCTCCGGGCTGCGTCGCGGCTCGTCGACATCGCCGGGGAGGAGGCGGTCCCGCTGCTCGTGGACGCCCTCCCGGGCGCGGGGCCCGCGCTGCGGGAGGCGCTCGCCGACGCCCTGGGCAGGGCGGGCGGATCCGAGGCGATCCGGGCGGTGGAGGAGCTGGGCGACGATCCGGATCCGCTGGTGCGCGCCGCCGCCGTGGACGCGTCGGCGCGGCTCCTGGCGGACGAACCCGCGTCCCTCGCCGACGCCCTGCGGGGCGCCCTCGCCGACGACGATCCCAAGGTGCGCCGGCGGGCGGCGCTCCAGGCCGCCGCGGCGAGGGGGATCGATCCTGGCGAGCTCCTCGCTCCCGTGCTCGGGGACGACGATCGCCACGCGCGTCGCCTCGCCGCCGTGGCCCTCGGCGCCACGAGGCGACCCGAGGCGGCCCTCGCCCTGGTGGACGCGCTCCTCGACGAGGACGAGTCCGTGCGCGAGGCCGCGGCGGGCTCCGCGGCGCTCCTCTTCGGCGCCGACGCCGCGCGGATCGCCGGGATGGCGCCGCTGCAGCGAGGGCGCGCGGTCGCGCGGCTGAAGGCCCAGGTGGCGGCCAACCCGTCGATGTTCGCGCAGCCCGGGGCGACCTCGTCGGCTCCCTCGAAGGAGGAGGTGGCGTGCCGGGAGGGGACGCCCTCGCATCGGGAGGCGGCGCCGGAGCCGGAGCGCGAGACCGCGCGCCTCGCGCTCCTCGACGCGGAGCCCACGGCGCGGGTGGATCACGAGCTGGACGAGGACGTGCAGGCGGTGATGAGGGCCCTCACTCTGGCGCGGAGCTTCGGCGGGGCGAGCGGCGACGGCGCCGGGGGCGATGCGGCGCGCGGCGTGGCGAACGACGTAGCGAGCGGCGTGGCGAATGGCGCTGCGATC
>DATMSB010000060.1:0-24278 GCA_035565615.1 Vulgatibacter sp. | reverse complement strand
ACGGATCGATCCTGTGCCAGGCGAGGAGCGCCCCCCGGGTCTCGGGAGGGATCTCGCCGTCGGGGAAGCCCGCGCCGACCACCCGCTCCACCGCGCCCCGCCGGCCGGCGAGGACCTCGGTGGCGAAGAGGGACGCACCGGCGCCGACCGGGATGAGGCCGATGCCCTCCCTCTCGAACTCGCGGCGCAGCGCGGGGGTCACCATCCCGCCCTCCCACGGGCCCCAGTCGAAGGCGACCGCGTTGCACGACGGCCGGCGCCGGGCCTCCCGCAGCGCGATTCCGGTCAGGGCCTCGTTGGCGGCGGCGTAGTCGCACTGGCCCCTGCGGCCGAAGCGCCCGGTCACCGAGGTGAAGAGCGCCAGGAAGGAGAGCGCGTCGTCGCCCACCGCCTCCAATAGGATCTCGAGGGCGTCGACCTTCGTGCTCCACACCTCGGAGAAGTCCTCGAGGCTCTTCTCCTCGATGCGCTTGTCGCGCAGCACGCCCGCCCCGTGCACCACGCCGCGCACCGGGCCGAAGGCGGCGCGGGCCTCCTCCACCGCTGCCCGCACCTGATCGCGATCCCGGGCGTCGACCGAGCGGTACATCACCCGGGCGCCGGCGCGCTCGAGGGCGGCGAGGGTGGCTCGCACCTCTCGCTCGGCGAGGATCCGGCGGCAGGCCTCGCCGAGCATCCGCGGGGTGGGCCGCTCGCCGGGGAAGCCGTGCTCCAGGAGGGCTCGCTTGATCGCCGCCTCGTCGTCGGCGCCCTCGAGCCACGCGGGCTCGTCGCCCGGCAGCGGCGATCGCCCCAGGAGGAGGAGCGAGGGCCGGCGGGCCTCGGCGAGCGCCACGGTGCACGCCGCGGTCACGCCTCGTGCACCTCCGGTGACGACGACGAGCGCCCCCTCGTCGAGGGCAGCGCCGTCCGCGAGGGAGGGCGCGGGGCGATCGCGGAAGGAGAGCCCGATCCGGCCGGCGGGGCCGAGGCCCACCTCGCGCGGGCCCTCCTCGCAGAGCTCGGCGGCGACGGCCTCCGCGGCCTCCTCGGCGGGCCACGACGCGGAGACGTCCACCGCCCGGCACCGCACCTCGGGCCACTCCTGGGCCGCCGTCTTGGCGAGGCCGGCGAGGCCCGCCTGGAGGGGGCTGCCGGCCAGGGGATCGATCTGGCCGAAGGCGCCGTCCCGGCGGGACACGGTGGCGAAGAGCGCCGCTCCCTCGTCGCCGGCGGCGCGAAGCCCAGGCGCCGCGGCGCGCAGGAGGCGGAAGGCCTCCCGGATCCGGTCGGGGCGATCGTCGCCCACCACCACGAGGGCGGCGGCGCCCTCCAGATCGGCCTCGTCCTCCACGAGCGCGGCATCGGCGCCCCGGCGGCGCAGGCACGCCACCAGCGACGCGCCGAGGCCGGCTTCGTCCCCTGCCGAGACGAGGATCCGCCCCTTCGCGGGGAGCGACTGCGCGCTCCTCGGCGCGAGGCGGACGGCGACGACGTCCCGGTGCGCGAGTTGCGCCGCCCCTTGCGCCTCGCTCTCGGCCTCTGCCTCGGCGCCGGAGGGCTTGGCGCCGGACTGTCCGGGGGAGACGAACTCGAGGACCTGCCGCAGGGTCCGCAGCCCGCTCAGGTGCTCGGGGTCTACCGCGGGCGCGTCGGGCACGCGCTTGGCGAGCATGGAGAGGATCTCCACCCGCTTGATCGAGTCGATCCCGAGGTCGGACTCCATGTCCATGTCGAGCTCGAGCATCTCGGTGGGGTAGCCGGTGGCCTCCGCCACCACGGCGAGGAGGACGGCCTTCCCGTCGAATGCGGGCTGGCTCCGGGCCTTGAGGACGGTGACGCTGGCCTCCTTTGGCTGCCCCGGGGCGCCCGCCGCGGCGGCGTGCCCGTACGTGGGGTGCGCGGGCGCGAGTCCGGACGGAGGGAGCGCCGGGGCGGGCGCCGCGGCGTGGCCGTATGGCGGGAACGTCGGAGCCGGCGCCGCGGCGTGGTCGTGCGGCGAATGGTTCGGGGCCGCTGGCGGCGCGAGCGGCGGCTGCGGGGCGGCGACGTTCCCGGCCCACGCGGCGGGCGCCGGCATCTCCACCGCTGCACCGGCGATCGCCTGCTCGACGAGGCGCTGCTGCCCCTGGAGCAGCGCGTGGAAGCTTGCCTGGGCGGCGGCCTGCCCCTCGAGGAAGCGCTGGTGCAGGAGGGCGGTCTGCTCCTGGAGGTGCTGGAGCGCGCGCAGGCTCTCGCCGTTGGCGCGCAGCGCCTCGAAGAGGAAGGGCGAAGCGGGAGGGGTACCGTGGCTCATCGAATGCTCCGGGAGCGAAGGCTCCGGCAGGCCGGGGTGGGATGCCGAAGTGGCGGGGGACGCCGCTGCCTGGATCGCGGAAGAAAGAGGGGGAAGCGGGCCGCCGGGAGCGGCCGGATTCACGAAGGGTGAAGGGGAGGCGGCGGCGGTGCCCACCCGGCCGCCCTTCGCGTCGGAAGGCCAGGGGAGCGCCGCCGGTGCCACGTCCCCGAAGGGAGGCGGCGCGGGCGCCGCCGCGTCGCCCTGTGCGCCGGGAAACGAGGGAAGCGCCGCGGGGCTCGCGCCACCGGAAGCGAAGCGCGACGGGGGGAGCTCCGGCTGCGGCGCGCGGTAGTTCGCGCCGGTGAGCGGGATCGACATGCGCGGGGCGGACCGCTTCCTCGCGCCGCGTGGCGGCGGCGCCACCGCCTGCCACTCCTCGAGACGGACCGGCCTCCCCTCCGCCGCCAGGGCCGCGAGGAGCGCGGCGAGATCGAAGAGCCCGCGCCGCCTGCCGCCGCTGGCGTCGAGGGCGATGGCGCGGTGGTCGGCGTCGCCGAGGTTCGCGCGGACGAGGCCGGTGAGGATCGACTTCGGCCCCACCTCCACGAAGGTGCGCACGCCGTCGGCCCACATGGCCTGCAACATCTCGGCGAAGCGCACCGGCCTGGCGAGCTGGTGGGCGAGCAGCGCCCGGGCCTCGTCGGCGTCCTCCGGGTACGCCGCGGCGGTGGAGTTGGCGAAAACCCGCGCCGATCCCGGGAAGAGCTCCACCTGGGCCAGCGCCTTCGCGAAGCCCTCCGCCGCGTCGCCGACGAGCGGGCCGTGGAACGCCGCCCCCACGTCGAGCCGGGAGAAGCGCAGACCCCGGCGCCGGCACGCCTCGACCGCCGCCTCGATCGCCTCCCGGCTGCCGGAGATCACGCCCTGGGTCGGCGCGTTCCGGTTGGCGAGGACGAGGTCGAACTCCTCCTCGGCGATCATCGCCTCCACCTCGGCGAGGGGCGCGTGCACCGCGAGCATGGTGCCTCGATCGCCGCCGTCGCCGGCCATCAGCGCGCCGCGCACTCTCGCCATCGCCGAGAGATCCTCGGACGAGAGCCGCCCCGCCGCGTGGAGGGCCACCAACTCGCCGAAGCTGTGCCCCGCCGCGGCGTCGGGCTTCAGGCCGAAGCGGCGCAGGATCCCGAGGGCGCCGCGCTCCACCGCCCCGAGGGCGGGCTGCGCGTTCTCGGTGCGCCGCAGGAGCGCGGCCCGCGCCTCGCGAACCTCCTCGTCGAAGGTCGGCGGCGGATGGATCGCCTCCGCCACCTCCCCGGCGTCCTCGAGGGAGGCGAGCATCTCGGGGAAGACGTTGGCGAGATCCCGCAGCATCCCGACCGACTGCGCGCCCTGGCCGGGGAAGAGGAAGGCGAGCTTTCCGTCTGGCACCCCCTCGCCGTAGAAGATCCCGTCGGCGCCGCCGGGCCCCTGCTCGATCCGCTTCCGGGCGCGGGCCGCGAGCGCCGCGAGATCGGCGCCGCGCTCCACCGCCAGCGCGAGCCGGCAAGGGGCCTTCGGCCGGAAGGCCGCCCGCGACGTCGCCGCGAAGTCCGGGAGGTCCTCGCAGGCCTCCAGCCGGTCCAGCTCGGCGGCGAGACCCTCGCGATCGTCGGTGCCGAGCGCCACCAGCTCCACCGATCCGTCCCAGGCCGGCGCCTCGCGCCGCGGGCGGTACTCCTCCACGATCGCGTGGAAGTTGCTGCCCCCGAAGCCGAAGGCGCTCACCGCCGCCCGCCGGGGATGATCCGCGGGCGCGAGCCAGGGCCGCGCCTCGGTGGAGAGGTAAAACGCGCTCGCCTCCACCTCGAGGTCCGGGTTGGGCGCGTTCACCTTGATGGTGGGCGGGATCACCTTGTGCTCGAGCGCCAGGGCCGCCTTGATCAGGCCCGCGGCCCCCGCCGCGGCCTTGGTGTGGCCGATCTGCGACTTCACCGAGCCCAGGGCAGCCCAGCCGCGGTCGTCGCTCGCCTCGCCGTACACCGTGCGCAGCGCCTCGAACTCGGCGACGTCGCCCGCCTTGGTGCCGGTGCCGTGGGCCTCCACGAGCTGCACCGTGCGGGGGCTCACGTCCGCGTGCCGGTACGCCGCCCGCAGCGCCCGGGCCTGCCCCTCGGGCACCGGGGCGTAGATGCTCTTGGCGCGGCCGTCGCTCGACGCGCCCACCCCGCGGATCACGGCGTGGATGCGGTCGCCGGCGGCCTCCGCGTCGGAGAGGCGCTTGAGCACCAGCATTCCGATGCCCTCGCCGAGGATGGTCCCGTCCGCCTTGGCGTCGAAGGGCCGGGCGTCCCCGGTGGGGGAGAGGGCCGGCGTCTTCGAGAAGCACATGTGCATGAAGATGTCGCTGATGGTGTCGACCCCGCCGGTGAGGACCAGATCGGACCTGCCGGCCCACAGCTCCATGCACGCGGCATGGATCGCCGAGAGCGAGCTGGCGCAGGCCGCGTCCACCACGCTGTTGGTGCCGCCGAAGTCGAGGCGGTTGGCGATGCGCCCCGCCACCACGTTGCCGAGCAGGCCGGGGAACGAGCTCTCCTGCCAGCCCACGTAGGATCGGCCGATCCGCTCCACCACCTCCTCGGCCTGCTCCTCCGGCACGCCGGCGTCGCGCAGGGCCTTCCTCCACCTCGGGTGTCCGAGGCGGGCGCCCAGGGAGATGACGAGCTCCTGGGTGCCGGTGACGCCGAGCCAGACCGAGGCGCGGCTGCGATCCCAGTCCACGCCGTCGCCGTAGCCGGCGTCCTCCATCGCGCGCTTCGCCACCACCAGGCCCAGGAGCTGCGAGGTGTCGGTCGCCTCGAGGATGCTGGGCGGGATCCCGAACTCGGTGGGATCGAAGGGGATCGGATCGAGGAAGGCGCCGCGGGTGGTGTAGATCCGGTCCGGCGCCCGGGGGTCGGGATCGTGGTAGTCGGCCAGCGAGAAGCGGGTCTCCGGGATGGGTCCCACGGCGTCGACGCCGGTGCGCAGGAGGCGCCAGTAGGCCTCGAGGTCCCGCGCCTTCGGGAAGAGCGCCGCCATCCCCACGATGGCGATGGGCTCCGGCGCGCTCCCCCCGGCGCGGCGCGGGGCGGGGGCCGGCGCCGACGTTGCCTCGGCGGGAGCGGGCGCGGGGGCGGACATCGCCTCCAGCTCGGCCTCCGTGCGCGGCGAGAACCGCTCCAGCTCCGCGGGGATCGCCACCCCCTGGACCCGCAGCGCGGCGATCCGGGTGAGCACGGCGGCGCCCGCGAGGAGGTTCTTCGCCACCGGCACCACGCGGCGCTCGCGCCAGTCGGCGAGGAAGGAGCCCTTCGCCCACTCGTTGAAGGCGCCCATCGCAGGGCCGCACCAGATCTGGAAGTCGATGCGGCGATCGGCGACGCCCTCGTTCGCCCAACCGGAGGCGCGGCCGAGGTACGAGCGGAACACCAGCGCCATCTTGTGGCGCGGATCGTTCTCGGCCTTCTCGATCTGCGCCGGATCTCGCTCCGAGAAGAAGGCCTTGCAGCCCTCCCACGCCTCCTCGAGGGTGCAGCGGAAGTACTTCTGCTCCAGCTCCTCGCGCGCCCGGGCGGGCAGGGCGTCCAGGCCGTCGTGGGCGCGGTAGAGCTCGTAGAGCCTGGCGGCGCGCACCGGGAACATCGTCCCCTTGGAGAGGACCTGCACCTTCACGCCCATCTCGAACATGTCCGCGGCGGGCGCCATGGCGACGTCGGTGCTGGCGGCCTCGGCGAGCATCTGCCGGACGAGGTCCGAGGTGCCGGCCTCGCGGCAGCCCTGGTTCACCGAGCCGGTGACCACGTAGGCGGCGCCGAGCGAGAAGGCGGCGGCGACCCCGGCGGGCGTGGCGATGCCGCCCGCGGCGCCGACCCGAGGGCGCACGGCGTAGCGGTGCTCGGCCTGGAGCTCGTCGCGCAGCGCCTGGATCGCGGGGAGGACCACCACCAGCGGGCGGTTGTCGGTGTGGCCGCCGGAGTCCGCCTCGGCGGTGAGGTCCTCCGCCATCGGGATCGTGCGGGCGAGCCGGGCCTGCCCCTCGGTGATCTCGCCCGCCTCGACCAGCTCGCGCAGGAAGCGTTCGGGCGGCGGCGACAGGAACTTGCGCGCCACCTCGGCGCGCGACACCTTCGCGATCACGCGGTTGGGGGCGATCGCCTCGCCCCCGGGGCCCCGCCGGATCCCGGCGACGCGGTAGCGCACCAGGGGGAGGGTGAGATCCAGGTAGGCGGAGGCGCAGACCAGGCGGATCCCGTGGCGGAGGAAGAGATCGGCGTGGGCGGCCTCGAGGGCCACGTCCGTGGGGCTGTGGATCAGGTTGAAGCCGTAGGGGAGGTCGCCCAGGGCCCCGAGGCGCTCGATCGCCCGCTCCACCCGCGCCGGCGGCAGGCCCGCGGCGCCGAAGAAGGCGAGCATCCCGGCCCGGGCCATGGCCTCGACCAGCTCCTCCGAGGCGATGCCGTTCGCCATCTCGCCGGCGACGTAGGCGTAGCGCACGCCGTGGGTCCGGCGGAAGTCGGGATCGCCGAGATCCTCGGGGAGGAGCGCCGGCGCGTGGGCGAGGAGCGGGAGATCGGCCTGGGAGGGGGAGGCGCCCAGCCTCCCGACGCCGCCGAAGCCGATGGCCTGCCTGCCGCCCGCGTCGACGATCGACACCGGGGCGCCGAGGGCCTCCAGGGCGGCGCGCAGGTCCTCGGGGTCGTGGGATGGCGGCCGCGCCCCTGGGCTCCAGGCGCCGAGGCCTCGCCGGAGCAGGCTGCGCGTACCGACCATCCGTGATCCTCCTGCCGTTCGTCGCGTCGGGCTTCTAACACCCGCTCCCCGACGGGACAACCGCCTTCGGCCGGCGGGAAGGCGCGCGGATCGGCGCCGCCGGAGCCGGGCAGCGCACGAGCTCTCCCCGCGGACGTCGACGTCGGCGCCTCCGTGACGCGCTGCGGTGCGATGCCCCGAGAGCGCCGCGGGAGATCGCCATGGATCCCGCGCTCGGCCGGATCGAACCCGATGGCCGCCGCCATCGCCGCGGGGCGCCGCCTCGCGTGTCGGGCCGGCAGGTCGTCGCCGCCTCGCGCCGGTGCGGGGAGGCGAGCACCGCCACGGGTGTCGGGGTGGCGGTGTAGGCTGCCGGGCATGTCGACGTTCTCGTTCCTGCACGCCGCCGATCTCCACCTGGACACGCCGTTCGAGGGCCTCTCGGTCGACCAGCCGGAGCTGGCGCGGCAGCTTCGAGAGGCGTCGCTCGTCGCCTTCGATCGCCTGGTCGACGCCGCGATCGATCGCGGGGCCGCCTTCGTCGTCCTCGCCGGCGACGTCTACGACGGGATCGAGCGGGGGCTGCGGGCGCAGTTCCGGCTGCGGCACGGGCTCGAGCGACTCTCGGAGGCCGGCATCCCGACCTTCGTGGCCCACGGCAACCACGACCCGGTGGGCGAGGGAGCGGGGCCGGAAGGCGCTGCCTCGGGCGTCCACGTGTTCGGCCCCGGCGAGGTCCGCTCGATCCCGGTGGAGCGGGGTGGAGCGCGCATCGCCACGGTGCACGGGATCAGCTTCTCGACCCGGGAGGAGAAGACGAACCTGGCCCGGCTCTTTCGCCGGGGCCCCGAGCCCGGCGTCCACGTCGGCGTCCTCCACTGCAACGTGGACGGCCAGCCGGGCCACGACCCCTACGCGCCCTGCAGCCGCGCGGACCTCGAGGCGGCGGGTCTCGACTACTGGGCGCTGGGCCACGTGCACACCCGGGCGACGCTCCTCGACGGCAGGACCTGGGCCCAGTATCCGGGCAACCTCCAGGGCCGCAGCTTCAAGCCCTCGGAGCAGGGGCCGAAGGGCGCGGTCCTCGTCCACGTCGAGGACGACTCGGTGCGCGGCGTGGAGTTCCTCCCCCTGGCTCCGATCGTCTTCTCCTCGGTGGAGGTCGACGTCGCCGGCCACACCGATCTCCCCTCGGTGCAGGGCGCGCTCGTCGACGCGGCGCTGCGGGAGGCGGAGGTCCCCGGCTGCGAGGGGCTCCTCCTGCGGGCGAGGCTCACGGGACGCGGTCCCCTCCACCACGAGCTGGGGAGGAGGTGGGACGAGCTGCGGGAGGCGCTCAACGAGGAGACCGCTTCGCGGACGCCGTGGATCCGGTGGGAGCGCCTGACCAGGGACACGCGCCCGGAGGTGAATCGGGATCGCATCGCCGAGCGGGACGATCTCGCCGGCGAGATCCTGCGGCGGATCGACGCCCTGGTCCGGGATCCGGAGGCGATGAAGAACCTCGCCCTGGAGGTGGACGGCAAGCTGCGCGGGCCGTCCCTCGCCAAGGTGGTCGATCCCCTCGGCCTCGAGGAGCTGGAGGCGCTCCTGCGCGAGGTGGAGCTCGACGCGCTGGAGCGGCTGGAGGTGGAGGGATGATCCTGCGCGAGTTCTACGTCGACGGCTTCGGCGTCCATCGCGACCTGCGCCATGCCCCCGGGCCGGGGTTGAACCTGGTGGTGGGGCCGAACGAGGCGGGCAAGACCACGCTCCACGACTTCGTCCGCTGCATGCTCTTCGGCTTCGGCAGGGGCGGGGCCGGCGCCCACCCGCCGCTTCGCGGCGGCTCCTTCGGCGGATGGCTCGAGCTGGAGGGCCCCAGGGGGAAGGTGCGCATCGAGCGGAAGGGGACGGGCAGACGGGACCTGCGGGTGCTCCTCCCCGGCGGCGCCGTGGGGAGCCAGGCGGACCTCGACGATCTCTTCCGGCGCATGGACGGCCAGCTCTACCGCAACGTCTTCGCCTTCGGCCTCGACGAGCTGGCGGATTTCTCGAAGCTGACCGGCCCCGAGATGGAGCTGCGCCTCTTCGACTCCTCCCTCTCCGGCGCCGGGCGTTCGGCCTCGGCGCTGAAGGCCCGGCTCGACGAGCTTCGCGCGGCGGAGCTCGGGCCCCGCAGCGGCAGGGTGCGGGAGCTGGCCCGGGAGATCGCCCGGCTGGAGAGCGAGCTCAAGGAGGCGCGGGCGCGGGCGCGGGGCCATCGGGCCCTCGTCCAGGAGGAGCTGCGGCTCGCCCGGCAGATCGAGGAGACCGAGGGCTTCCGCGAGGCGGCGTCGCGCCGGGTGGCGCGCCACGAGGACCTCCTCGCGCTCTGGGAGACGGAGCTGCGGCGGAAGGAGGCGGAGGAGGCCCTGGCGCAGCTTTCTCCCCCTCCCGACGCGCCGCTCGAGCCCGACCTCCTCGCCAGGTTCGACGCGGCGGCGGAGGGGCTCGCCAGGCTCCGCGCCGACGAGGCGGAGCGCGACGCGGAGCTGGGAAGGATCGCCGCCGAGCGCGGCGGCCTCGCGCGCGATCCGCGGATCGAGCGGGTCTCGAAGGATCCGGCGTGCGCCGCGATCCGCCGCGAGGAGGGCGCGCAGGCGGCGCGCCGGGAGCGCCTCGCCGAGGTCCGCGCCGCGGTCGACGACAAGCGCAGCCTGCTGCAGGGTCTGGGCGCGAGCTCGGCGCCGGATCGGGGGCCGGCCCTCGCCGAGCTCAAGGCGGCGAAGGCGGATCGCGACCAGGCGATGCGCCGGCTGGAGTCGCTCCGCGATCAGCGGCTCGCCGCCGGGGAGCGCCGGGGCGGATCGAAGGGCCTCCCGCTCCTGGCGGCGATCGGCGCCGCGCTCTTCCTCGCCGGGGCGGGGAGCGCCCTCGCCCTGGGCGAGGCCGGGGTCGCGGCGGTCGCCGGAGGCGCCGCCCTCGCCTTCGCCGGTCTCGCGCTCGCGGCGAGGTCCCGGGCCGCGGCGGGATCGGGGCAGGGACGCCTCGGCGATCTGGACGGCGCCATCGCGGAGGCGGAGGCGTCGATCCGAGCGCTCGACGGCGCGATCGCGGCGCACGCCCTGGCGGCGGGGATCGAGGGGGAGCCGACGGCGGGCGCGATCGAGACCGCGATCGATGCGCTGCAGCAGGAGCGCTCCCGAAAGGGACGAGCCGCCGACCTCGAGGAGGCGCTGGCCCGCGATCTCGCGGAGGAGGCGCGGCTGGCCGCCGCCGTCGCGGACTTCGAGCCGCGGGCGGGGGCCCTCCTCGAGGCCGCCGGGCTGGAGGGAGGCGAGGCGGCGCTGGGGAGGCTCTGGGACGCGATCGAGGAGGATCGGGGCAAGGCCGAGAGGCTCCGCCTGCTCGACGAGAGGGAGCGCGCGCTGCGGGAGGCCGCCGCGAAGGCGGGCCGCGAACGCGAGCGCCTCGAGGCCGACTGCGCCGGGATCCTGCGGCGGGCCGGCGCCGCCGACCGGGAGGCGCTGGCCCGGACCATCGCGTCGGAGGCGAGGCGGGCCGAGCTCGAGCGGTCGCTCGGCGAGGCGCAGCGGGCGATCGACGCCCGGCTCGGGGCCGGCGAGGCGGCCGAAGAGGCGCGCCGCCAGCTCGCCACCGGAGACGTCGCCGAGTGGACCGAGACCCGCGACCGCGGCCGGGAGGACCTGGAGACCCTCCGCAAGCGGATCGCCGAGCTCAACCAGGCGTTCGCGCTCCAACGCAAGGCGCGGCAGGAGCTGGAGGAGTCCGCCGACGTCCCCCGCCTCGCCGCCGAGCTGGAGGCGACGCGGACGCAGCTCGCCGACGCGGCGCGCCGGTGGCGCCGGGCCACCATCCTCGACGAGCTCCTCCGGGCGGCCCTGGAGGAGATGAGGCGGGAGCGCCAGCCCGCCGTGCTCCGCTACGCCGGGCAGGCCTTCTCCCGCGTCACCGCCGGCCGCTACGAGAAGGTGGAGCAGACCGTGGACGCCACCGGCATCGAGGTGGTCGCGGCCGGGAGCGGGGTCCGCGTGCCGGCCTCGGCCTTGAGCCGGGGCACCCGCGAGCAGCTCTACGTCTGCATCCGCCTCGGCCTCGCCGCCGCCTTCGCCGAGGCGGGGACGCGCCTCCCGCTCCTCCTGGACGACGTCTTCGTCAACTTCGATCCGGAGAGGGCCGCCGCCACCGCCGCGGTGGTCGCGGACTTCGCCCGGGAGCACCAGGTGCTCCTCTTCACCTGCCATCCCCACACGGTGGATCATGTCCGCGCCGAGGCCCCGGACGCCGCGTTGCTCGAGCTCGCGGCCTGAGGTCGGACCCGCCCGGTCGAGGGGCGGGCGGGGCGGCGTCGGCGCCGTCCGAAATCGGCGGGGAACGCCTTGCGATCGCCATGGCGGGGGTTTAGGTTGCCGCCCCATGTCGACCCGTCAGGCAATGGACGGAGGTGGCTCAAATGTCGGGCCCCGCCGGCTCCCAGCTCATCCCGGAAGGATTCAGCGCTGACGAGCTCAGGGCGGCCTGGCCCGTGCTCAGCGCGGAGGACCGCGCCGAGGGGTTCCAGCTCCTTCCGCCCGCCGACGCAGAGGACTTCTTCCACGAGCTGAACGCCCACGACCAGGCGTCGCTGTTGCTGTCGATGGCGCCCGCCGCGCGGCGGCTCTGGATCAAGTCGCTGGCGCCCGACGACGCCGCCGACGTCCTCCAGGAGATGGAGCCGGAGGATCGGGTGGCGATCCTCTCCCTCTTCGACGAGATCTCGCGCAACGAGGTGAGCGGGCTCCTCGCCTTCGCCGAGGACGCCGCCGGCGGCCTGATGAGCCCGCGCTTCGCCCGGGTGCGGCCGGACGCCACGGTGGACGAGGCGATCAGCTACCTGCGCCGGCAGGCCCGCATCAACCGCCTCGAGACCATCTACTACGCGTACGTGCTCGACGGGATGCAGCGCCTCCAGGGGGTGGTGAGCTTCCGGGAGCTCTTCGTGGCGCCGCCCGCCAAGCACGTCGCCGACGTGATGCGCACCGACGTCATCGCGGTCCCCGAGAACATGGATCAGGAGGCGGTGGCCCACGTCATGGCGACCCGAGGCCTGATGGCGGTGCCGGTGCTCGACGCCGACGGCCGCATGAAGGGCATCGTCACGTCGGACGACATCGTCGACGTCGTCCAGGAGGAGGCCACCGAGGACATCCAGAAGCTGGGCGGCATGGAAGCCCTGGACATGCCGTACCTGCGCACGCCCTTCCTGGAGATGGTGCGCAAGCGGGCCGGCTGGCTGGCCGCGCTCTTCCTCGGCGAGATGCTCACCGCCACGGCGATGGGCTACTACGAGAACGCGATCGCCCGGGCGGTGATCCTGGCGCTCTTCGTCCCCCTCATCATCTCCAGCGGCGGCAACGCCGGCTCCCAGGCCACCACCCTCGTGATCCGCGCCATGGCCCTGGGCGAGCTGCGCGTCCGCGACTGGTGGCGGGTGATCCGCCGCGAGTTCCTCTCGGGCCTCTCCCTGGGCCTGATCCTCGCCGGGATCGGCTTCGTTCGGGTCGTCGTCTGGGAGCAGCTCTTCCACGCCTACGGCGAGCACTACCTGCTCGTCGCGGGGACGGTCTCGTTCAGCCTGGTCGGCGTGGTGACCTGGGGGACGCTCGCGGGCTCGATGCTACCCTTCCTGCTGCGGCGTCTCGGCTTCGATCCGGCCAGCGCCTCGGCTCCATTCGTCGCCACCTTGGTAGACGTCTCCGGCCTGGTGATCTACTTCACCGTGGCTCAGATGATCCTGTCGGGCACGCTCCTTTGACCAGGGCTGGAGGGAGACGACCGGCAGCGAGAAGGCGAAGGTCGCACCCTTCCCGAGCACGCTCTCGGCCTCGACCCGCCCGCCGTGGGCCGAGACGATCCCCTTCACGATCGCGAGGCCGAGGCCGCTCCCCCCGCTGCCCGTTTCCCGCGCCTGCCAGAAGGGCTCGAAGACCCGGGAGAGGTCGCCCGGGGCGATCCCCGGGCCCATGTCGCGGACGGTGAATCGGACGTAGTTTCCGAGCTGGTGCGCGCCGATCCGGACGACGCCGCCGGGCGGCGAGAACTTGATGGCGTTGCCGATGAGGTTGGAGAAGACCTGGGGCAGCCGATCCGGATCGGCGAGCACCCGGGGCAGGCCCTCCTCCACGTCCGCCTCCAGCGCGATCTCCTTCGCCCGCGCCGACTCCCGGGCCGTCTCCACCGCGTCGGCGACGAGGGCGGCGGGATCCGCCTCCCCAGGCGCGACGACGATCTTCTTTCCCTGGAGGCGCGCCACGTCGAGGAGGTCTTCGACGAGCCGGTTGGCCCGGCGCGCGGCGCGCAGGATCACCTGGAGGCTCTTCGCCTCGCGCTCGCGGTGCTCCCGGGCGGCGATGCGGAGCAGCCGCTCGGTGGAGACCGAGATCACGGAGAGCGGGCTGCGGAGATCGTGGGAGACGACGCCGAGCACGTCGTCCCGCAGGCGGGTGGCGCGGCGCGAGTCGCGATACAGGATCGCGTTGGAGAGGGCGAGCGCGGCGATGTCGGCGAGGCGCTTCCCTGCGTCGAAGTCCACCTCGCCGAGCCTGCGCTGCCCCGTGGTCGAGCAGCTCAGCACCCCGAGGATCTGCCCGTGGGCGCGCAAGGGGAGGATCATCGACGAGCGGACGTGGAGCGCCTGGATGATCCGGTGGTGCTCCTCGTTCACCGCCGCCTCCCGCTCCCACCTCTCGTCGACCTCGGGGATCATCTCGGCGCGCCCCGTCTCCAGCACCCTCGCCACGCCGGCCTTCGACGACGCCCACCGCATCCTGCGGAGGGAGCGGAGCAGCGCCTCGCCCTCGGGATCGACGTGGGCCTCCGAGACCTGCTCCGGCGGTCCGCCGTCCCGCAGGATCATGGCGCAGGAGTCGGCGAGGGTGGGGACCACCAGCTTGGGGAGCCGGTGGATCACCGCCTCGACCTCCAGGCTCGAGACCAGGGCGCAGCCCGCGTCTCCGAGGAGGCGATCGGCCTCCTCCCGCGCCCGCCGCTCGGTGTCCTCCCGAAAGTAGACGCAGAGCGTCCCGTCGGACGGGTAGATCCGCGCCGCGAAGGTGCGGCGGGTGGTGCGCTGGGTGAGGTCGACGTCGGTGCGCTTGCCCTCGTCGCGCGCCCGGTGGAGGTTCTCGTAGACGAGGTCGGTGAGGTCCGGGGGGATCACCTCCCAGATGGTGCGTCCCAGGAGCCTGCTCTTGGGGCGGCCGAAGTACCGCTCGGCCTGGCGGTTCACGAACGTGAAGCGCCAGCACGAATCGAGGACGAAGACCGCGTCCGAGATGTGGTCGAGGACGTCTTCCACTCCGATGGTCGCCGCCCCGGCAGGCTCGGCCCCGCCCTCCGCCGGCTCGCAGGGGCGCTCCGCCCCGCCGCCGCCTCTCCCATCTCGATCTCCTGGGCGCTCCGTCCCCTGGATCCCGGTGCCCGCTTCGTGCCGATCCCCCATCGAAGCCCCCTGCTGGCGTGCTCGCACCTCTTTGTTTGACGCGTGGAGAGACACCCTCGCTCGGCCGCGCGCCGAGGGCCAGCTCCGCATTCGCCCGAGTGTTCGGAGGTGGTCCGGAGCGTGGGTGGCGAGGAGGCCCCCTGGGCCCCAACGTCAATGTCGAGACATTGCACGCTCGAGCCCCCGAGGCCAGATGAACCTCGACGACCAGGCGGGCATCCCGCCGATCCCAGAAGAGCTCCCCGTCCTCCCGATCCGGGGCGCCGTGGTCTTCCCGCTGGCGATGGTGCCCATCGCGGTGGGGCAGGAGCGCTCCATCGAGCTGGTGGAGGACGTGGTCAAGGGCGATCGTCTCGTCGCCCTGGTCACCCAGTCGAACGAGGACGCCTCCCCGGCCGAGCCCCAGGATTTGTACCGCGTGGGGACCTCGGGGATCATCCGCCAGTACCATCGGACGCCGGCCGGGACCTACAACCTCGTGGTGCAGGGCATCGGCCGGGTCCGGTTCGAGGAGTTCGTCCAGACCGTCCCCTACATGGTCGCGAGGATCCGGCAGGCGCCCGAGACGCCGGTGATCGCCGGCCCGATGGGCGACGCGCTGGTGCGCACCGCGAAGGACCTCTTCGGCAAGGTCGCCAGCCTCACGCCCGACCTCCCCGACGAGCTCGCCCTGGCGATGCTGGCGTTCGACGACCCGCTGCAGGTGAGCTACCTGCTGTCGACCACGCTGCCCCTGGCCATCGAGGTCCGCCAGGAGCTCCTGGAGATCGACTCGGTGTCCCAGCGGCTCGAGCGGCTGATCGAGCTGATGCAGCAGGAGATCTCCGTCCGGGAGCTCGAGCAGAAGATCGTCGACGAGACGAAGGTGAGGATCTCGGACACGCAGCGCGAATACGTGCTCCGGGAGCGCCTCCACGCGATCCAGCGGGAGCTCGGCGAGGAGGGCGGGGAGGTGGCGGACCTCCGCAAGCGCCTCTCGGAGCTGCGCCTCCCCGAGGAGGCCCGGCGCGAGGCGGAGCGGGAGCTGGGCAGGCTGGAGCGGATCCCGGACGTGTCTCCGGAGCACGGGATGATCCGGTCCTACCTCGACTGGCTCCTGTCGGTGCCGTGGGGGAAGACCACGGGCGGGCCGATCGACCTCGTCAAGGCCCGGGAGATCCTCGACCGCGACCACTACGACCTGGACAAGATCAAGGATCGAATCATCGAGAACCTTGCGGTGAAGAAGCTGCGGCAGGAGCGCGGCCTCGACCAACCCGGCGTCGCGGACGAGGCCGCTCCCGGGAAAAAAGGGGGTGAAGCGGGGGGCGAGCAGCCGAAGGCGGATGGCGCGGCGGGCGCGCGGCCGAAGGCGGATGGCGCGGCGGGCCCTCGCCCGGAGGTGGGCGCTCGCCCGGAGGCGGGCCCTCGCCCGGAGGCGGGCCCTCGCCCGGAGGGCGCGGAGGCCCCGTCCTCGGAGGGAGGCCCGTCGCCGCGGCCGAACGGTCCGGCGCAGGAGCCCGAGCGCCCCCGCGGCGAGGTGCGGCGCGAGCCCATCCTCTGCTTCGTGGGTCCTCCCGGCACCGGCAAGACCTCCCTCGGCCAGTCCATCGCGCGGGCGCTGGGGCGCAAGTTCGCCCACGCCTCCCTCGGCGGGATCCAGGACGAGGCCGAGATCCGCGGGCACCGGCGCACGTACATCGGGTCGATGCCAGGGCGGATCGTCCAGGCGCTGCGCCGTGCGGGCGTCTCGGATCCGATCTTCATGCTCGACGAGGTCGACAAGCTCGGCGTGGGCTTCCACGGCGACCCCTCCGCGGCGCTCCTGGAGGTCCTCGATCCCGCCCAGAACCACGCCTTCGTCGACACCTACCTCGGCGTCCCGGTGGACCTCTCCCAGGTGCTCTTCATCTGCACGGCCAACACCACCGAGTCGATCCCCGCGCCACTCCTCGACCGCATGGAGGTGGTGCGCCTCTCCGGCTACACCGACGAGGAGAAGGTGCAGATCGCCCGCAGGCACCTCCTCCCCGCTCAGATCGCCAGCACCGGCCTGCGCGAGGGGGAGGTGGTGATCGACGAGCCCACCATCCGCCGCGTCATCCGCGACTACACCCGCGAGGCCGGGGTGCGGAACCTGGAGCGCGAGCTCGCCTCGATCCTGCGCAAGTCGGCGAAGCGGATCAGCGAGGGGGAGGAGGGTCCGATCGAGGTCCGGCCCGAGGACCTCCACGACTTCCTCGGTCCGCGGCGCTTCTTCGACGAGGCCGCCGAGCGCATCGATCGGCCGGGGATCTCGACCGGGATGGCGTGGACCCCCGCCGGCGGCGACATCATCTTCGTCGAGGCCGCAATGATGCCGGGACGCAAGGAAGAGCTGATCCTCACCGGCACGCTCGGGAACGTGATGCGCGAATCGGCCCAGGCTGCGCTCACCTGGGTGCGGTCCAACGCGGAGGGCCTCGGCGTGGAGCCGCGCAAGCTCCTGCGCAAGACCTTCCACGTCCACGTCCCGGCCGGCGCCATCCCCAAGGACGGGCCGTCCGCCGGCGTGGCGATCCTGGTGGCGCTGGTCTCCCTGGTGACCGGGAAGGTGGTGCGGCAGGACGTGGCGATGACCGGCGAGATCACCCTTCGGGGCAAGGTCCTCCCGGTGGGCGGGATCCGGGACAAGGTCCTCGGCGCCCACCGCGCGGGGATCCACACGGTGATGATCCCCAGGCACAACCTCGGCGCCCTCGAGGAGGTCCCGGAGGAGGTGCGCGACGCGCTGGACGTCGTGCCCCTCGACACCGCCGAGGACGCGCTGCTGGGAGCCTTCGAGGAGGCGCGCCCGCCGGTGGAGGAGGGCGCGCCGCCGCTGATGTAGGGGACGCCTAGGGGAGGTTGTCCCGGTCGAGGTCGAGCTCGTAGATCCCGAAGGGACCCGCGGGGATCACGAGCTTCCGGCCCTCGATCCGCAGGTCCCGGGGCCAGCCGTTCAGCGGGAAGTACGCCTGGGGGTAGGGAAGCGCGGGATCGTCCAGGTTGAAGACGAGGACGCCGCCCGGCACCTGGAAGAGCGCCCGCCCGGCGGTGGCGTTCCCCAGCGTCGCCCAGTCGTCCACCTCGACGTTCGAGAGGGGCGCGAAGTCGGGCGACGCCGCGTCGAGGATCGACAGGTGCTGCGCCCCCGACCAGTCGAGCGCCCGGTGGCTCACCAGCAGGTGCCCCGCTCCGTCGAGGCGCATCCCGTGCACCGCCTGGCCGGCGAAGCGCCGGTAGCCGTCGAGGGTCGCGAGGTCGCCGGCCAGCCGCACCCTCGCCACCGCAGCCTCCGAGGTCGAGCCGGACCAGAGGTAGTGGCGGGTGAAGAGCGTGCTCCCTTCGGCCTGGAGCAGTGGCCCCGGCACGTTGACGGCGGCGCCGACGAGCAGCTTGCCGCGCTCGCCTTCGATCCTGCGGGCGAAGTGCTGGGCGTAGGGCCGCGTGTCCCCCTGGATCGTGTAGGGACGCTTCACGGAGAGCCACAGGGCGCCGTCGGCGGGGATCACCGCCACCGCCTCGTCCGAGGCGGGGAGGCCGGCGACGCCTCCCAGCCGCGGCGGGCCCTCCCGGGGGATCTCCACGGCGTGCACGTCGTAGCTGGTCCAGAAGCGGCGCAGCTCCCGCTGTTGGCAGGTCTCGGCGTATCCCACCGTGTAGGGATCCACCTCGGTGCAGGACTGCCGCACGCCGTCGAGGTAGTCGCAACTGCGGAAGGAGCCCTCGCAGGTGGTGGAGCCGTCGATGGTGGTGCAGATCCTCAGGCCCTCCGTCGAGGTGCAGGAGCCGGTGGTGTCCCAGCACGAGCGCCGCTCGGCCTGCTGGTGGCAGACCTGGGCGGTCCCGAGGAGGCGCTCCCGAGGCGTGCGCACGACGAAGGCCAGGGTGTCGGTGCCCACGGGGTAGACGTCGCCGATCGAGCCCCAGCCATAGGCGTAGCGGCAGTCGAAGCAGTCGTAGTAGGCCCACCCGCCGCTCGAGTAGGGGATCGCCTCGGTGACCAGCGTGCCCAGCTCCCTGGGGTGGCGGGGGTCGGAGAGATCGAAGGAGGTGATCGAGGTCTGTGCGCGGGAGGGCTCCGTCGACCAGTCCACGACGTTCGTCGAGTAGGCGACCAGGAGGGTGCCCACCTTGCGCAGCAGCGATCCCGCAGGCACGTCGAAGGAGGCGACGGCGGGGCCGGAGTCGGCGCTGTCGCCGCGCGCGACGACCTCCACCCGATCCGGCAACGGCGTCGACCGGTAGTAGCTCCACGGATCGGAGGCGGACCGCAGGCGCACCGCGTACCCGTCGAAGAAGTGGACGTCGCCGTACCAAGGCGCGAGGGGGAGCCTGCCCAGCTCGACGGGCGCCTCCGGATCCGCCGTAGAAAAGAGGCTCAGCTCCAGGTTGGAGAGGTTGCCGGCGGCGGACTCCCCCACCAGGAAGCTGCGGCGCACCGGGGAGCCGTGGCCCATCCGGCCGCGGGCGGTGATGCCGTTCGGGCCGAAGGTGAAGATCTGCACGCCGGCCTGCGAGGTCGAGGTCCCCTGATCCCAGCCGGTGAAGGGCAGGAGCACCAGGCCCGTCTCGACGCCCCCGGCGCCGGCGACCGACACGGCCCCCTCGACCACCGAGAACGCCCGATGATCCCAGTTCGCCTCGGACCAGCCCCAGTCGAGATCGATCTGGGCCCGCTGCACCAGGGGGTTCGGGTTCTCCAGGTCGGTGATGTCGTAGAGGCTCACCGCCAGCTTTCGCCCGTCGGCGTCGTCGATGCCGATGCCGACGAGCCGCGTCCCGCCGAAGACGGGCCGGAAGAAGTCGTTCCATCCGGACACGACGAACTGGGACTTCTCGTTGGCGATGCCCTCGTCGGTGATCTCGAAGGCGTGGAAGGGATCGACGCGCTCGTAGGTGACGAAGAAGGCCGAGTTGCCCAGGAAGAGGGTGGCGAAGAGGGACTCCCCCGGCCCGAAGGTCTTCGAGTCGATCGGCACGAGGTGGAGCGGATCGGACGCGTCGAAGGTCTGGAGGGTGTTGGCGACGGTCCCGCTCCACGTCCGGCCCGACACCACCCGCAGGATCCCCTGGTGGAGGTCCATGTTGAACTGGCTCGCCACGACCCCCGGGACCTGCACCTCGTCGCCCTCGATCATCACGCCGTCCGGACGGGAGATGTCGACCAGGGAGACGAGGCTCGTGGTCCCGCCGGCGCCCCACTCGTTCCGGGCGACGAGCAGCGCCTCCGGCGTGGCCTGGATGTCGGCGATCCACCCGCCCAGGTCGAGCCGCGTCTGCGGGGTGAGGTCGCCGTCGTCGGCCACGTGGAGGCTCTGGACCACGGTGTTGGTCGTCCACTGCGATCCGCCGGCCGGCGTCTCCACCATCCCCCAGTCCTGCGAGACGACGTAGAGGGCCTCCTGACCGCCGCCCTTGGCGAGGCGGCTGCGGTAGATCCAGCCCTTCACCACCTCCTTGTCGATCACCGTCGGTGCGGCGGGATCGGAGAGGTCGACCGAGAGCACCACGCCGCCGCTCTCCCTCGACACCGCCGACGACCACCGGCTCCCGGAGTAGCCGACCCAGTCGTTGAGGAGCACCAGGGCGCGATCGCCGCTGACGTACAGCTCCACCGGCGTGCCGGCGATCTCGAGGCGCGAGAGGATGCGCGGCGCCTGCAGATCCGAGAGGTCGATCACCTGCAGGCCCCGGTACGGGCTCAGGTTGAGGAGGAGCCCTCCGGCCATCGGGCGGTAGATGTCCCCCTCCTCGACCGTGCGATTCTCGCCGCCGTCGTTGGACTCGTCGACGGGGGGCGCCCCTTCCGCGCCCGCGGAGCGGCTGCCGCCGCCGGACTCGTTCGCCGGGTCGGCGGAGACGAAGCGCGTATCCCCCGGCACCGGCTCGCCGATGGTGGGGCCCCGGGACGACGGAGCGTCACAGGCGGCGAGCGGAAGGAAGACGAGGGAGAGGCAGGCCAGGAGGCGGGGACGAGCCGACATGTGGAACCCCCTTCGCCGCGTGAGCCGCGGCAGCGGAGTTGGCCCACATTCTCGGTCCTGTACGCCCCCCGGGGCAAGGGCCCGGCCACCGGTCTCCAGCCACGAGCCCTTCTCCCCGTCCCCACGCCGTGCGGGTGGAGAAGGCGGAATTTCAGACGTTGCGGAGAAAGTTCGCCACGTGGGTGAAGCGCGCGTCGAGGAAGGCGCGGACCTCGCCGTCGATCCCCATCTCGTCCATCGCCGTGGTCATGGCCCGCAGCCACGCGTCGCGCATGGCGTCGTCCACCGGGAAGGGCGCGTGCCGGGCCCGGAGCATCGGATGCCCCCGCTCGCGCAGGTAGGTGTCGGGGCCGCCGAGCCAGAAGCAGAGGAAGAGCGCGAAGTGCTCCCGGCTCTCCGGGTGGACCCGGCCGTGGTCGTCGAGGCGGTGCAGGTGCGCGAGGGGGCGCTCGCTGCGGTCCATGGCGTCGTAGAAGCGCATCGCCAGCTCGCGGACCACCGGCTCGCCGCCGAGCCGCTCGAAGGGCGTCTCGCCCGGCTGCTCGATCCACTTGGGCTTCGTGGACAAGGAACGACTCCTCCGCCCCCTCGGGCGATCCGAATGCGTTTCCCCGGGCCGATGGCCCGCCCGAGGGCGGGCGAACCCGGGCTCCGAGGCTAGTGGCACGAGGCTCCGTCGACCCCGCCGGCGCTCACCGCCCGATAGACCAAGATCGCCGCGGCGGCGAGTGGAATTCCCCGCTGCACCAGGATCCGCGCGGCGCCGGGGAGCCGCCGCCCCATCCCCGCCTGGGCGAGCAGCAGCGCCGGGCCGCTCCCCAGGGCGAACCCTCCCATCACCAGCGCACCCCCGGTGGCCGATCCGGTGGCGAGGGCGGCCGCCGAGATCCCGTAGAGGAGGCCGCAGGGCAACAGCGGCGTGATCGCCCCCATGGCGCCCGAGCGGGCCACCGGCGAGAGCCGGGCGAGGGGCCGACCCAGCGCCCGGACCACCCGGCCGACCCCCGGGACCGCCGGGAATTTCTTGCCGAGATCGAGGGCCACGATCACGAGGGTGGCCGCCATCGCCCAGGGCAGGTACGGCTGGATCGATCGGGAGATGGCCAACGAGATCCCAGCCCCCGCCGCCCCGAGCAGGAGGCCCACCGCGGTGTAGGCGGAGAGCCTGCCGAGCTGGTAGGCCCAGACCGCCATGCGCCTCGTGTGTGGGTCTCGGTCACGTAACGTCACGAGACCCGAGCACGCCAGGGGGCCGCACATCGCGAAGCAGTGGACGCTGCTGGCGATGCCCACGATCGCCGCGGCACCAAAGCCGATCGCTGCGGCAGGATTGTCGAGGGCAGCCTGCACCTCGGGCGAGAACCAGTCCATACCCCCGATCGTCGCAACCCCCGTGCCATGCGGGAAAGCGCGGATTATCCCGCGGGATCGACGCGGCGGGCGCTGCGCGGCCGGGCGGCGGCACGGCCTTCGCAATCGCGTCGCGGCGAATGGACGCGATCGCCACGGCCCCCGAGACGATTCCCGCCCGCACCCGCGAGGAGCACGCGCGCTGCCGCCACTGCCGCGGCCCGATCCCGGCCGGCTCCATCCTGGATGGTTTCTGTTGTAACGGATGCAGCGCCGTCTTCTCCCTCCTCCACGAGCAGGGGCTCGAGCGCTACTACGACCTGGCCGGCGGTGGGACGATGCCGGTCGCCGAGCCGCGCGGCGAGCGCAGCTTCGCCTGGCTCGATCCGCTCCTGCGCAGGAGCGAGGAGGGCGGCGCCGAGATCTGCGCCCTCGATCTGGACGTCCAGGGGATCCACTGCGCCGCCTGCGTCTGGCTGATGGACGAGCTCTTCCGCCGCAGGGAGGGGGGCGCCGGGCTCCTCGTGAACCCGGCCCTCGGCAAGGTCCGCCTCACCTGGCGGCGGGGCCGCTTCGATCCCCGCGCCTTCCTCGAGGAGGTGGAGCGCTTCGGCTACCTCTTCGGCCCCAGCCGCAAGAAGGCCGACGGCGCGTCCCGTTCGCTCCTCCTGCGCCTCGGGGTCACGGCCGCCATCGCCATGAACGTGATGATCTTCTCGGTCGCGTTCTACCTGGGCCTGGGGGCTGAGGACCGGCTCTTCCGCCTCTTCACCGAGCTCTCCGTCTGGCTCTCCACCGCCGTGGTGGTGGTGGGTGGCTGGCCCTTCTTCAAGGCGTCGTGGCACTCGATCAAGCGAGGCGTGCTCCACCTCGACCTGCCCATCGCCCTGGGCATCGTCCTCGTCTACGTCACCTCGCTCATCCAGGCCCGAGGCGACGAGGCCCTCTTCTACTTCGACACCCTCAACGTCTTCGTCACCCTCATGCTCGTGGGCCGCTGGCTGCAGCAGCGGGTGCTCGACCACAACCGGCGCTACCTCCTCGAGGAGGCCGGCGCCGACGGCATCCTGGTGCGGCGGCGCGAGGGGGGCGAGCTGGTCACCGTGGCGGCGCCCTCCATCCGCAAGGGCGATCACCTCGTGGCGGCGCCGGGGGATCTCGTCCCCGTGGACGCGCAGTCGCTTCAGGCCGGCGCCTTCTCCACCGATTGGATCACGGGGGAGGCGGAGGTCCGCGAGGTCGGGGTGGGGGAGAAGGTCCCCGCCGGATCGTTCAACGCGGGGTCGAGGGCCGCGATGCTCCTCGCCACCCAGGACTTCGAGGAGTCCCCGCTGCCGGCGCTCCTGCGCACCACCACCCGCGCCGACCTCGAGCACCGGCCTCCCCACGCGCGGTTCTGGGATTCGCTCGCGCGGATCTACGTGGTGGCGGTCCTCGCCATCGCGGCCCTGGGGCTCGGAATCTGGTGGCCGGTCGATCCGAAGCGCGCCCTGGAGGTGACCGCGGCGCTCCTGGTGGTCACGTGCCCGTGTGCCCTCGGCATCGCCATCCCCCTGGCCCACGAGCTGGCCCAGGCGAGGCTGCGCCGCGCCGGCGTCTTCGTGAGGCGGCAGGGGTTCCTGGAGCGGCTCCCGCGCGTGCGCAGGCTCCTCTTCGACAAGACCGGCACCCTCACCCTGGGGCGCCTCCAGCTCGTCGATCCGGCGATCGTCCACTCCCTCTCACCCGAGGCCCGGGACGCCGCCTTCGACATGGCCTCGCGGAGCAACCACCCGGTGAGCCGCTGCATCGCGGCCGTCCTCTCCCGCGCCGGCGCGCGCTTCTCGGCGGACGCGGTGGTGGACGAGCACCCCGGGCTGGGCCTCGAGCTGCGGCGGGACGGGAAGACCTACCGGCTGGGCAAGGCGTCGTGGGCCGCCCGCGCGGGTGGACCCGCGGCGACCGTCCTCTCGATCGACGGCGAGCCCCTTGCGACCTTCCGCACGGAGGAGACGGTGCGCGCCGACGCCCGCCGGGAGATCGCCGCGCTCGAGCGCAACGGCCTCGAGGTGTGGCTCCTCTCCGGCGACGCCTCGCCCCGGGTCGAGGCCCTGGCGGAGCGCCTTGGGATCGATCCGGCGCGGGCCCTCGGCGAGCTCACGCCGGAGGGCAAGGCGCGCATCGTCGAGGGCCTCGACGACCACGACACGCTCTACCTGGGCGACGGCGTGAACGACAGCCTGGCCTTCGAGAAGGCCGCATGCGCCGGCACGCCCGCCGTCGACCGCCCGGTGCTGCCCGGCAAGTCGGACTTCTTCCTCCTCGGCGAGGGGATCGCCGGCCTGCGGGAGGCGCTCGAGACCTCCCGGCTCCTTCGCAAGGTCGTCGTGCGGCTGATCGCCGTGGCGGTGACCTACAACCTTCTCGCCGTCTCGGTGTCGCTCGCCGGCTGGATGACGCCGCTTCGCGCCGC
>DATMSB010000059.1:0-10865 GCA_035565615.1 Vulgatibacter sp. | reverse complement strand
CCGGCGTCGGCTCCAAGGGGTACGGCTCCGGCAACGTCGGCCTGATCGAGGTGAAGGGCCCGATCACGGAGAGCGAGAAGACGGTCCGCGATCTCCACCGCTTCGGCGAGGACGACGCCATCAAGGCGGTGATCGTCCGGGTCGATTCGCCGGGGGGCGCGGTCGCGCCCTCCCAGGAGATCCAGGCGGAGATCGAGCGGATCAAGGAGCGAAAGCCCGTGGTGGTCTCCATGGGGAACCTTGCGGCCTCCGGCGGGTACTACGTCGCCACCGCCGCCACCCGGATCGTCGCCAACCCGGGCACCATCACCGGCTCCATCGGCGTCATCGCGCAGCTCCCCAACGTCTCGGAGATCGCCGACCGGATCGGCTTCCAGGTGAACACCGTGAAGAGCGGCGCCGCAAAGGACGTCGGGAACCCCTTCCGTCCCTTCACCGAGAGCGACCGCGCCATCTACCAAAGCGTGATCGACGACGTGCACAAGCAGTTCGTGGGGGCGGTCGTCGCCGGGCGAAACCTCCCGGAGGAGGACGTGCGAGCCATCGCGGACGGCAGGGTGCTCACCGGCGAGCAGGCGATGGAGGCCGGCCTCGTCGACGAGCTGGGCAACTTCCAGGACGCCGTCTCCCTCGCCGGCGAGCTGGGGGGCGTGGAGGGCGAGCCGCGCCTGGTCGAGCCGAGGAAGCACGACACCTTTCCGTTCGAGCGGCTCCTCTCGCAGAGCGTCCGGGACGCGATCCGCGCGGCGGCGGAGGAGCTGCGCGATCACCTCCGGGGCGGCTCGGGATCGCCCGGCCCGCAATACCTCCTCCCGGGGTACTGAGCGATGGACCGGCTCTGGGCGCCGTGGCGCCTCGCGTTCATCGAGGGAGGGGAGAAGCCCGCCGGCTGCATCTTCTGCCTCTTCCCCGCCGAGGATCGGGATCGGGAGCGGCTCATCCTCGGGCGGTCGGCCCACTCCTTCGTGATCCTCAACAAGTTCCCCTACAACAACGGGCACCTCATGGTGGTGCCGCGGGCCCACGTTTCGAGCTTCGACGCCCTCGAGGACGAGGCCTTCCACGATCTGCAGCGCACGCTCCGCCTGTCGATCGGGCTGCTGCGCGAGGCCTACGGCCCGGACGCGATGAACGTGGGGATGAACCTGGGCAGGGCGGCGGGCGCAGGCATCGCCGATCACCTCCACTGGCACGTGGTGCCCCGGTGGGCGGGGGACGCGAACTTCATGCCGGTGCTCGCCGAGACCCGGGTGATCCCGGAGCACCTCGACGCCACCTGGGAGAAGCTGCGCCCGGCCTTCGATCGCGTCCTCGGCGGCTGATCGTCGCCGGCAGGCCGAAGCGATCTGCGGCGGGTCGGCGCGCGGCGCCCCGTGCTATCGTCCGCGGGTGGATCCCCTCGTCGCCAACCTCCTCTGGGCCGCGCTGGTCGGCATGGCCGTGGGCGCCGTCCTGGGCGTGCTCCTCGCCGCGTCCGGCAAGAAGCGCGGCGCCGAGGGAGGCGAGGGGCGCGCCTACCTTTCCTCGTTTCGCTACGTACTCGAGGGCGACTCGGACGGCGCCATCGAGGAGTTGGGGAAGCCCGGGGCGGGGGGCCCCGACGGCCTCGCCGCCGCCTTCGCCCTCGGGGCGTTCTTCCGCCGGAAGGGTGACCTCGTCCGGGCGGTCCGCCTGCACGAGGCCATCCTGGCCACGCCCGACCTCCCCGCAGATGGGAGGCGGTCCGCGAAGTTCGAGCTCGGCGTGGACTTCCGCCGCCTGGGGATGTTCTCCCGCGCCGTCGAGCTGCTGGAGGAGGTGGCCCGGGAGGCGCCGGCCGATCGGGAGGCGCTCCGGGAGCTGCGGGAGATCTGCGAGGAGATCGGCGACTGGGAGCGGGCGGCGGTCCACCAGGCGCGCCTCGAGGCGCTGGGCGAGTCGTCCCCCTCCCTCCTGGCCCACCTCCACGCCGGCCACGCCCGGAAGCGGATCGCGGAGCAGGATTTGGAAGGCGCGGCCGCTGCCGTCGCCAGGGCGCTCGCCACCGATCCCCGCAGCGCCGACGCGAAGGTGGCGGAGGCGGAGCTCTTCCTCGCGAGGGAGGAGGGCGCCGACGCGATCGCCTCCCTCGACGCGGCGCTGCGGTCGCGGCCCGAGGCGCTCTTCTCGGTCTTCCCCCTCCTGGAGGCCGGCTTCGCCGCGCAGGGCTCCTACGAGGAGCTCGAGTCGTTCCTCCGCAGGCGGCTGGAGGAGGCGCCGGGCGATCCCTTCCTCCGCATCGCGCTCTCGCGCACCCTGCGGCGCCGGCGCCTCGTCGCCGAGGCGGCGGCGGAGCTGCGCAAGGTTCTCGAGGCGCATCCGCACCTGGCCGAGGCGCGGCTCGAGCTGGGCGAGCTCCTCCTCGACGGCGCAACCGCGCAGGAGATGCGCACCGAGCTCCGGGCGCTGCTCAAGGGGCCGGGCAATCCGCCCCGCCCGTTCGCGTGTTCGGACTGCGCCATGGAGCTCACCCAGTTCTTCTTCCGCTGCCCCCGCTGTTTCGGATGGGACACGATCGCCCGGTCGGAGCCTTCGGGGAAATCGGGCGGGAAAGAAGGGGCGGATCGTGGTATCGGGCGGCCTGGTCCTTCCACGGCGATCTGAAGCGTCGCCCCAGACAGGTTCGAGAACATGCGGGAGAGAGTCCGCCAGATCTTCGTCGACACGATCGCCCGGTGCGTCGCCCAGGGCATGCTCCCCGAAGGCGCCGATCGCGTCGACTTCGCGGTGGAGACGCCGCGCAACCCCGCCCACGGCGACTACGCGATCAACGCGGCGATGATGCTCTCGAAGGCGGCTCGCCGGCCGCCTCGCGAGGTGGCGCAGCTCCTCCTCGACCACCTCGCCGACAGCGACGGGCTCCTCGAGAAGCACGAGATCGCCGGCCCCGGCTTCATCAACGTTCGCCTCGATCCAGCCTGGTTCTTCCGGGCGCTGCGCGCGGTGGAGGAGCAGGGCGCGTCCTTCGGCAACGTGGGCGTCGGCGATGGCAAGCGGGTCCTGGTGGAGTACGTCTCCGCGAACCCCACCGGCCCGATGCACGTGGGCCACGGCCGCGGGGCCGTCACCGGGGACGCGATCTCCCGGCTCCTGGCCGCGGCGGGCTACGACGTCTCCCGCGAGTACTACGTGAACGACGCCGGCGGCCAGGTCACCGCCCTGGCGCGGTCGGTGTGGATCCGGGCCCGGGAGCTGTGGGCCGAGACCCACCCCGACGCCGGGCTCGAGCACATCGCCCTGGGCGAAGACGACTACAAGGGCGACTACATCCGCGACGTCGCCGCGGTGCTGCTGGATTCGTGGCCCGAGTCGGAGCGGGCGGCTCTGGTGGAGGGGCCGTTCGAGCCGCTGCGCGATCGGATCGCCGGCGCGGCGGTGCAGGTCGTGCTCGACACCATGATCAAGCCCGACCTCGCCAGGCTGGGGATCCAATTCGACAACTGGATCTCCGAGAAGGCGCTGCACGAGTCGGGGGAGGTGGAGAAGTCTATCGCCGAGCTCGAGCGCCGCGGCTTCGTGGAGGAGAAGGTCCTGGCGCCGCCCAAGGGGATCGAGCGCGATCCCGAGGCGCCCGCCGAGGAGCGGCCCCAGCTCGTCTTCCTCTCCACCCGGTTCGGCGACGACGCGGACCGCCCGGTGCGCAAGGCGGACGGATCGCTGACGTACTTCGCCGCGGACCTCGCCTACCACCGGGACAAGCTCCAGCGCGGCCACGATCGGCTCATCGACGTGTGGGGAGCGGATCACGCGGGCTACGTGCCCAGGGTCCGCGCCGCGATCCAGGCCCTCGGCCGCCCGCCGGAGGCGCTCGAGGTCGTGCTGGTGCAGATGGTCAACCTGCTCAAGAACGGCCAGCCCGTGAAGATGGGGAAGCGCTCGGGCAACTTCATCACCCTGCGCTGGCTCCTGGACGAGGTGGGCGCCGACGCGGTGCGGGTGTTCTTCCTCATGCGCCGCGGCGACGCGATGATGGACTTCGACGTCGATCTCGCCAAGGCGCAGAGCAAGGACAACCCGGTGTTCTACGTGCAGTACGGCCACGCCCGCTGCGCGTCGATCCTGCGCCGGGCGATCGCGGCGGGGCTGCCCAGGCCGTCGTTCTCCCCCGAGCACGCCCACGCGCTGGTGCTCCCCGAGGAGCTCGAGCTCACCAAGCGGATCCTGGCGTTCCCGGAGGTGGTGGCGGCGGCGGCCCAGGCCCTCGAGCCCCACCGGATCGTCTTCTTCATCCAGGAGACCACGGCGGTCTTCCAGAGCTACTACGAGGTGGGAAAGCGCGGGGGCGAGCGGGTCATCTCGGACGATCCCGTCAAGACGGCCGCCAGGCTCTTCCTCATCTCGAGCATCAAGCGGGTCTTCGCCAACGCGCTGGCGCTCCTCGGCGTGTCCGCGCCGGATCGGATGGAGCGCGAGGCCGAAGGGGACGAGAACGCATGAGGGACGAACGGAACGACGAGGAGAGGATCCACCTCAGCCTGGACAGGAAGCAGGTGGTGTCGATCGTCGTCGGATCGGCAGCGCTCCTGGGGATCGTCTTCTACCTGGGGGTCACCGTCGGCCGCGATCTCGCGGTCGCACCCGTCCTGCCGGCGGATCCGCTCGCGGCGCTGGACGAGCGGGCGGAGCGCGGAGAAGGCGATCCGCTGACCTTCGCCGACGAGCTCACCCGGACGGAGGCGCGAGAGCCCGCCCCGGCCCGGCAGCCCAAGCCGGAAAGGCCCGAGCCCGCCGGCGAGGTGGCGGCGGCCGCGGCCCCCGCCGCCGAAGCTGCCGAGGCCGCAGAGGCGGAGGAGGCCGAGGGGGCGCCTTCGCCCGAGCCGGCCGCGGACGCGGCGGCGGCAGCGGAGCCGGAAGCAGCGCCGCCCAAGGCGCCCGTCCGCGATCTCTCCGCGGCGCTCCTCCAGGCCCAGGCGACCAGGACCGAGGAAGCCTCGCGGGCGGCGACCTCCGAGCGCCCCGGCGATCGGGCCGAGGCCCCCGCGCCGGCGAAGGCGGCCTTCACCGTGCAGGTGGCCTCGCTCCCCAACCGGGCCGAGGCGGAGGCGCTCGCGGCCCGGCTGCGGAAGCAGGGCCTCTCACCTTGGGTGACAGAGGCCGAGATCCCGGGGAAGGGCACCTTCTTCCGGGTTCGGCTCGGAAGGTTTCCAAACCGCGAGGAGGCGGTACACTACCTCGAGGACCTCAAGCGCGAGACCCGCATGGACGGCTTCGTCGCGTCGGTGGAGTGAATGGAGATCAAGCGCGTCGACAAGCCCTGGGGCTGGGAGATCTGGTGGGCCCGGACCGACAAGTACGTGGGGAAGCTGCTCCACGTGAAGGCCGGGCACAAGCTCTCGCTCCAGTACCACGAGCGCAAGGACGAGACCCTCCACCTCCAATCCGGCTCGATCCGGCTGATGATCGACGAAGGGGACGGCCTGGTGGAGGTGGCGATGGCGCCGGGGGAGAGCCGCCACATCCCGCCCGGGACGATCCACCGCATCGTCGCCCTCGAGGACAGCGACGTCCTCGAGGTGTCGACCCCCGAGGTCGAGGACGTGGTCCGTCTCGACGACGCCTACGGCAGGGCCCGCGAGATCGGCTGAACCCGGATCGCTCGAAGCGGGCGCCTCGCGATCCCCTCGCGAGACATGGCCTCGGATCGGGGCCTGCCTCCACGCCGCGAAGGCGAGGCGGGGACCTCCCTCGCGCGGACCGGCCGGACCTTGACGACGCCGCCGCTCGGTACTTCGCTCTTCTCACCGGGAGGCGAGGGGCCGCCTTCCAAGCGTCAGGGAGGGGATCCGCGGAATTCCGGATGGACTTTGCGCCCCAATCGATCGGGCGCCATGCGGGGGGCCTGCGGATCTCGACCGACCCCGACCGCTTCATCGTCGATCTCGAGGGCGTCGGAGAGCTCGGGGGCCTTCAGACCGACACCGTCGACCTACGAGGTCGAGTGCATCGAGTGAGCGGCCCCCCGGCGCCCGGTGCCAGACTTGACCGTGGGAAATATGGTCACGTAGGGTATCCGGCCACATGGCCCGGAAGAAGATCAGCACCACCATCTACATCACACCCGAGCAGGACGCGAAGCTGAAGGCCCTGAACCGGGCCACCAAGGTTCCCGTCGCCGAGTACATCCGGCAGGGGATCGACATGGTGCTCGCGGCCCACGAGGCGCAGATCCCCGGCCAGCAGCTCAGCATGTTCGACCGGGGCGAATCCGATTGAGCGAGACGGGCGGTCCGATCCGCGCCCTCGCGCTCCGCGCGTCGGCCCGGCCGGTTGTGCGGGGGCCAGGCTGTCGCTAGGTTGGCCGCGTGGCGATGGGGTCGCGATCAAGGAGCGGAAGATGAAGGTGCTGGTGACGGGAGGGGCGGGGTTCATCGGGAGCCACGTGGCCGATCGAATCCTCGAGGCGGGGCACGAGGTCACGGTCCTGGACGACCTCTCGAGCGGCAAGCGCGAGCAGGTCCCCCAGGGGGCCGGGTTCGTCCACGCGGACATCCGCTCGGAGGCCGCGGCCAAGCTGATCCGCGACGAGCGCTTCGACGCCGTGGTGCACCAGGCGGCCCAGATCGACGTGCGCAAATCGGTGACGGATCCCCGCTTCGACGCCGACGTGAACCTCTCGGGGCTCCTCAACCTCCTGGAGGCCTCCTCCGCGGCGGGGGTGAAGCGGTTCCTCTTCGCGTCCTCGGGCGGCGCCTGCTACGGCGAGCAGGAGGCGTTCCCGGCGCCGGAGTCGCATCCCACCCGGCCGGTGTCTCCCTACGGCGTCTCCAAGGCGGCGGGCGAGCTCTATCTGGGCTACTACGCCGCGGAGAAGAAGCTCTCCTACTGCGCGCTCCGCTACGCCAACGTCTACGGCCCCCGGCAGGACCCCCTGGGCGAGGCGGGGGTGGTGGCCATCTTCGCCGGCCGCTGCCTGTCGGGGAGCGCCTGCACCATCTACGGAGACGGCAAGCAGACCCGCGACTACGTCTACGTGGGCGACGTGGCCCGTGCGAACCTGCTCGCCCTGGACAGCGACTACGTGGGTCCCCTCAACATCGGCACCGGCGTGGAGACGGACGTGGTGGAGCTCCACCGCCGCATCGCCGCCGCGACCGGATCGAGCCTCGAGCCCCGGTTCGCCGATCCGCGGGCGGGGGAGCAGCGGCGCTCCTGCATCGACCCGGCCATGGCCGGCCGGGTCCTGGGCTGGCGCCCCGAGGTTTCCCTCGAGGAGGGGATCGCCCGCACGGCCGCCTTCTTCCGCGAGCGGCTGGCCGCCTGAGCACCCCCCGAGCGGGAGGCGCGCGACGCTCCGCCGCGCGACCGTGCCCGCCGCGTGACGAGGGGAGGGCGCCTGGATCGATCCGAGCCGGCCGGGTGTTCGCAATGGAACGCCGGGGCGCCGTGTGCTAGGACCACGCGCTCGCTCGCTCAATCTCACCGAAGAACCGGATGCCCAACTCCCACATTCGCAACTTCTCGATCATCGCCCACATCGATCACGGCAAGTCGACCCTCGCCGACCGCCTCCTCGAGTACACCGGGGCGATCAGCCAGCGCGAGAAGCAGGAGCAGCTCCTGGACTCGATGGACCTCGAGCGGGAGCGGGGCATCACCATCAAGGCCCAGACCGTCCGGATGACCTACAAGGCCAGGGACGGCAAGGAGTACGTCCTCAACCTCATCGACACCCCGGGCCACGTGGACTTCCAGTACGAGGTGAGCCGCTCGCTCGCCGCGTGCGAGGGCGCGCTGCTGGTGGTGGACGCCACCCAGGGTGTCGAGGCCCAGACCCTCGCCAACGTCTACCTCGCCCTCGAGCACGACCACGAGGTCATCCCCGTCATCAACAAGGTCGACCTCCCCTCCGCCGACGTGGAGGCCGTCCGCGCCGACATCGAGGAGGTGATCGGCCTCGACGCCTCGGAGGCAATCCCGGCGTCCGCGAAGGAGGGGGTGGGGATCGAGGAGATCCTCGAGGCGGTGGTGGCCCGGGTCCCGCCTCCCAAGGGGAGTCAGGACGCGCCGCTGAAGGCGCTGATCTTCGACTCCTGGTACGACGCCTACCGCGGCGTGGTCATGCTCGTGCGCCTCCTCGAGGGCACGCTGTCGCCGAAGCAGGAGGTCCTCCTGTGGAGCAACCGGCGCAAGTACGAGGTGCAGAGCGTCGGGCACTTCACCCCCAAGGCCGTCAACGCCGATCGCCTGGTCGCGGGCGAGGTGGGCTTCCTCATCGCCAACGTCAAGGACGTCCACGACGCCAAGGTCGGCGACACGGTCACGGACGCCGCCCGCCCCACCGACGCACCTTTCCCGGGCTTCAAGGAGATCAAGCCCATGGTCTTCTCGGGGATCTTCCCCGTGGAGAGCCACGAGTACGAGAACCTGCGCGACGCCCTGGAGAAGCTGAAGCTGAACGACGCGGCGTTCACCTTCGAGCCCGAGGTGTCGCAGGCGCTGGGCTTCGGTTTCCGCTGCGGCTACCTGGGCCTGCTCCACATGGAGATCGTCCAGGAGCGCCTGGAGCGGGAGTACGACCTCGACCTCATCACCACCGCGCCGTCGGTGGTCTACCGGGTGCACACCACCGACGGCGAGACGCTGCTCATCGACAACCCAGCCCGGCTGCCCCCCGCCCAGAAGATCAACCACATGGAGGAGCCCGTCCTCCGCTGCAACATCCACGTCCCCAACGACTACGTGGGGGCGATCCTGAAGCTCTGCGAGGATCGGCGGGGCATCCAGCGGGACCTCAAGTACCTGGGCCCCAAGCGCGTGCAGATCACCTACGACATCCCCATGGCGGAGGTGGTCTACGACTTCTTCGACCGGATGAAGTCGGCGACCAAGGGCTACGCGTCGCTGGACTACGAGCTCGCCGACTTCCAGGTGTCGCCGCTGGTCAAGCTCGACATCCTCGTGAACGGCGAGCCAGTCGACGCGCTCAGCATCATCGTCCACCGCGACCGCGCCTACCAGCGGGGCAAGGACGTCTGCGCCAAGCTGCGGGGCGTGATCCCGCGGCAGATGTACGAGGTGGCGATCCAGGCGGCGATCGGCGGGAAGATCATCTCCCGGGAGACCGTAAAGGCCATGCGCAAGAACGTGCTGGCCAAGTGTTACGGCGGGGACATCAGCCGCAAGCGCAAGCTGCTCGAGAAGCAGAAGGCGGGAAAGAAGCGCATGAAGCAGGTAGGAACGGTCGAGATCCCGCAGGAGGCCTTCCTGGCGGTGCTCAAGTCGGAGGATTGAACCCCTTGTCCAACCATTACCAGCCAGCCGATTCGACCGTTCGCGACGCGGCCGCCCCGCAGCCGAAGGAGAAGGCGAAGGCGAAGGCCGGGCAGAAGGGGATCATGGGCTTCGTGCGCTCGGTGGCGCCCGCCCTGGCGGTCGCCCTGGCGATCCGCGCCTTCCTCTTCGAGCCCTTCTCCATCCCCTCCGGCTCGATGCTCCCCACCCTGCAGATCGGCGACTACGTGGTGGTCACCAAGTTCGCGTACGGCGTCCGCATCCCGTTCACGAACAAGATGCTCTTCCAGGCGGGGATCCCGAAGCGCGGCGACGTCATCGTCTTCGAGCGGCCCACCACACAGCCGGAGACCCTGATCAAGCGGGTGGTGGGCCTGCCCGGCGAGCTGGTCTCCATCGTCGACGGGGTGGTGACCATCGACGGCAAGGAGCAGCCCCGCTCCCTCATCGAGCGCAGCCACGCCTTCGACGACTACGACGAGCACCGCAGCAGGTGGCGCGCGGCGACGGCGGATCTCTACACCGAGTCCCTCTCCCGTGGCGACGACGGTGCCCACGCCCACTTCGTGATGGAGCAGATCCGCGGGCAGCCGCTGCAGGGGCCGTGGCGCGTGCCCGAGGGCATGGTGCTGGTCTTCGGCGACAACCGGGACAACTCGGCGGACTCGCGGGTCTTCGGCTTCGTGCCCCTCGGCAACATCCGGGGCCGGGCCGACGTGGTGGGCTTCTCCTGGGGCAAGGACGGCCTGCGGACCGACCGCATCCTCCGCGGCATCGACTCCCGGGTGCCGGGGGGCCGCTGACCGCCATGGCGCCGGCCGACAAGCGCAGCTCGCGGCTTGCGGCGCTCCTCGACGAGAGCAGGCGGATCGTGCGCACCCGGGGGCGAAGGCTCGGCCCCAACGCGGTGGCGGAGCTGGCCGCTCTCCAGGTGGAGGCGAAGAACGCCCTGGCGTCCGGCGATCCGGCGCGGATCGAGCTCGCCTTGCAGGCGCTCGAGGCGTCCGCCCGGACCCACCGCCTCGCCCGGCTGCGCAAGAGCCTCCTCCGGGAGTACCTGGAGGTCGTCGCCCTGGCCGCGCTGGTCGCGCTCTCCTTCCGCGCCGTCGTGGCGGAGACCTACCGCATCCCCTCGGGATCGATGCTGCCCACGTTGAGGCCCGGCGACGTCGTCCTCGTGAACAAGCTCGCCTACGGGCTGCGGCTGCCCTTCCTCGGGGCGGTCGGCCCGACCTCGTCGCCGCAGGTCGGGGACGTGATCGTCTTCCTCGATCCCCGCGCCCCCGGCGAGGTGATGGTGAAGCGGGTGGCCGGGGTGGCCGGCGACCGAGTCGAGCTGCGGGACGAGACCGTGCTCATCGACGGGGTGCCGCAGGATCGGGCGCTCGCCACCCCGCGCTTCGAGTTCTGGAACTTTCGCGACGACCTCCGCTACTGGCACCCCCAGACCGCCGCGCTCTACGTGGAGACGCTGGGCGGCAGACGCCACGCCACCGTCCACTCCCGCATGCTCCCCAGCCCGAGGCCGGATCTCGGTCCCTTCGAGGTGCCGGAAGGTTCCGTCTTCGTCCTGGGCGACAACCGCGACGACTCCGACGACGGGCGCAGCGGCGGCT
>DATMSB010000058.1:0-5816 GCA_035565615.1 Vulgatibacter sp. | reverse complement strand
CCCGAGAGCGCGCCCTCCACCCACAGTGGCGCCCGGATGAAGGCGTCGGTGGCGCCCACCAGCCGCAGGATGGCGATCTCCTTGCGGCGCTCGTGGACCCCGAGGCGCACCACGCTCCCCACCAGCACGGCGGCGCCCAGGAGGAGGAGCGGAAGGAGCGCCGACGCGATCCCTCCGGCGACCCCGGCCACCCGGGCCATCCGCTCGGTGAAGGCCTCGCCCGCGTCGACCTCCTCCACCGAGGAGAGGGCGGCGAGCTCCCGGGCGACCGCGCGCAGCTCCTCCTCCGGGCGATCGCCGAGATCGATCTCCAGGGTGGCGGAGAGCGGGTTTTCGTGGAGGTCCAGGAGCCCCTGCCCCGCGTCGCCCATCGACGCCGCGAGGGAGGCGAGGGCCTCGTCGGCCGACACGGCGCGCACCGTCCCCCCGGAGAGCTCCCGGGCCAGGGCCGCGAGCCGCTCCACCTCCTTCTCGCCGGTGCCGGGCGCGAGGTACACGGTGAGCTCGCCCTTGCGGCTCCAGGCCTCCACCAGCTCCCGGGCCCCGATGGTGGCGGCGCCGATCACGGTGCAGAGGAGGAGGGCCGCGGCGATGCTGAGCGCGGCGACGAGGTGCGTGAACGGTGCCGCGCGCATCGCCGCCGCGGCCTTTCGCAGCGCGTACGCGGCGCGGGCGAAGGTCGAGCCGCCGTCGAACGCGTAGGCGAGGCGGCTCATGGCGCCGACCTCGGTGCCGGGCGGGCCCCCTGGGATGCGCGCGGCCTCATGCGATCCCCTCCGCGGCTGGAGGCGCGGCCGCCTCCTCCGGGCGCCGATCCTCCACGATGCGCCCCGCCGCCAGGCGGATCACCCGCCGCGGGAATCGCTCGAGGATCGATCGATCGTGGGTCGCCACCACCACCGTGGTCCCCCGCTCGCTGAGGCCGGCCAACAGCTCCATCACCTCGATCGTCAGATCGGGATCGAGGTTTCCCGTGGGCTCGTCGGCGAGCAGGATCGCCGGCTCGCCGATCACCGCCCGGGCGATCGCCACCCGCTGCTGCTCGCCGCCGGAGAGGCGCTCGGGGAGGGCGTGGAGCTTCTGCCCGAGGCCCACCTGCTCGAGCACCTCCGCCGCCTTCTCCCGCACCTCCCGCGCCGGCGTCCCCAGTACCTCGAGCGACACCGCCACGTTCTCCAGCGCCGTGCGGTTGGGGATGAGCTGGAAGTCCTGGAAGACCACGCCGATGTTGCGCCGGATGTAGGGGATCGCCCGCCTGCGGATGCGGGCGACGTTGCGCCCCGCGATCACGATCTGCCCCTCGGTGGGGGGCTCCGCCGACATGATCAGGCGCAAGAGCGTGCTCTTCCCCGCGCCCGACGGGCCCGCCAGGAAGACCAGCTCGCCCTTCTCGATCTCGAGGCTGATCCCCGAAAGGGCCGCGGCGCCGTCGTACGACTTCGAGACGTGGAAGAGCTGGATCAACGGCGCCTCGCTTCCGTGCACGGCGCACGCGACCGGGCGCGGCTGCCGCGCGATCCTCGGGGCTCCTCAGCCGCCCCGGAGGAACTCCCGCACCTGCCTGGCGATGCCGGCGGCATCGAGGCCGTGCTTGGCCACCAGCGCGTCGGGGGAGCCCGACTCGCCGAAGACGTCCTGGATGCCGATGCGCTTGATCCGCGAGGGGAACCGCTCGGAGAGCGCCTCGGCGATCGCGCCGCCCAGGCCGCCCACCACCGTGTGGTCCTCGGCGGTGATCACCTTGCCGCCGCAGGCGCGGGCGGCTGCCTCCACGCCCTCGACGTCCAGCGGCTTGATCGTGTGGACGTTCACCACGCGCAGGGAGACGCCCTCCTTCGCGAGCTCCTCCGCCGCGTGGAGCGCCGGCGCGACGGTGCCGCCGGTGGCGAAGATCACGGCGTCCCCGCCGTCGCGCAGGGTGTCGATCTTGCCGAACTGGAAGCGGTAGCCCTCGTCGTGGACGCGCTCCACGCCCTGGCGGGTGAGGCGCAGGAACACCGGCCCCTGGTGCGCGGCGATCGCCTCCACCGCGGCGGCGGTCTCCAGGTCGTCGGCGGGCTGCACCACCGCCATGGTGGGGATGGCGCGCATCAGAGCGATGTCCTCGAGGCCCTGCTGCGAGTAGCCGTCGTCGCCGATGGCCACGCCGGCGTGGGTGCCGACGATCTTCACGTTCGCCCCGGAGTAGGCGACCGAGACGCGGATCTGATCGTAGCGGCCGGTGACGAAGCAGGCGAAGGAGCAGCAGAACGGCACCTTCCCGGCGAGGGCGAGGCCGGCGGCCGTCCCCACCATGTTCGCCTCCTGGATCCCCATCTCGAAGAAGCGGTCGGGGAACTTCTTGGCGAAGAGCTCCGACTTGGTGGAGACCGCGAGGTCGGCGTCCAGGACCACCACGTCGGAGCGGGTCTCTCCGAGCCTGGCGAGCGCCTCGCCGAATGCCTGCCTCGTCGCCTTCTTGATGCTGCTCATGGTCGATCGTCCGTTCGTGCGCCGGGCGGATCGCCCGCGCGAAAAAGCGTCAGCGGGAGGCCTCGAGCTCGGCGATGGCCTGCTTCACCTGCTCGGCGTTGGGGGCGGAGCCGTGCCAGGAGATCACGTGCTCCATGAACGACACGCCCTTGCCCTTCACCGTGTCGGCCACGATGAAGGTGGGCTTGCCCTTGGTGGCGTGCGCCTCGTCGATGGCGGCGAGGAACGCGCCGATGTCGTGGCCGTTCACCCGCAGCACGTGCCAGTTGAAGGCGGCGAGCTTGTCCATCAGCGGCTCGAGGCTCATCACCTCGTCCGTGGGGCCGTCGATCTGGCCCTTGTTGTAGTCGAGGATGCCCACCAGGTTGTCGAGGCCGAACTTGGGCGCGCTCATCGCCGCCTCCCACACCTGGCCCTCCTGCATCTCGCCGTCGCCCATCATCGCGTAGACGCGAAAGGGGTCGCCGTCGAGCTTCGAGGCCAGCGCCATGCCCTGGGCCACGGAGAGGCCCTGGCCCAAGGAGCCCGTGCACGCCTCGACGCCCGGGGCGACGATGAAGGAGGTGACCGGATGGCCCTGCAGGCGGCTGCCGAGCTGGCGCAGGGTGGAGAGCTCGTCGCGGGGGATGTAGCCGGCCTCCGCCATGCAGGCGTAGACGGCGGGGACCGCGTGGCCCTTGGAGAGGACGAAGCGGTCGCGCTCCTGCCAGGTCGGGTTCTTCGGATCGTGCCGAAGCACCGCAAAGTAGAGGGCGGTGACCATGTCGATCGCGGAGAGGGAACCGCCGGGATGACCCGAGCCGGCGCGGCCCAGCATCTCGACGATGTCGATCCGCATCCGGCGGGCGATCTCCTTCAAGCGATCGATCGCCTGGGGATCGCGGGCGGTGTGCACGGGAGATGCGGGCTGCATGTTGCCTCTCGATGTATCGGCTTCGCCGGGGGGGTGTCGGGCGCGCAACCTAACAGCCGCGGTGTTCGGATTCAACCAGCCCGCGGCCTCGCGGAGGAGGCGGGCGCGCCGCGCGACCCGGCGCGGCGATCGGGGGATCAGTCGCGCTCGCCGGCGAGGTAGCGGAGGATCACCTCGTCGAGGCTCTTCTCGGCCCCGGGCTCCTCGCCGAAGACCGTCTCGATCGGCGCGACCGGCCGCCAGTTCGCCGGCCCCGGCGTCGGATCCGCGCCCGCCGGCCTGGCGGGCGTCGGGACGGGCGCGACGGGGACCTGGCCCTCCCCTGCGGACGCGAGCCGCGCCGCCTCGTCCGCGGTGGGCCAAAGCACCTGCTGCTGGCTCCCCGGAGCAGGCGCCGGTCCCGGCGTCCGATCCGGCCGCGGCGGCGGCACGAAGCTGCGCTGGAGCACGGGGGCCGGGTGGGGCCGGCCCGGCTGCGGCGCCGGGCGGGGCACGGGAGCGCTGTTCTTCGGCGCTTCGGGGATTTCCTCGCCTGCCGGCGCAGGAGCCGCCGCGGCCGGCATGCGCAAGGGGGGGAGGAACCCGGTCCCGTCCGGCGCGGGCCCCGGCGTGGCGGGCGGGGGCTCGGGCGGCGCCGGGGCGGAGGGGGCGTCGAAGGCGCCGTTCACGAGCTCGCGCAGCATCTGCCGATGCTGCTCCTCCATGATCGAGCGCACCCGCGACTTCAGATCGGGACGGCCCCGCAGGTCGGCGTAGGAGGTCCTCTTCGAAGCGAGGATGTTCCCGCCCTCGAAGAGGTGCGTGATGACGTGGGCGATCTCCTCCCCCGAGTCCTCGGTCTGGACGTGGAACCCCCGGCCCTTGTGACGGACGTTGTGGTTGAAGCCGGTGAGGAAGTCTTTCGGAGCCGCCATCGATTCAGTTCAACGGACCAAGGTGCGGGAACTCGCAGAGGGGGAAGACGCCATCACGGGACGACGAGATCCGTCGTCGACACCGCCGGCTCCGGCGCCGCGGCGCGGATCGAGATCCGCCCGGTCGCCACCCCCTCGGGGACGACGAAGCGCAGGCCCACGTTGTTCCAGCCCCGGATGTTCTCCGGCGGCACCACGGTCTCGCCGATCTTCAGGGCGTCGTCCCACATCCGCTCGGTGAGGAGGTGCTCGCCGACCACGACGACCTCGTCGCCGGGCGCCGCCGTCGTCGGGTCGAAGGAGACGATCTCCGGCGCGCTCGCCCAGATCGCAGCGGGGAGCACGACCTCGCCGCCGGCGACGATCGCCTCGGCCTCCTCGTCGTCGGGCTCGATGCGCGCCTCCACCGAGTACCAGCGGACGGCGTCCGGCGCGGATCCGCTGATCAGCCAGCGGCAGCCGGACCGCGCGCAGGGCTCCGTCGGCGTCACGTCCTCCTCCTCGGGGGGGCCGGCGTCGGGCCGCCGCGGATCCGCCTGCCAGGTGCGCAGCAGGTAGGTGACCTCGCCGTCGCTCTTGGCCGGGAACCAGGTGAGCGTGATCACCGCGGTGTCCCCCTGCTGCGAGCTCAGCGCCTGGTTGAGCCCCTCGAACTCCAGGGTGGGGGCGCCGCCCCCGGCGCCGCCGGCGCCCTCGTCGCCGGACGAGCCGCAAGCGAGGGCGAGCGGGCCGAGGATCAGTGCGAGGACGAGGGGTACATGACGCATCGCGAGCCAGCCTTCGTGGGTGAGGATCGGGGAATGGTCGACGGTTTCGCCCGCTCGGTCAACTACACATCCACCTGCTCCACGGCGGGCGGGCTCGCGCCGAGGAACTGCGCCGCCACCGCCGGGAAGTTGGCCGGGACGTCGGTGACGTAGATGCGGTGCTCGGGCTCGGGGTCTGCGGAGAGGCGGCCGTCGGCCTCGAGGCGGGCGGCAACCGCGTTCGCCGCCGCCGTGCCGGAGTCCACCAGCGCCACCTCGGGCCCCAGCACCTTGGCGATGGTGCCGCGCAGCAGCGGGTAGTGGGTGCAGCCCAGCACCAGGGCGTCGACGGCGCCGCGCAGATCCCCCAGGTAGCGCTCGGCCACCGCCTCGGGCACCTCGCCCCGGGTCCATCCCTCCTCCGCGAACGGCACGAAGAGCGGGCAGGCGCGGGCCACCACCCATGCCCCGGGGGCCCGGGCGGCCAGCGCCCGCTGGTAGGCGCCGGACGCGATGGTGCCGGCGGTGCCGATGACGCCGATGCGCCCGCTCCCCGCCGCCGCCACCGCCGCCTCCACCCCCGGCTCGACCACGCCGATCACCGGCACCGGCAGCTCCGCCCGGAGAGTGGGCAGCGCGTGGGCGGTGGCGGTGTTGCACGCGACGACCAGGAGCTTCACCTCCCTGTCGAGGAGGAAGCGGGCGTTGTTGCGGGAGTAGCGGATCACCGTCTCCGGGCTCTTGGTGCCGTAGGGGACGCGCGCCGTGTCG
>DATMSB010000057.1:0-19221 GCA_035565615.1 Vulgatibacter sp. | reverse complement strand
CCTCCGTCGTCCAGGTGAGGGTCACCGACTCGCCCGGCTGGATCGAATCGGAGGAGACCGAGAGCGATGCCGTGGGTGCGCCGCCCTTCGGCTCGTCGGGCTTGGGATCGTCCGACCCGCAGGCCGCGACGAGGCCGACCGTGAGCAACGCCAACGCGAGACGCGAGAACGCCTTGAGCATGAAATCCTCCTTGGGATCCCAACAAAACCATCGGCGGGCTCGGGGGTCAATCACAATGGGAGGGGCTCGACGAGGGCCCGACCCGCGTGCCGAGCGCCGACCGAGGCGAGCGGCACCGCCCCTGCCGCAGGGCCGAGGCCGGCGCTCCTGCCGCGGCGCACCAAAAGGAGCGGCGGCGTCCCGGGGGAGGGCCGCCGCCGCACGCCTCCGCGGGGCGCGGAAGGGAGGATCAGGGAGCCGGCACCACGACCTGCTGGGTCGGTGAGCCCAGCGGCGACTCCACCTTGATCCGGTAGGTGATCGCGGTCCGGGCATCGACCTGCAGCGAGCCGACCGAGGGCGCGTTCACGACCCGGCGGAAGGAGCGGTTGTCGAGGGTCAGGGTGCTGCCAATCTTGGCGTTGTCCAGCAGGAACACGCTGGTTCCAGCAGGGGACTGCCACCCTCGGACCCCGGTCTTCAACGAGCTCATGTCGCCGTAGCGGAGATCGTACGATCCGTCCTCGAAGAGGACCGCCTCGAAGCCCAGCGTGCTGGTGTTCGAGAGCACGTTCTTCCACTGGATCACGGTGTAATCACCCCACACCGGATCGTTCCTCGTCTCGTAGTACATCCCGGACGGCGGAGTCCCGAGCTTGAGGTCGTGCCAGTAGGGGACGATGTTCGCGTAGGACTTCGCGGGGCCGATCACGAATCCAGTCTTCTGACCGTTCAGCGGTGGGAACGAGCCGAGGTCGAAGCTGAGGAAGCCGTTCACGAAGGCCCGGATGGAGCCGTGGGCCTGCCCCTGGAACGGGAAGTCGAAGCCCAGGGAGAAGTCGCCGCAGCCGTCCTCCCCCGCGGCCGACGTCGTGCCGCACTGGGTCAGCGGCACCATCGACGCGTTGCCCTCGGCGTGGATGTCCAGGTAGGGGGCGGCGGTGCTGACCTCCACGTACGGACAACCGGCGGCGCAGCCGGCCGAGTGGATCGCGTCGATGGAGACCTTCCCGCCGGAGGTCACCCAGTTCAGCGTCACCGTGCCGTCGGGCGCCCGCGCGCTGGCGTCGAACGAGGTGATCGTCGGCAGGAGGATCGGGACCGAGACCTCCGCGGTGTTCGGCGCGAAGAGCTCGTTGAGCACCCGGGCCAGGTACACCACCGGGGTCCGGGCCGGCGGCTGCGGCACGACGTACTCCCCACGGGCGATGCGCGCCGGCGCGTCCGGGCTGCTGGTGCTGGTGAGCTTGAGGAGCAGCCGGGGGGTGCCGTCGGCGTCGAGCTGAAAGAGCTCGATCGAGTCGGCGCCCTGCGTGTCCCACATCAGCTTGAGCGGCACGCCGTCTGCCGGGTTGAACGGCGAGGGCGTCGCGGTGAGCGAGACCGCCGCCAGCGGGAGCACGGTCACGGAGACCGTCGCCGTCGAGGGCCGGGTGCCCGGCGTCTCCGCCGTGAGGGTGAAGGTGCGGACGCCGTCCACGGTGAGAGGCACAGAAACCGTGCCGAAGTTCGGGTTGCGGCCCGCGAGCGAGATCTCGTTGCCGAGATCGTCCTCGAGGTGCAGCGTCGGCTGGCGGTCCTGCGTGTCGTTCTCCACGTTCCAGGCCAGCGTCACGTTCGCGCCCACGGAGAGGAGCTCCTCCGAGGCGGTGAGGGCCTTCACCCACGGGCCGTCGGAGACGGGCACGACCAGCGTCTCGGTCGCCCTGGCGCCGCCGCTTCCGGAGACGACGAGCTCGTAGGAGGGGTCGCCGGGGGTCGCGGGGGCGATCACCTCGCAGCCGCCATCGGCGATCTGCGTGAGCGAGCTGGTGGCACAGGCGGCGATCGAGCTGCCGCCGGGGCCCTTCACCTCGAGGGACCTGCCGCCCCGCACCTTCCAGGCGAGGTCGAACTTGCCACCGGGGACGACGTTCCCCTGCACCTTGTCGAAGCTGTCGATCTCCGGTGCGCCGATCGTCACCTGGACGGTGGAGATTGCCTCGGCGCCCGCCTCGTTGACGGCGCGCAGCCGGTACTCGGTGTCGGCGGTGACGCGATCGGTGGTCGTGCCGGTCGCCTTGGTGCCGTCGATCTCGAGCTTCTCGTCCCCTCGGAAGATCTCGACCAAGGTGGCGCCGGTGACGTCCCAGGCGATCTGGACCTCCTCGTTGGCGGCGACCCGGGCCGGGAGCGCCCGGAAGGACTTGATCGTCGCCCGAGGCACCGCCCGCACCAGGGCCTCCGCGACCGTGGAGCCGACCTTGTTCTTGGCGGTGAAGGTGATGACGGTCGAGGTGGTGAGGCCTTCCAGCTCGATGAAGTCGTCGGAGTTGTTCTTGCCGAAGGTCGAGATCTTGCCGCCGGGGGTGGTCTCCAACTCGATCGAGTCCACGTCCTCCACCGTCCACTCGAATCGGACGTTCGTCTCCTCGCCCAAGGTGATGTACTCGGGGATGGCGACCGCCTTGACGATCACGGGCACGCCGCGGAGCTCGAGGGGGAGCTCGCGGGTGACCGAAGTCGGCCCGCGGGTCGCCTCGAGGAAGACCTTCCCGTCGTCCGGGACGGTGAAGCGCCTCTTGCCCTCGTTCCGCTCGCTGGGGAGGATCGGCTCGACGGAGAAGCCGGGACCGCCGGTGAGGACGAGATCGTCGGCGCCCACGGTCTTCCACGTGAGCTCCGCGCGGGTGCGCGGCTCCGGGCGCCCGGCGGTGACGAGCTCGAAGACCTCGATGATCGGCGCCACCTCCACCGTGACGCGGGCGGTGTCCGTGCCGGCGCCGATGGCCGTCAGCTCGTATTCGGTGGTGCGGCTGGGCGTGACCTCCAGCGTACCGGTGAGCTGCTTGCCGATGTCGACGGGGTCGCCGTTCGCGGTCAGGCTCACCCGGGTCGCGTTCGTGGTGTTCCAGCTCAGGATCGTGGAGGAGCCCACGTCGATGAGGGTCTCCTCGGCGTCGATCTCGGCGGTCGGCGAGTCTCCGCGGATGGAGACGACCACTCGCTTTTCGACCTCCTTGATGGCGTTCGAGGCGATCAGCACGTACGTGGTCGTGGCGGCGGGCTTGTCCGAAACCGAGCCCTCGGCGGGGTCGACGCCGCTCAGGTTCAGCTCGGCACCGCCGCTCCCCACGATGCGGATCGACCGCACGTTCCTCGTCTTCCAGCTCAGGGTCGTCGCCTCGCCGGGGATGACCGCGTCCGGGTCCGCGCGGAACTCGAGGATCTCGGGATCGTCGTCGAGGGCGACGGGGGGATCCTCCCCCCCGCAGGCGGAGCCGAGCGCCACGGCGCCGGCGAGCAAGAGGATGGCGAGCTTCGGCCTGAGGATCATCGGTTTACCTCGTCGACAGGAACGTTGGTTCGGCATACTGCCATCCGAGGCGGGCCCATGTCGACGTGGGATCGCCCCCGGTCGACGGAGGGGGGCGATCGCGGCTCCATCCCCGGGAAATCTCGGCTAATTCCCCTCCGGCACCACCTCGACCTCGAGCTCCTTCGAAGTCGGGACTCCCGCCTCGTTGTAGGCGACGAGACGGAATCGCGTCGTCTTCTCGATCTGCGTCTCGATCTCGCCCGACAGGGCGAGATCGGTGTCGGCCATGGGCCTGTCGCCCTCGAGGAGCCTGACGGAGATCGCGTCGCGGGTCGTCCACGAGATCGTGAAGGGCTCGCCGGCCTGGACCTGCTTGGCGCTGGGGAGGAACGACTCGATCGTCGCCGGGGGGATCGCCGTCACCGTGATCTCGTCGGCGACCTCGCCCGCAGGGTTGTTCGCCTTCAGCGCGAAGGTGGTCGTGGTCCGGACGAGGACCTCCCGCGCGCCCTTCGCCTCGAGGTGCACGGGCTCCTCGTCACCCTGGAGGAGGAGGACCTCCTCGGCTCCCTCCACCTCCCACGAGACCGTGACCTTCGCCGGCAGGTCGGGGCCGGCGGTCACCTCTCCCGGGGAGACCTCGAAGCGCTCGATCGTCGGCGCCACCAGGAGGTCGACGTGCACCGATGCGGTGGCCTCGGCCCCGTCCCGGGTGGCGACCAGATCGACCTGGCCCTCGCCCGCGTCCACCAGCCAGGCGCCGGATTCGATCCTCTCCGCCGGCGCGTCGTACTCCACGCCCTTGCCCCGCAGGTAGACGCCGTCGGCGCCGGTCGTCTCCCAGAGGAGGTAGACCTTCGTGCCCTCGAGCTGGGGGCCGGATGGCGACGCCCAGAAGGACTCGATCACCGGGGCCACCTCGATCGTCGCCTTGGCGGAAGACGTGGAGCCGTCGGCGAAGGTCGCCTCCAGCTCGTAGCGGGTGGTGTGTTCGGGGGAGACCTCGAGCGAGCCCTCCGGGCCGGCGTCGGCGAGCAACTCGTCTTCGCCGGCGAGGAGCCGGGTGGAGCTGGCACCGGGTGCCTCCCACTTCAAGCTCGTCGAGGAGCCGAGGGAGATCTTCTTGGACCCCGCCTGCAGCGTCGGCGCCTTCGTCCCGGGCTCCACCTCGACCTTCACGTGGTCGAGGCGCTGGGTGCCGCTGGCGCCGAAGGCGGCGAGGGTGTAGCGGGTCGTGCGCCTCGGCGACACCTCGAGCGTCCCCTCGTTCACGCCGAGGTCGTCGCCGCCTACCAGGGCGTGGGTGTCGTCCCGAACCTCGACGAAGACGGCGTCGCTCGTCGACCACGAGAGGATCGCGCTCTCGCCCGCGGCGATCTTCTTCGGGCTCGAGGAGAACACGTGAATCGTCACCGGGTCGAGCGGACCGTCGTAATAGACCGGTTCGGCGCCGCAGGAAGCGAGCAGGGCGCAGAGCGCCGCGGTGGTGAGCGGGATCGTCTTCGAGCGCTTCATCGGGTTCCAGCAGACCACGTCGGGGCCGGTCCGGTAAAGGACCGAGAAGGTGGCGAGACGAGACGGCCCCGCCTCCAACCTGAGGAGACGGGGCCGGAGGTTCGTTGGATGCGACGGGCCCTAGACGGGGTCGTCGACGGTCACGTTGTGGGTGACGTCGATCGTCGCTCCGGCGAGGTTGGTGACGCTCAGGCGGACGTCGGTGTTCACGTCCACGGTGAGGGTGATGCTGCCGGTGGGATCGAGATCCTCCGAGACCACCTCCCAGTCGGCTCCCTCGTTCTTCAGGAGCGTCGCCACGCCGTGCGCGAACTCCCAGGAGATCTCGACGTCGCCGCCGGGGGCGACGTTGAGCGGGTTCACGGTGAAGGCGATGATGTCGGGCGCCGGGACGCTCGTGACCGTGACGGTGCTCGAGTCGCTGCCGACGGCGTTGCTCGCCACCAGCGTGAAGACCGTCGTGCCCTCCACCTCCACCGTGATGGAGCCGTCGGAGAGCGCCTGGTCGTCCAGCTCGATCTCGCCGCCCGGCTCGGCGGCGAGGGTGAGCGTGGCCCCGGCCGAGACCTCCCACCTCAGGGTCACCTCCACCGGGGTGGCCTCGGTCGCGTCGGTCACGTACTCGGCGTCCGCCTCGAAGGACTCCACGGCCGGGATCTCCATCACCTCCACCTCCACCGTGGCGATGGTCTCCTTGTCGCCCCTCGTGGCGACCAGGCGGAAGATTCCGTCGGCACCCGCGGGGGCCTCGATCGTCCCCTCGGCGATGAGCCCGGCGGCGATCTCCTCCTCGAAGTCCTCGCCGTTGGAGAGGACCAGCTTCTCCGCGCCCCGGGTCTTCCAGCGGAGCTCCACCATCTGGCCGACCGCCACCGGCGCCTCGGAGGTCGGGCCGAAGGAGTCGATGGTGGCGAGGATGCCGACGGTGATCTCGGCGGTGGAGCGGCCGCCCACGCCCTCGGCGATGAGCCGGTAGGTCGTCGGGGCCGTGGGCGAGACGGTCACGGTCCCCTGGGTCGCCTCCGTCACGTCGACGATGGGTTCGGAATCGGCGCCCGCGAAGAGCTGCACCCGGTACGCGTCGGTGGCGGTCCAGGTGAGGGTCGAGGAGCCGCCGACGGGGACGTCCGCGGGGTTCGCCGCCAGGGAGACCTGGGGCTTGCCCGGCTCGACCAGCTTCACGGTGACCGAGGCCGTCGTGGAGCCGCCGGGGCCCGAGGCGGTGAGCACGTAGATGGTCGTCTCGGTGGGGAAGACGTCGACCTTGCCGCGCTCGGCCTTCTCCTTGCCCAGGTTCACCTTGCCGCCGCCGAACTCGTCGATGCGGACCGAGGTCGCGTGGCGGGTTTCCCACGAGAGCCGGGAGTACATCTCCAGCTCGATGGTGCTGGGCTCGGCGCGGAAGGCCTCGATCACCGGGGCGGGCGGGGTCTCTTCGGGCTCGTCGGAGTCCCCGGCGCAGCCGGCCAGGATGGCGGGCAGCGCGACGACGAGCGAAAGCCAGGGCTTGAAACGGATCACGTGTTGCTCCTTGGGAGGTTCGCGCATGCAAAGGACTCGCGGGCGAGCCGCTCGCATCGGGCGGCGATGGGACCATGGGAGAGGCCCACGGTCAATTCGGTTTTTCACGGTCGGCCGCTGCATACCACGCCGCGGTGCGTTTCAGGCCCTCGTCGATGGCGACGAGGGGGGAGAAGCCGAGGTCCCGGCGGGCGGCCCCGATGTCGAACCACTGGGAGTGGGTGAGCTGGGACGCGCCGAAGCGGGTCATGAGGGGCTCCTCGTCGCTGCCCGCGAGGCGGTGGGCGACCTCGAGGGCGGCCCCGGCGGCGCGGGCCATCCAGGCGGGGACGCTCCCGGCGACGGGCGCCATGCCGGCGGCGGCGAGGAGGCGATCGACCATGGACCACAGCCCCTGGGGATCGCCGTCGCTGACGAAGTAGACGTCCTGCACGCGCCTTTCCGCCAGGAGCGCGTCGGCCGCGAGGAGGTGAGCGTGGACGCAGGTGTCGACGTAGGTGGTGTCGACCCGGGGATCCCGGGCGCCGATCCGCCGGAGCCGCCCCCTTCGCGCCCGAGCCACCAGGCGGGGGAGGAGGTGCCGATCCCCCGGGCCCCAGATGAAGTGCGGGCGGATCGAGATCGTGCGCAGATCGGGCCCGTTCGCGGCTCGGACCCGCCTCTCGCCCTCGGCCTTGGTGCGCGGATAGTCGGCGAGGAACCGGGTGGCGTAGGGGAGGGACTCGTCGCCGCCCTCGATGTCCCGGCCGTCGTGGACCACGCTCGGGGTGCTGGTGTGGACGAGCGCCCGGACGCCCGCGGCGCGGCACGCGGCGATCACGTTCTCGGTGCCGGCGACGTTGGTGGACTCGTACTCCGCCCGCGGCCCCCAGCCGCCCGCCTTCGCCGCCGCGTGGAAGGCGACGTCGGCGCCGGCGCAGGCGGCGGCGACGGCGGCCCGGTCGCGGACGTCGCCCGGAGCCAGCTTTGCGCCGAGGGCGCGCAGGCCGGGGTGGTCGCGGCGGACCAGTGCCACCACCTCGTCGCCCCGGGCGACGAGAGCGCGCACGAGCGCCTCGCCCAGGAAGCCGCTCCCGCCGGTGACGAACGCTCTCACAGGATCTCCAGCCTCCGCCGGGCCCACTCGGCCAGGCGCTCTCGCTCGATCTTCGCGTTGTGCCTGGCGTCGACGGGGAAGCCCCGCCGGTGGATCAGGATGGCCTCCACCGGGAACGGCGAGGGCATCTCGCGCAGCTCGCGGACGAGGACCTCGGCGTCGACCCTGCCCTCGGGCTCGACCACGAGCACCGCCCGGGCCGGATCCGCACCGTGGGGAACGCCGACGAGGGCGCTGCGCCGCACCGACGGGTGGCGGTTGTAGACCTGCTCCACCCGCTCGGTGAAGAGCGTGCCCTTCGCGGTCCGCACCCGCTGGCTCTTGCGCCCGCACATCCAGAGGCGGCCCCGGTCGTCGAAGTACCCGAGGTCTCCCATGCGGTGGACGATCCGATCCCCTTCTCGGATCTTGGCGAGGCGGGTCTGCTCGGGCCTGGCGAAGTAGGCCGGCGTCACCACCTCTCCGGCCACGGCGATCTCGCCCACCTCGCCGGGCGGCGCCTCGAGCTCGTGGGACCAGGCCTCGATGGGGCCGTCCGAGATGCGCAGGATGCGCACCTCCGTGCCCGGCGCGGGCCTGCCCACGCAGATGCCCGCGCCCCGCGCGGTCGCCTCCGCGGCCTCCAGCGCCTCGCGGCTGCCCACGCTCGCCACCGGCAGCGCCTCGGTGGCGCCGTAGGGCGTGTGGATCTCCACGCCGTTCTCGAGGGCGGTCTGCATGCGGGCGAGGATGTCGGGCCGCACCGGCGCGCCGGCGGAGAGGATCCGGCGCAGGCCCGAGAGCCGCACGCCTTCGCGCTCGGCGTGGTGCGACAGGTTGTCCAGCAGCGCCGGCGAGGCGAAGAGGCTGGTGGCGCCGTGCTCGACGATCGCGCGGACGATCTCGGCGGGGTCGGCGCTCGCCGGGCGGCGCGCGTCCATCCGCGGGACCACCGCCGTGGCGCCGAGCGCCGGATCGAAGAGGGCGAAGGGCGGGAAGGTGGCGACGTCGACCTCCCCGGGCTCGAAGCCGTAGAGGTCGCGGATCGATCGCACCTGGGCGTCGAAGATCGCGTGGGTGTAGATCGCGCCCTTGGGGACGCCCGTGCTCCCGGAGGTGAAGAGGATCGCGGCGGGATCGTCCCGGCCCGGCGCGGCGATCGGGTAGGGACCGCCGCGGGCCCCCGCCTCGCGGAGGGAGGCGAGGTCGTGGCCGCCCCAGCCGAGCCTGCGGCCCACGGTGACGAGCGCCCTCAGCTTCCGGAACGGTCCGGGGAAGAGCACCCGCGCCACGTGCGCCGCGGGGATCCCGATGAAGGCCTCGGGCTCGACCTCGTCCAGGCAGCGCAAGAGCGCGCGCTTGCCGATGCCGGGATCGATGAGCACGGGGACGGCGCCGGCCTTGAAGAGGGCGAACATCAGCGAGAAGAACTCGAGGGACGGCTTCACCATCACCACCGTCCGCACGCCCCTGCCGACGCCGATCGCCTCGAGGCCCCAGGCGAGGCGATCGCTCTCCTCCTCCAACTCGGCGAAGGTGAGGCGCCTCCAGCCGGTGCCGTCGGGCACGATCACCGCGTCGCGCTCCGGCTGCGCCCGCGCCATCGCCGACATCCGGGCGGCGACGTTGGGGGTCTCGATCCCGGGGCGGTCGAGCGCGCCGATCACGGCGACGCCCCCGTGCGCGAGAGGAAGTCCCGGAGGAGGGGGAGGATCTCCTCGTGGGCGTCCTCCAGCACGTAGTGCCCGGCCTGGGCGAAGCGGTGCACCTCGGCGTGGGGGACGCGGCGGTGCCACTCGGCCAGGAAGGCGTCGTCGAAGACGAAGTCGCGGGCGCCCCAGCCGATGAAGACCGGGCGGGCGGCGATGCGCTCGAGGTTTCTGGAGACCTCGTCGACGACGGCGAAGCTGCGATCGCCGGGCCGCAAGGGGATGTCGTCCACGAAGCGCTGGACGGCGATCCGGTGGGCCCAGGAGTCGTAGGGCGCCAGGTACGCCCGGCGGGCGAGCGGCTCCAGCGGCCGAATGGCGCAGCCGGCGAGGGCGCCGCGGACGAAGGCGTTGAAGCCGCGCACCGGCAGTTCGAAGCGGGGGAGCCGGCGCACCACGGCGATCTGCCACGGCAGCGGGCGCCCCTGCGGGAGGCCGAAGCCGGCTGTATTGAAGAGGACCAGGCGCGACACGCGCTCCAGGCGGCGCAGGGCCCAGGCGAGGCCGATCATGCCGCCCCAGTCGTGGGCCACCAGGGTGACGTTCCGATCGACGCCCAGGTGCTCGAGCAGCGCGTCCAGATCCCGGACCCGCCGCTCGAGGACGTACTCGTAGCGATCGTCGCCGGGCTTGTCCGAGAGCCCGCAGCCCACGTGGTCGGGGACGATCACCCGGTGGCGATCGGAGAGCCCGCGCACCAGGTGGCGGAAGTGGAAGGACCAGGTGGGGTTGCCGTGGAGCATCACCAGCGGCTCGCCCTCGCCCTCGTCCAGATAATGGAGCCGGATCCCGTCCCCCACGTCGAGCCGCCTGCCCTGCCACGGGTAGAGCGAGCGGAAGGGGGTGGGATCGAAGGTGTAGTCGGCGTTCACCACTGCACTCCGAGCATCAGGCAGTTGAGACCGCTCCCGATCCCCAGCAGGCCCACCCGATCGCCGGGGGAGAGGAAGCCCTCCTCGGCGGCCATCGCCGCGGCGATCGGAAGCGCCGTGGAGCCGGTGTTCCCGAGCTCGGGGAAGGTGGAGAAGTCGCGGTCGTCCGGCAGGCCGAGGGTCTGGAGGAGGGTGCGCCGGTTGCCGGCGCCCACCTGGTGGCAGACCACCCGATCGACGTCGGAGGGGCGCCACTTCATCTCGTCCAGGAAGCGGCGCCAGGTGCGATCCGCCAGCTCCACGCCGTGGATGAGGACCGCGGAGGCGTCGGTGTCGGCCACCTGGGCGCCGTCGCCGAGGAGGCCGTGGGCGGGGCCCCAGCGGCAGAGCCGGTGGTGGGAGGGTGCCGACAGCGACGCGCCGCCGAGGAGCGCGTGGCCCGAGTCGCTGATCGAGGCGTCGGTGAGGACGATGGCCGCGGCGCCGGAGCCGCCGGTGAGCGTGGCGATGCAGAGGCGGAGCCGCTCGAGGGTGGGCTCGGCGATCATCCGCTCGATGGACTGCTCCACGATCTCGCGGGCGCTCTCGGCGCCCACCACGAGCCCGGCGCGGATCTGCCCCAGCTCGATCCGGTTGGCGACGTCGATGACCCCGTCGAGCATGCCGAGGCACGCGTTGGAGACGTCGAGGATCGCCGCCTCCGGCGAGACGCCCAGCGCCTCGGCGACGGCGCAGGCGGTGGCCGGCTCGAGGTTGTCCCGGCAGACCCCGCCGTAGATCACGGCGCCGAGCTCCTCCGGGCGGAGGCCGGCCTGCTCGAGGGCCTTGCGGCCGGCGAGCGCCGCCTTCGCCGCCATCGACGGGCCGGGCTCCCACCACCGCCGCTCCCGGATGCCGGTGAGGGCCTCGAGCTGGCCGACCGTGAGGCGCAGGGAGTCGTAGACCGGCGCCAGGCGGCGCTCGAGGTCGTCGGAGCGGACGCGCAGGTCGGGCAGCACGTAGGCGATGGATTCGAGGTGGACCCGGGACCAGCGCATGGCGTCTTTCAGGTGCCCTCCGGCACGAGGGAGATCGAGAAGTCCTTCATCTCGTATATCGGTTTGCCGTCCGCCGACAGGTGGCCGCTCGCCACCACCATGGGCACGGGCGACTCCTTCACCTCGGTGATGGAGGCGAACACCTCCACCTTCCCGGTGGTGGGGAGCACCTGCCCGCGGTAGGTCCAGACGTGGCTGCGGGGCGCGGCCATGCACACGAAGCGGTGGGTGGGGACGAGGCCGGGCCACCGCTCCCGGGCCCAGTGCTGGAGAAGCTGGAGCAGCGCCTCGAGGCCGAGGGATCCGGGCATCACCGGATCGCCCTTGAAGTGCGCGGCGAAGAACCAGTCGCCCGGCTGCACCTTCTTGCTGCCCGCGATCGATCCAAGGCCGTGGGGGCCTCCGCCGAGGTGGAGCGAGTCCACCCGGTCGAGGAGTCGGAACGCGCCGGCGGGAAGGGCCAGGCCGGTGTGCTTCTCCGCCGGATCGCCGGGGAAGAGCGGCGGCGTGGCCAGGATGGGGAAGCCCTTGCCCGGGGGCGGGGGCGACCAGCCGGCCGGGAGGCGGATGCCGGCCTGTTGCCCCAGCGCGGCCTCCGGGAAGAAGCCGAAGCGGGTGAGGCCGGAGAGGATCGGGCCGGCGTCGCTCCGGGTGGTGAAGCGGAACTCCTGCAGGATCATCGACGCCGCCTGGGAGACCGACTCCAGGCGCACCTCGGTGACGAGGGTGCCCGCGTCCCTGGGGACCTGGGCGTGCTGGATCGCCTCGCCCTCGAGGTTGCGGAAGAAGAGGGGCTCGTCGCTGCGGAGCGCGGAGCCGAGCCACGCCGCGAGCCAGCCGCAGGGCTGCAGCGCCGCCTCGAGGAGCACGGCGTACGGCATGGTCCGCAGCCGGCTCGCGTCGAAGTACCAGGCGTCGGGCGGGACGTCGTACTCGGCGCGGGCCTTCGCCCCCGCCTCGAGCCTCCAGGGGATCCCGGCCTCGGGGACGATCCGATCCAGGAAGCTGAAGGGATCGGCGGGGAGGCGGGCCATCCTGCCGCGATCGAAGCGGCGGTAGCGCACGCCGAAGGCCCGGGACGGCCTGCCGGTGGCGAAGGCCTCCACGTGGCGCCGGTCGTACCGGGGCCGGCCGCTCGCCGTGCGGGTGACGGGGAGGAGGTCGGGATCGGTGAAGAGCGCCTCCACCGGATCGGCGGCCGGGGGCCGCTCCTCCTTCGACGTCGCGGGCGTGGCGCGCCGGGCCCACAGGCCCTCGACGGCGGCGCGGTCGAGCCCCGCGATGCGGACGGACATGCCCTCCATCTCCACCGCGTGGAGGTCGTCGACGAACATCGAGGCGTCGGCGAGGACGTAGGGCTCGGGATCGTAGCCGATCTCCTTCACGTCGATCCGGTAGCGGGCCTTGCGGGTGGAGGGCGTCACCTGTCCGCGGCAGCGCAGCTTGCTGGGCCGGCCCACCACCGGCGCGTGGTGGAGGTCGGCGGGCGCGTCGGCCTCGTCGCAGACCCACCCCATGCGCAGGAGCAGCACCCGGAGCGTGTGCAGGCAGCACTCGTACATGAGCGTGCCGGGCATCACCGGATCGTCGGCGAAGTGGCAGGTGAGGAACCAGGCGTCGGGCTCCACGTCGGCCTCGCCGGTGATGGTGCCCAGGCCGAAGCGGCCGCCCTCGGGATCCAGCTCCACGATGCGATCCACCAGCTTCATCCGGCCGCCGGGGAGGCGGAGTGCCGGCGGGAGGGTGATCCCCTCGAAGAGCGGGCCGAAGCACGCCCCGGCGTCGCCCCTTCGCAGGGCCTCGATCGCGTCGTCGTCGAGGGTCTCGCGGGCCATGGGGACGAGGGGCTCGAAGGCCGCGGTGGGCGTGCCGTCGGGGAGGAGGCGGGGAGGGCGGGCGCTCGGGAGATCGCCGACGATCCCGCGACCGCTGGCGAGCTGCCGGGGGCTGAAGAAGCCGGCGCAGCCGCCGCGCATGGTGATGAGCTTCTCGCCCGCGATGGTCCCGTCGAACTCGAAGAAGAGCAGCCAGGTGTCGCCCTGGCGGATGAAGCGGTCGACCCGGATGTCGTAGCGGATGGTCTCGCCGGCGCGGGGGAGGTCGCGGTGGAAGACCACCTGGGCGTCGAGCAGGCGGTAGACCCGCTCGCCGCGGGTGACGAGATCGATCCCGGCCCAGGCGCAGAGGAAGAGGTCGGCCTGTCCGGCCTCGACGCTGATGCAGACTGGCGCCCTGCCGCCGTCCAGGTACCAGGCGCCGGGGCGGACGTCGTGCTCGGTGACGCAGCGGCTGCGGGAGAGGCCGCCCAGCTCGCCCTCCACCGTGACGATGCGGTCGCAGAGCATCAGCGGCTCGTCGGGGAGGCGGACGCGGGAGGGGAAGGAGTCGACCTCGGCGAAGGCGGGTCCCAGCACGCGGGCGAGGGAGCCGACGGCGAACTCCATGCACATCTCGCGATCGAAGGCCACGGGTGCGGCCGGGGTCGCGGCGCCGGTGGATCGGTTTGGCTCGGCGCCTGCGGGCCGGGGCGCAGGCGCCGCCAAGGCGAGCGGTGCGGCGCATGCGGTCGAACCGAGCGCGGCGCGCGCGATCGGAGGTGTCCAAGAGGCGGGGGCGGCGTTCGTCGCCGGGGCGAGGGGGCCGGGCCGAGCGCTCGATGCGACGAGCGCCTCGGGCGTCTTCCCCATGGAAGCGTGGGGGAGCAGCCGGCGCAGCGCCGCGCCTTGCGCGAGCGCCATCCGCTGCAGCGCCATCGCCCCCTCCGACGCCGCGACGAACGCCTCGTGGGTGCGGGTGTTCGCCAGCGCCCCCTGGAGGACGCCGTGGGCGAGCGCCCCCATCTCGTGGACGAGCGCCTGGCCGTGCCAGCCGACGCTTGTGGGGGTCGAGAGCGGGGGCGCTGGAGCGCGGTCGGGGTCTTCGGTCGTCTTCATCGGGGCAGAAGGGGTCGTGGCGCGGGGCGGGAGCGAGGGGAGCGGCGCGTGGACCGGCACCGTCACGGCGGGTCGTCGCTCGACGCGATCGCCCACCTCGACGCCGCCGTCCTCGCCGTAGAGCGGCTCGAGGTCGACTGGGACCCCTGCCTCGGCGAGCCGGGCCAGCGCCTGGAGGATCGAGCGGGCCGGATCGAGATCGCGGTGGCAGACCGAGACGGCGAGGTGCTCCCTCCCCGCGAGGATGCGGCCGATCATCCGGGTGCAGGAGGCCTGCGGCCCGAGCTCCACGAAGATGCGGGCGCCGTCCCGCCACGCCGCCTCCACCACCTTGGGGAAGTCGAAGCCGCGGGTGGCGTTGGCGAGGATCGACTCCGCCGCCGACCGGGGCGTGGGCTCGAACCGCTCGCCCCAGCCGCAGCTATAGAAGCGGATCCCCGGCGGAGGATCGGTCGGCTGCACGTGGAGGCGCAGGTAGTCCTCCGCCACGGCGTCGACGAGATCGCAGTGCACCGTGGGCACGCCCTTGAGGGAGAGCGCCTCGCAGCCGAGGCGGCGCACCGTCTCGTCCACGTCGGCGCGCCTGCCGCCGATCACGCACTCGCCCGGCGCGTTGACGATGAGGAGCGCGGCGGTCCCGCGCAGGGCGCCGCGCACCTCGTCGGCAACCCGGTTGGTCACCGCCACCTTCCAGTCGGCCTCCTCCACGCCCCAGGCTCTCCGCGCCACCTCGCAGGCGCCGGAGAGCTGGTCCCGAAAGAGGGGCGACGCCAGGGTGCGCGCGAACATGCCATCGCGATCGCGCCAGGCGCCCGAGGCGAAGTTCGCGGCGGTCTCGCCGAGGCTGTAGCCGAGGAAGGCGCGGGGCTCCACGCCCAGCCAGCGCACCACGTCGCTCATGGCGACGCCGTAGGCCACCTGGCCCAGGATCATCCGGGCGGGCTCCCGCGCCAGCGCCCGGGCGGCGGCGCGCTCCGCGCCCTTGGCCCACGACGCGCACCACGGCGCGAACCAGGCCGGCATCGTCTGGTCGAGGAGGTGATCGGTCTTGGCGTCGAGGGCGCGGACGACCTCCGGGAAGACCGCGCCGAGGGTCCGGCCCATGCCCACGTAGTGATTGCCGGATCCGGGGAAGACGAACGCGACGTCGCCGCCGACGGGATCGAGGCCGGGGCGATCGAGCTGGCGCAGGATCTCGTCCCGGCTCGAACCCGCCACGGCCCGCACCCGCGGGCCCTGGTCGGCGGCCCGGCCCCGGTGCCACGAGGCGGCGAGCGACTCGATGGGTTCTTCGCGGCGGAGGTGATCGCGCAGCTCGGCGACGCGGCGCGCGATGCCGGCGTCGTCCGCGGCGCGGCAGACGAAGAGGCCCACGCCTCGATCGCCCAGGGGCCTGGCGCGCTCGCGCCGGTGGGCCCGGGCCGGGCGATCGATCCCCCGCAGGACGGCGTGGAGGCAGGTGCCGTCGCGGCCGATGGAGGAGACGCCGGCGGTGCGAGGCCCGTCCACCCGGTTGCGCAGCCAGGCCTGCGCCTCCCGGGGCATGTGAAACGCGGAGCCCTCCCAGGCGGGATCGGCGGGCTCCCGGAAGCCCGGCAGCGGCGGGAGGATCTCGTGGAAGAGGGCGAGGGCCGCCTTCACCACGGAGGCGAGGCCGGAGGCGGCGCCCGCGTGGCCGATCACCGCCGTCGCGGCCCCGAGGGCGATCGTCGGGGCCGCGGCGTCCGGGGCGCTGGTCTCGGCCCCTTCGGGCGCACCGGCGCCGTTCGGTGCCGCGCCGCTCGAGCCCGAGAAGAAGCGGCGGAGCGCACGGCCCTCCGCGGCGTCCTGGGCCGGATCGCCGCTGCCGTGGGCCTCGACGAGCGAGGCGCGCCGGGGCGGGATCCCCGCGTCGGCCCAGGCCCTCTCCAGGGCGGAGGCGACGACGTCCTCGGAGGCGGGCGCGTCGGGCATCCCGCCGCCCGCCGCGCCGACGCCCTCGATCACGGCGTAGATCCGGCGCCCGCTCCGCAGCGCGTCGTCCAGGCGCTCCAGGACCACCGCCGCCGCGCCCTCGCCGGGCGCGGGGCCGGCCGCGTCCCGATCGAAGGGCGCGCCGTGTCCCGTCGGTTCGGCGAGGTGGGCGAGGTCGGCGGCGCCGACCACCATCGCGTCCACGTCGCCGGCCTGCAGCAGGCGGGTCGCCACCTCGAGGGCGCGCAGCCCCGACGCGCCGTCCGCCGCCACCGAGAAGCTGGGGCCGCCGAGCTGGAGCTCGCGGGCGACGCGGCCGGCGACCACGCCGCCGAGGGCCCCCAGGGTGCGGGCGGCGTCGAGCGGCGGCCCGAGGGAGGGGAGGAGCGCCTCCACCCGGGCGTCGAGGGCGGCCTCGTCGATCGGGTCGCCGGCGGCTAGGGCCCACTCGCGAATCCGTGTGCGCAGGATCCACCGAAGGTGAAAGTGGGTGGTAGCCGGATCGAGGCCCAGGCCCACGAGCACCCCGGCCCGGAGCCTGCCGTCCCGATCCCCGAGGCCGCCGGCGTCCTCCACCGCGGAGACCGCCGCCTCCAGGGCGAGGAGCTGCTGGGGCAAGAGGGAGGGGATCTCCTTCGGCGGGATCCGGTAGCGGCCGAGCGGCACGTCGAGGTGGTCGATCCACGCGCCGCGGGGGGCGTCCGCGTCGGTGGGGTGGGGCGCGAGCGCGGGTTCGCCGCGGAAGATGGCCTCCCGGAACGCCCCGAGGTCCTCGAGGGCGCCGAAGCGCGCCGCCAGCCCGACGATGGCGATCGGCGCGCCCACCGCGGCCTGGCTCGAAGGGGCCGGCGCGCGGGCGTCCTCGGGGGCCGGGGCGGAGGCGGAGTCGCCTCCGGCGAGGTTCGCCGCCGGGGCGGCGATCGCGGGGCGCCGGTTCGCCGCGACCGCTGCGTCGCCGCGGCGCGGGTCGGACGCGCCCGCCTCGTGCGAAGCGTCCCCGGGGATCCACTCCTCCACCAGGAGGTGGGCGTTGATGCCGCCGAAGCCGAAGGCGGAGACGGCCGCGCGCCGGGGCGCTCCCTCCGCGCGCGCGGGCCAGGGCTGCGCCGCCTCGAGGACCCGGAGCGGCGGCACCAGCCCCGGCGCCGCGGTGGAGGCGTCGAAGCCCGCGGTCGGCGGGAGGGTCTTCTCGCGGAGGGCGAGGAGCACCTTGGCGAGGCCCGCCGCCGCCGCCGCCGTGAGGAGGTGCCCCACGTTGGACTTCACCGATCCCACCACGCAGCCCGGATCGTCCGGCCCGGAGCGCAGCGCCCGCAGGCTGGACAGCTCCACCTCGTCGCCGCGGGGAGTGCCGGTGCCGTGGCACTCCACCAGGTCCACGTCGGAGGGGCGCCAGCCAGCCCGGGCGTAGGCGGCTCGCATGGCCCGGAGCTGGCCCTCGCTCTCCGGCGAGAGGAGGCTCCCGCCCACGTCGTTGGAGAGCCCGATCCCGCGGATCACGCCGAGGATGGGGGCGCCGTCCCGCACCGCGTCCTCGAGGCGCCGCAGGAGGAAGACGCAGGCGCCCTCTCCGACCACGAGGCCGTCCGCGCGGGAATCGAAGGGGAGGCAGCGGCCGCTGGGCGAGAGCGCCTGGAGCTGGGTGAAGCCCACCTGCGTGTAGAGGGCCTGGGGCCGGGAGACGCCGCCCGCCAGCACGGCGTCGCTGCGCCCCGCCTCCAGCTCGAGGCAGGCGAGGTGGAGGGCGTAGAGCGACGAGGCGCACGCGGCGTCCAGGGTGTAGCTGCCCCCGCGCAGGCCGAGGCAGGCGGCGAGGAGCGAAGCGGGGAGCGCCGCCGGGGCGCGATCGAGCGGGTGGGCTCCGCCGTCCGCGAACGGGTCGCCCGCCTCGGCGCGCGTATGCCGGGAGAGCGCCTCCGTGGGGAGCAGGATGTTCGCCAGCACCACCGAGGTGCGGGCGCGATCGACGCTCCCCCCGCCGCTGCGGAAGGCGTCCACGCCGACCGAGACCGCGAGGCGGTGGAGCGGATCCAGCTCGTCGAAGAGGCCCGCGTCGATCTCCAGGCCCCTCGGATCGAGGTCGAAGGGATCGAGGAAGCAGCCGCGGGTGGAGACGAGGCGGTCCGGCGCGCCGGAGGGGTCGAGGAGCTCGCCGGGCCCCACGGGCCAGCGCCCGGGCGGCACCTCGCTCACCGCGCTCCCGCGCGAGACCACGAGCCGCCACAGGGAGTCGAGATTCGCCGCGCCCGGGAACCTGCCCGCGGCGGCGACGATGGCGATGGACCGCGGGCCGACCGCCTCAGCCACCGGTCGCTCCTCTCGGCCTGCGCTTCCCGCGCGCCTTTCGGGGCTTCGGCGGGGCGGCGGCGTAGGCCGCCTCGAGCGAGGCCGACACCGTGCAGACGTAGCCCTCCAGCCTCGCCACGAGCGCGCCGTCGCCGGAGAAGAGCTCGCAGTCGGCCACGAGGCGGGCATCGTCCGCCTCGGTCACCTTGAGACGGGCTCTCACCCTCGCCGGGAGGACGCCCGCGTCCTGCGCGAAGCGCTCGTAGCGGCTGGGCAGCGACGGCGCCCCGAACCGGCGCCGGCAGGCGAGCACGGCGAGCTGGAAGATCCCGTCCAGCGCCAGGGGATCGATCGCGAAGGGCGCCGGCGGCGCGCCCTCGATCCAGCGATCCCGCGTGGGCGCCGCGAGCAGCGTGGCGACGACCTCGCCGTTCTCCAGGACCTCGACCCGATCGATCGCGTGGAAGCGAGGTCCGTGGAAGAGCTTTCGCTCCTTGTAAAGGGCGGCCCCGGCCACTCCCTCACCGGCGGCGACGGGGGGCGCGCCGGTCGGCGCGGGGCGCCGCGCCCCGACGATCACCGCCGCCAGGGCGTGCACGCGATCACCCTCGCCGCGCAGCTCGAGGTCCAGCCGCAGGCCGTCCTCGTGGGGCGACTCGCCGGCGCACCACACGCCCAGCTCCACGGGGCCGTCCTCGAGGACCACGCCCTTGAAGAGGCGGAAGCCCTCGACGGCGAGGGGCGCCGCGCCGGTCGCGTCCGCCGCGGCCTCGGCGAAGAGCTCGCTCATCATCGCCACCGGCAGGACGGCCTGGCCGGCGAGGCAGTGATCCTCCAGGTAGCGATCGATCGACGGATCGAT
>DATMSB010000056.1:0-5690 GCA_035565615.1 Vulgatibacter sp. | reverse complement strand
CGGAGTGGAACGACTGGCACTGGCAGGCGCGCCGCTCCATCCGCACGCTCGAAGAGCTCGAGCGCTTCGTCGACCTCACGGAGGACGAGCGGGAGGGCGTGCGCCTCACCGAGAAGATCTTCCGGCTGGCGATCACGCCCTACTACCTCACCCTGATCGATCCGACCCACCCCTTCTGCCCGGTGCGGCGACAGTCGATCCCGGTGGCGGCCGAGGCGGAACGATCGCCGGGGGAGCTCCTCGATCCGCTAGGGGAGGATCTGCACCGCCCGGTCACGAGCATCGTCCACAAGTATCCGGACAGGGTGCTGCTCCTGGCCCTGGATCGCTGCTCGGTCTACTGCCGCCACTGCACCCGCCGCCGCATCACCGGCGCCCCCGAGACCGACATCGATCGCCACGCGCTCGCCGAGGCGGTGGAGTGGCTGCACGGCCATCCCGAGGTGCGCGACGTGCTCGTCTCCGGCGGGGATCCCTTCCTCCTCTCCACGTCGCGGCTCGACGAGCTGCTGGGCGCGATCCGGGCGGTGCCCCACGTACAGATGATCCGCATCGGGACCCGCGTGCCCGTGTGCACGCCGATGCGGGTGGACGACGAGCTCGCCGCCACCCTGCGGCGGCACGCCCCGCTCTTCGTGGTCACCCACTTCAACCACCCGAAGGAGGTCACCCCCGAGGCGGGCGCCGCCTGCGAGAAGCTGATCGATCGGGGCGTCCCCGTGGAGAACCAGTCCGTGCTCATGCGCCGGATCAACTCCAGCGCCCGGATCCTCACCGATCTTTCCCATCGGCTCCTCGAGCATCGGGTGCGGCCGTACTACCTCCACCAGATGGACGTGGCGGAGGGGCTCGAACACCTGCGCACCCCGATCCGCACGGGGGTCGAGATCCTGGAGCGGATGCGGGGCTGGACGACGGGGCTCGCCGTGCCTCACCTCGCGGTGGACCTGCCGGGTGGCGGCGGAAAGGTGACGCTGTCGCCGTCGTACGCGGTGGAATTCGGGGCGGAGGCCACGACCTTCCGGAACTACCGGGGCGAGCCCTATCGCTATCCGGAGCCGAGGCAGACCGACGTGTTGTGCCCCTACGACGAGGTCTACTACGGCGGCTGAGCGGTTCGGAGGACCGAACTTGCGAAAGGCGAGCCGAAGGCTTCTCCTCGGCATCGAAGTACGGGCTGCCCGATAGGGGCAACGACCGGGATCCCGGAGATCCCGCAGGAGCATGGATGCACCCGGTTCATCGGAAGATCGCGCTGCTCGCCACCCTCTCGTCCCTGGCGGCAGCCACGGCCTGCGGCGGCACGGAAGACCCTCCCTCCGACCCGAGGGGCAACCCCCCGGGCAAGGTGGCGGCGACCATCGGCGCGGTGGAGTGGTCGGATTGCCGGGAGCGCCGCCTCTCCATGGCCTGCGCGACCGTTGACGTTCCCCTGGACTGGAACGACGCCGACAGCGCCCGGATCAGCTTCCACGTCCGCCGCCTGAGCGCGACGACCGACACCTCGCTGGGACAGGTGTGGCTCCTCGTGGGCGGGCCGGGATCGTCGGGGAGGGGGCTCCTCGACGTCGCGCCGTACTTCGCCGGCCTCGGCTTCGACGTCTACGTCCCCGACTACCGCGGCGTCGGCCGGTCGACCCCGCTGGCCTGCGCCGACGACGACGGGAGGCAGACCTCCCTCGCGTGCATCGACGAGCTCTGGGATCTCTACCGGGAGGGGCTGCGCTTCTTCTCCACCACCGACGCGGCCATGGACATCGGCAGGACGATCGAGGCCCTTCGCGCGCCGGGCGAGAAGGTCTTCCTCTACGGCATGTCCTACGGGACCTACGTCGGGAACCGCTACCTCACCCTCTTCCCGGACCAGGCGGACGGCGCGATCCTCGACGGGATCTGCCCCGCCACCGGCTGCAACATCCACCAGGATCTCAACCTCAACCTCGTGGCCAAGCGGGTCTTCGACACCTGCGGCCAGGACCCCGGCTGCAGCGCGAAGCTGACCTCGGATCCGTGGGCGAAGCTCGCCGACCTGCAGGCGCGGCTCTCCTCGGGACACTGCCGCGACTTCGCCGGCAGCCAGGGTGCCCAGGCGCTGTCGACGATCCTGGCGTACTCGGTGGACAACCGCTACCTGGTGCCGCTCGCCCTCGCCAGCGCCTACCGCCTCGATCGCTGCGAGCCGGAGGACGTGGAGGCGGTGCAGAACCTCCTCCACACGCTGGCGCCCGGGGTCTTCGACCTGGCGCAGAACGCGACCTACTCCGACTTCCTCTACCAGGCGATCCTCCTCTCCGAGTTCTGGGAGGAGGGGCTCACCTCCGAGGATCTGCGGGACGAGGTGGCGTCGCTGGTGGTGGCGCCGGGGTACGGCTACACCCTCGCGGCCATGTACGAGGACTGGCTGATGCCGCTGTACGAGACCCCGGCCGAGCTCTACCGGTGGGCCGACGTGTCCATTCCGGTGCTCCTCCTCAACGGCACCCTCGACGCGCAGACCACGGCGTGGGATCTCGAGCAGGCGGGCATCACCGACGCCTTCTCCAGGCCGGGGCAGACCTACGTGGAGGTGCCCTACGGCGCCCACGGCATCCTCTTCGAGGGAAGCGCCCAGGGCGGGCAGACCACCTGCGGCTTCCACATGATCCAGGGCTTCCTGGAGGATCCCATGAGGCCCATCGACACCTCCTGCCTCGCCGGGCTCGACACCCTCGACCTCGAGGGCTCGGGGCTGCCGTCCGAGCACATGTTCGGGACCCCGAGCCTCTGGGAGAACATCGGCGTGAAGGCGCTCACCGCGGCGCCGGATCCCGCCGCCGAGGCGGCCTTCGAGCGGGCCAAGGAGCGCGCCGCCGCCCCTCGCCCCGGTTTCCAGGCGGTTCGGGACCGGATCGCTGCCCCTTGAGGGCTCGACGTTCCGGTCACGCCTCGTCTTCGTCGCAGGCGAGCGGCGCGAGAGAACGAGGACCGTGCCCCTGAAGTCGAGGGCGGGCACTCCGGCAGGCGCGACGATGGGAGTGGGCGCCGTTCGCGGCGGCCCGCGAGGGCCTCAGCCCTCCGCCGCGCGGAGCCGCCTCTCCTCGAGCCAGGCCTTCGACCAGGCCGCGTATCGCCCCTCCTCGATCGCCCGCCTGGCCTGCGCCATCAGGTCCAGGAAGAAGGCGAGGTTGTGGATCGAGTTGAGGCGGTAGGCGAGGAGCTCGTGCGCCGCGAAGAGGTGGCGCAGATAGGCGCGTGAGAAGGTCCTGCACGTGTAGCAAGAGCAGGCGGGATCGAGGGGCGCGGGATCGTCCGCCCACCGGGCGTTCTTGATGTGGATCACGCCCTCGCTGGTGTAGAGCCGCGCGTTGCGGGCGGTGCGGGTGGGCAGCACGCAGTCGAACATGTCGATGCCCAGGCCCACGCAGGTGACCAGATCCTCGGGGGTGCCCACACCCATGAGGTAGCGCGGCTTGTCCGCCGGGAGCAGCGGCGCCGACCGGGACACGCTCTCGTACATGGCGGGGATGGGCTCGCCCACGCTGTAGCCGCCCAGGGCGTAGCCGGGCAGATCCAGCGCGCCGATCTCCTCGGCGTGGCGCCGGCGCAGATCGTGGTGCAGGCCCCCCTGCACGATGCCGAAGAGGCTCGAGGGCCCGGCGGGATCCCAGGCCTCCTTGCAGCGCGCCTCCCAGCGGGTGGTGCGCGCCAGGGACGCCTCGAAGTACGCCCGATCGCTGCCGGCGGGCGGACATTCGTCGAAGGCCATGATCACGTCGGCGCCCAGCGCCTGCTGGATCTCGATGGAGCGCTCCGGGGTGAGGAGTTTGCGGCTGCCGTCGAGGTGGGAGCGGAAGACCACCCCCTCCTCGGAGATCGTGCGGGCCTTGGCGAGCGAGTAGACCTGGAAGCCGCCGGAGTCGGTGAGCACCGGCTTCGGCCAGGACATGAAGCCATGGAGGCCGCCGTGGCGGCGGACGAGCTCCGGGCCGGGCCGCAAAAAGAGGTGGTAGGTGTTCGCCAGGACGATCTGCGCGCCCACCCGCTCCAGATCGTCCGGGGCGATCGCCTTCACGCTGGCGGCGGTGCCGACCGGCATGAAGACGGGCGTCTCCACCACGCCGTGGGGGAGCTCGAGGCGACCGCGACGGGCGGCGCTCTCCGGATCGGTCTTCAGGAGCTCGAAGGACAGCGCCATCAGATCACCAGCATCGCGTCGCCGTAGGAATAGAAGCGGTACTCGCGCTCCACCGCTTCGGCGTAGGCGGCGAGCAGGCGCTCCCGGCCGGCGAGGGCGGCCACCAGCATCACCAGGGTGGAGCGGGGGAGGTGGAAGTTGGTGAGGAGGCCGTCCACCGCGCGGAAGGCGTACCCGGGCCTTACGAAGAGCTCGGAGACGCCGGCGCCGGATCGGAGGGTGCCGTCGGCGTCGGTCGCCGACTCCAGGGTGCGCAGGGCGGTGGTCCCCACCGCGACCACCCGTCCGCCCCGGGCGCGGGCGGCGGCGACGGCGTCCGCGGTTTCCGGCGGCACCTCGTAGCGCTCGGCGTGCATGCGGTGATCCTCCACGTCCTCGGCGCGCACCGGGAGGAAGGTGCCGGGCCCCACGTGCAGGGTCACCCGGGCGACCTCCACGCCCCGCGCCCGCAGCTCCGCGAACACCTCGTCGGTGAAGTGGAGGCCTGCCGTGGGGGCGGCCACGGCGCCGGGCACCCGGGCGTAGATGGTCTGGTACCTCTCCCGATCGAGCTCGTCCGCGTCGCGGCGCACGTAGGGCGGCAGCGGCATCTCGCCGATCCGCTCGATCCGCTCGAGGAGGGAGTCGGGGGCCTCGTCGAAGGCGACGTCGATGAAGCCGCCCTCCGCGACGGCGATCACCGAGGCGCCCAGCGAGGCGGCGCCCTCGCCGAGACGAATCCAGCCGCCGGCGCGCATCGGCTTGGACGAACCCGCCATGCAGCGCCACACCGCCCTGCCGTCCCGGGGCGGGAGCGGATCGACGAGGAGCAGCTCCACGCGGCCGCCGGATCCCTCCTTCGCGCCGCGCAGCCTCGCGGGGATCACCCGGGCGTCGTTGAGCACGAGCAGGTCGCCCTCGCCGAGCCGGCTCCCCAGATCGCGAAAGGCGAGGTGGACGGGCGGGCCCTCGCGGCGGGGGAGGACGAGGAGCCGCGAGGCGTCCCGGCGGGCGATCGGCCGCTGGGCGATCAGCCCCTCGGGCAGGTGGAAGTCGAAGTCGGCGGTCTTCATGGGGTGGGCGGGACTCTACCCGCAACGCCCGGGGAGTGGTGGTCCTTCCGCGGTGGACGAAGCGAGGGCTCCTCCACGGTGCAGCGCGCTGCGGCACTGCGGGGGACTCCCGCCGGGCAGGGCGGTCGGCCCTTCCGAACCACGCCTCAGTACATCCGCCGCAGCTCGGTCCCCGGGTAGTAGTGGGCGAGGATGCGCCGGTAATCCCAGCCCTCGCTGGCGGCCGCCGCGGCGCCCCACTGGCAGAGGCCGGCCCCGTGGCCGCTTCCCTTGCCGGTGAAGCGGAAGCCGCCGCCGCGGCGCTCCACGTCGAAGGCGAGGCTCTTCAGCTCGCCGTAGCCGACCTTGCGACGGAAGGTGACGGCGTCGATCCGCCGCGGGCCGCGGGCCGTCTCCAGCGCGATCGACGCGGCTCTCCCCGTCCCGGTGCGGGCCGCGACCCGCACGGCGGTGGGTTTGGCGAC
>DATMSB010000055.1:0-49156 GCA_035565615.1 Vulgatibacter sp. | reverse complement strand
CTACGATCTGCTACGATCTGGATCCCCAATCTGATCTTCTTTCTTCGATCAGATCGGCAGAGGACCTTTCGGAGAGAACCATGGAGCTGCAGATTGCGGTCGAGGAGCTGAGCCGCGCGCTCTACCGCGCCCAGGGAATCGTCGAGAAGAAGGCGACCCTTCCCATCCTCTCCAACGTGCTGCTCGAGGCGAAGGCCGGAACCCTCAAGGTCACCGCGTTCGACCTCGAGATCGGCATGATCAGCGAGCACCGCGCCGAGGTCCTCACCGAGGGCCGGCTCGCGGTCTCCGCCCGCCACCTCTACGACATCGTCAAGATGCTCCCCGAGCCGACGGTGGTGCTCAAGCAGAGCCAGAACCACTACCTGGAGATCACCTGCGGCGCCTCGCACTTCCGCATCGTGGGGAGCCCGGCCGACGACTTCCCCTCCCTGCCGGTCCTCGCCAAGATCCCCTTCGTCCAGGTGCGGCCCAAGCAGATCCTCGAGATGATCGAGCTGACGAGCTTCGCCATCTCCACCGACGAGACCCGCTTCAACCTGAACGGCGTCTTCTTCGAGCCGGTGGAGGGCGGCGGCGCGCGCATGGTGTCCACCGACGGGCACAGGCTCTCGCTGGTGGAGCGATCGATCGAGGGCGACTTCTCCCTCGGCCGCGGCGTAATCCTCCCCCGCAAGGGCATCCAGGAGCTCAAGAGGCTCCTCGGCGAGGGCGGCGACGAGGTGAAGCTCGGCTTGGCCGAAAACTCCGCCGTCCTCAGCCGGCCCGGGCTCACCCTCCTCATGCAGCTCGTCAACGGCCAGTTCCCCGAGTACGGCCAGGTGATCCCGAAGGAGTCGGCGCGGACCGTGCGCGTGGAGCGGATGCGGCTCCTCGAGACCCTCAAGCGCGTCTCGCTGCTCTCCAACGAGCAGTCCCGCACCGTGAAGCTCGAGGTCGGCGACGCCGCCCTGCGGATCTCCAGCCAGAACCCGGATCTCGGCGAGGCCCACGAGGAGATCCCGATCGAAGGGGAGGGCGCCAGCCTGCAGATCGGCTTCAACGCCCGCTACCTCATCGACGTGCTCCAAGTGCTGACCGCCGACGAAGTCACGCTCGAGCTCACCGACGATCTCTCCCCCGGCGTGCTCCACCCCGCCGGCGACACCACCTACACCGCCGTGGTGATGCCGGTCCGCATCTAGGCGACGCGTTGCGGCTGCTCGAGCTCCGCCTCCACGACTTCCGCAACGTCGAAGTGGCGCGGCTCGAGATCGGCCCCAGGGCCACGGTGATCGTCGGCCCCAACGGCCAGGGCAAGACCAACCTCCTCGAAGCGGCGTACTTCCTCGCCACCCTGCGGCCGCTGCGCGCGTCCCGGCCCGCGGAGCTGGTGCGGTTCGGCGCCCCCGGCTGCAGGGTCGAGGGGCGCTTCGCGTTCGGCGGGAGCCGGCGGGACTTCGCCGTCACGATCGAGGACGGCGCACGGCAGGCGTGGGTCGACGGCAAGAAGGTCCGCGACCTGGAGGAGTACTTCGGCGGCGTGTCGGTGGTCGCCTTCACCCCCGACGACCTCGCCTTGGTGAAGGGGGGGCCGGAGGGGCGGCGGCGGGCGCTGGATCGCGCCGTGTTCAACCGCTTCCCCGGCTACCTGGCCGAGAGCCGCGAGTACGGGCGGGCGCTGCGCGCCCGCAACCGCCTGCTGCGCGAGGAGGCCGCTCCCAGGATGATCGAGGCCTTCGACGCGCCGCTGGCGCGGCTGGGCGCCAGGCTCACCAGCCGGCGGCTCGCCCTGGTGTCCGAGCTCGCCCCGCGCTTCACCGAGGTCCTCGCCAGGCTGGGGCAGGGGGAGCTCCGGGGCGAGATCCGCTACGCGCCCAAGGTGGCCGAGGGTGCGGAGGGCGAGGAGGCGATCGCCGCGCGCCTGGAGGAGGAGCTCTCCCGGCGCCTCGGGCGGGATCGGGAGCGGGGCTTCACCAGCGTAGGACCCCACGCCGACACCCTGGGCATCCAGCTCGGCGGGAGGCCGGCGCGGCTCTACGCGTCTCAGGGGCAGCAGCGCGCGATCGTCCTCGCGCTCAAGATCGCGGAGATCGAGAACCTGCGGCAAAGCCACGGCTACCAGCCGCTGCTCCTCCTGGACGACGTCTCCTCGGAGCTCGACCGCACCCGCAACGAGCAGCTCATGCACCACCTGGCGGGCATGGAGGGCCAGGTGATCCTCACCACCACGGATCCGGAGGTCCTCGGTCGGGAGGCGGGGTCGGGGGCCTTCTTCTACTCGGTGCGGGAGGGGAGGTTCGAGGCCGCCGCCGGCCCCGAGAGGGCTGCGGCCGGCGGCGCGGAGGACCCCCCGGAAAACCCCTGAAAGCGGAAGAAAATCAGGGTTTTCGGTGTTGAGATCCAGCTTGTGGACCACGTCCCTTCGTGGTATCGGCAGTGGGTTGCTCCCAAGGCGATCATCTGCCGGGTTTTTCCAACAAAAATCCCAGGATCGAGGGCTCAGTTGGCCGACGTCACCAAGGAAATCACCCCGCCCGAACCCGAGGTCGCGAACCTCCCGCCATCGGACGAATACTCCGCCGCATCCATCACCGTGCTCGAGGGGCTCGAGGCGGTGCGCAAGCGGCCGGGCATGTACATCGGCCCGCCGGACGAGACGGGCATGCACCACCTCGTCTGGGAGGTGGTTGACAACTCGGTGGACGAGGCGCTGGCGGGCCACTGCAACCACATCGACATCACGGTCCACCTGGACAACTCGATCACCGTGGCCGACGACGGCCGCGGCATCCCCACCGACATGCACCCCACCGAGGGGCGGCCGACGCCGGAGGTGGTGCTCACCGTCCTCCACGCCGGTGGAAAGTTCGACAACAACTCGTACAAGGTCTCGGGCGGCCTCCACGGCGTGGGCGTGTCCTGCGTGAACGCGCTCGCCGAGTACCTCGACCTCGAGATCGCGAGGGGCGGCAAGCTCTACCACCAGACCTACGCCCGCGGGCTCCCCACCTCGGGGCTCGACGTGGTGGGCGAGGCCAAGCGCACCGGCACCAAGATCCGCTTCAAGCCCGATCCGGAGATCTTCGGCTCCCGCGAGTTCAACTTCGAGACGCTCGCCCAGCGCCTGCGCGAGATCGCGTTCCTTAACGCGGGCCTACGCATCACCCTGACCGACGAGCGCACGGGCAAGGCCCACGACTTCAAGTACGTCGGCGGGATCTCGTCGTTCGTCGAGCACCTCAACCGCAACAAGACGGTGCTCTTCGACAAGCCGGTGCACATCGTCAACGAGGTCGAGCACGACGGCCGGCGGGTGATCGTCGAGATCGCCCTGCAGTACAACGACACCTACGACGAGCTGATCTTCTGCTTCGCGAACAACATCAACAACCGCGACGGCGGCTCCCACCTGGTGGGCCTGCGCGGGGCTCTCACCCGCAGCATCAACTCCTACGCCCAGAAGAACAACCTGTGGAAGGACCTGAAGGAGAGCCCCAGCGGCGAGGACGCCCGCGAGGGCCTCACCGCGGTGATCAGCGTCAAGCTGCCCAACCCGCAGTTCGACTCGCAGACCAAGGGCAAGCTGATCAACCCCGAGATGAAGGGCATCGTCGAGTCGGTCGTCAACGACAAGCTCGGCCAGTTCCTCGAGGAGAACCCCGCCGTCGCCAAGCGCATCGTCGCCAAGGTGGGCGACGCGGCGCGGGCGCGGCTCGCGGCGCGCAAGGCGCGGGAGACGGTGCGCCGCAAGGGCGCCCTCGACACCGCGTCCCTGCCCGGCAAGCTCGCCGACTGCCAGGAGCGGGATCCCGCCAAGAGCGAGCTCTACATCGTGGAGGGCGACTCGGCAGGCGGCTCCGCCAAGCAGGGCCGGGATCGGCGCACCCAGGCGATCCTCCCCTTGCGCGGCAAGATCCTCAACGTGGAGAAGGCGCGCTTCGACAAGATGCTCTCCTCCGCCGAGATCGGGACGCTGATCACGGCGCTGGGCACGGGCATCGGCCGGGAGGACTACAACCCGGACAAGGCCCGCTACCACAACGTGATCCTGATGACCGACGCCGACGTGGACGGCTCGCACATCCGGACGCTGCTGCTCACCTTCTTCTACCGGCAGCTCCCGGAGCTGGTGGAGCGCGGCTACATCTACATCGCACAGCCGCCCCTCTACCGCGTGGCGAAGGGCAAGAAGGAGACGTACCTCAAGGACCAGCGCGCCCTCGACGAGTACCTGCTCGACATCGGCGTGGCCTTCACCAAGGTGGAGACGCCGGACGGCGAGCTCGGCGGCGAGGCGCTCAAGGAGCTGGCCGAGCGGATCTTCGAGTACGACGCGCTGCTGGAGAAGGTCGATCGTCGCCGGGACGCTCGCGTCGTCGACGCGCTGGTGCAGGCCACCTCCCTCGACCTGGCGTCGCTGGCGGATCGCGAGCGGATCGAGGCGGAGCTCGCCAAGGCGAAGGCCTGGCTGGATCGCTGCCACCCGGATGCGCTCCCGCTCAAGGTGCTCGTCTCCGACGACGAGGAGCACGCCTGCAAGCGGGTGGTGGTGCGCAGCAACTCGCTCGGCACCAGCCGTGAGACGGTCGTCGACCATGCCCTGCTCTCGTCGGTCGAGTTCGCCGAGCTGAGGCGGCTGGCCGCGGCGTTCGAGGCGCTCGGCCCGGCGCCCTACCGGCTCACGCTCGACGGCACCCGGACCGAGGTGGACACCGTCCAGCAGCTCGTGGCGCGGATCAGCAAGGAGGCCTCGAAGGGCCAGACGATCCAGCGCTACAAGGGTCTCGGCGAGATGAACCCCGAGCAGCTCTGGGAGACGACGATGAACCCGGCCACGCGCACCCTCCTGCAGGTGCGGGTGGAGGACGCGGTGGAGGCGGACCAGATCTTCACCGTGCTCATGGGCGACGCGGTGGAGCCGCGTCGGGAGTTCATCGAGCGCAACGCCCTCGAGGTGCAAAACCTCGACGTCTGATCCGAGGCGCGTTCACGCGGCATTGGGAGGGTGTGGGCCTTTCGGGCCAACGTGGGTGGAGCCCGACGGGACGCCGGCGGATGGAGCGCCAGCATCGAAACCCCGGAGCCGCCGTCCGCATTCATCGGATCGAGGTGGTCCCGGTTCGATAGGAGGTTGCGCGGACCAGGCGGAACGGGGAAGCTACCGGCTTTCCCGCCGCGACGTGGCAGGCGGGAGGAGAGGCTTGCTGCGGTGTCGTCCAAGGGTAGGACAAGAGACTTTGAATCTCTTAATGATGGTTCGAATCCATCCACCGCAGTCAATTCGGGACGGCGCGCGGGGCATCGCCCCGCTGCGCCGGCTCCCCGTTTGATCCACGGTGGTACGGAATGAACGTCACCCTGCGCATCGTGCCCATGGGCACGGTCGAGCGAGGCCTCCTCGAAGCGGCGGCCCTCGGCGCGACCACCGCCTACGAGCTGGAGACCTCGGTCGAGCCGGGCCTCGCCGAGCCCAAGTACGCCTTCAACCCCGGCCGCAACCAATACAACGCGTCGTCGATCGTTCGAAAACTCGGCCAGAACCACCGGCCCACCGCCTCGGATCTGGTGCTGGCGATCGGCGAGATCGATCTCTTCGACCCGGACGTCGACTTCGTCTACGGCGACGGCGACGGTCTGCTGCGGGCCGCGGTGATGGGCCTGGACCGGATCCGCGTCGCCGACGACGAGCGCCTCACCAAGCGGGTGATGGCGCTCGCCGTGTGGGCCGTCGGCCTCGCGCTCGGCTTGCGCGACTGCGAGGACGCGCGCTGCTCGATGGCGGCGCCGCGGATCCCGGACGAGCTCGAGCGCCGCAACGGCGTGCTCTGCGCCCAATGCCGCGCGCTGCTCGCCAAGGGCGGGCAGCTCTAAGGGCCCATCGCCGCGGGGCCGGAGGCGACGTGCAAACCGAGGAGCGAGGTGGCCCGACCGCGCGGGCTCGCGGATCCCGGGCCGGGGGAGCCGGCGAACCCGAACGTCCACGATAGAGAGCGCGAGGTCGCGTCCTTGTCCCTGCCTTTCCACCTCTGCCAGCCGGGAGGCGGCGCTTCGTGCGGCGCCTGCTGCGGCCTCTACAACTTCAAGGACCACTCCCGCGAGGCGCTCACCCAGGCGCTGCGCCGCCGCACCGAGACGATCCGACCGCTCCCCAAGGACCCGGAGGCGTACAGGGCGGCGGCCCGATCGCTGCGGCGCTGGGACAAGAACCCGCTCTTTCCGCCGGTGCGCCTCTGCCCGCTCCTCGGCTTCCTGGACGAAGGCGAGAAGCGGGTGGGGTGTCTGGCGCATCCCCTCGTCACCGGCGGCGTCGACCTGCGGGACTGCGGCGCCTACGACGCGAAGACCTGCGAGAGCTTCGAGTGCCCCTCGTTCCTCTGGCTCGACGCGCCCAAGGCGCGCCTCGTGCGCGCGGCCTGCGCCGACTGGTACCTCTACGGCCTGGTGATCACCGACGTGGAGTTCGTGCGCGGTACGGTCAAGCTGCTCGAGCTCCATCTGGGCGGCCCGGCCGATCTCGACGCCATCGTGGCGAACCCCGCCGCCCTCGAGGCCGCGCGCCGGCACTTCCGTCTCGAGGAGGACGCTCCCGATCGCCCCGACGACGCCTCGATCTTCGGCCGCTTCGCCCGCGACGATCTGGGAGAGCCCGTGCCGCGCACGATCGAGTACGAAGCCCTCGGTGCGGACGCCGCGCCCGAGGACGACGTGGTCCTCTGTCTGGGCTACGCGCCGGCGACGATCGAGGCGCTCGAGCGGGCCCGCGCGCTGGTGCGGGGCTCGATCCGGGCGATCGCGCTGGCGATCGACTGATCGGCGCAGCGACCTGCGCGCGTCGACGAGCCGCGAGGCGGCCCCGACGCGGGGCCCCGGCTCAGCCGGTCTTCTCGTCCTCCTGCACCACCGGCGCGCCGGTGACCACCGGGAGCTTGAGCGAGTCGGCGACGATCTCGGCGATGTCCTTCACCACTACGTCTTCGGCGCCGATCTCGTTCACGCCGTCGCCCAGCATGGTGATGCAGAAGGGGCAGTTGGCCGCGATCACCTTCGCGCCGGTGCCCACCGCCTCGGCGGCGCGGTTCTGGTTGATCCGCGTGCCGACGCGCTCCTCCATCCACATCCGCCCGCCGCCGGCGCCACAGCAGAAGCTCTGTCGCCCGCTGCGCTCCATCTCGACGATCTTCAGGCCGGGCACGCTCTTCAGGGCCGCGCGCGGCGCGTCGTACTCGCCGTTGTGCCGGCCGAGGTAGCAGGCGTCGTGGTAGGTGACGAGCTGATCGAAGCTCTCGGTGGGCTTGATGCGCTCGTCCTCGAGGAGCTGCTCGATGAGCTGGCTGTGGTGCAGCACCTCGTAGTCGCCGCCGAGCTCCGGGTACTCGTTCTTGATCACGTTGAAGCAGTGGGGGCACTGCGAGAACACCTTCTTGACGTTGTGCGCCTTGAAGGTCTCGATGTTCGTCTCGGCGAGCATCTGGAAGAGGTACTCGTTGCCCATGCGGCGGGCGGCGTCGCCGTTGCAGCCCTCCTTCTTGCCGAGGATGGCGTAGTTCACGCCCGCCGCGTTGAGCACCTTGGCCAGCGCCTGCGTCACCTTCTTCTGGCGGTCGTCGAAGGAGCCGGCGCAGCCGACGAACCACAGGTACTCGAACTCGGGGTTCTCCTCGACGGTGGGGACGTTCAGCCCCTGGGCCCAGTCGGCGCGCTCGGTGGCGCCGATGCCCCACGGGTTGCTCTGCGTCTCCATGTTCTTGAAGACGCGGGTCACCTCCGGCGGGAACTCGCTCTTCACCAGCACCTCGTGCCGGCGCATCTCCACGATCCGCGGGATGTTCTCGATGAAGACGGGGCAGGCGGTCTCGCACCAGCCGCAGGTGGTGCAGGCCCAGACGGTCTCGGGGTTGATCACCATGCCCACCAGATCCGGCAGCTCCTCCCGCTTCTCGGGGCCGGCGGCGATGGTGTCCGCTTCCTCCATGAGGTGGCTGCGGATGGTGACGTTCAGCTCCTTCACGGAGAGGGGCTTGCCCGTCACGTAGGTGGGGCAGTGGGTCTGGCAGCGGCCGCACTCGGTGCACGAGTACACGTCGAGCGCCATCTTCCACTCGAGCTCGTCCGCCTTCTGGATGCCGAAGGTCTCCGAGTTCTCGAGGTCCATCTTCGACGGACGGTACTGGGGCTCCAGGCGCTGAAGGTACACGTTGGGCAGGCCCGTGATCACGTGGAAGTGCTTGCCCAGCGGCAGGAAGTTCAAGAAGACCAGGATCTGGGCGAGGTGCGCCCACCACGACACCTGGCCCACCGCCCACGCCGTCTCGGGGGAGGCGCCCACCGCGGAGAAGAAGGCGAGGCCCAGCTTGCCCGCCGGGTTGTACCAGTGGCTCTCACCGTCCTCGAAGGCGAGCATGTGGCCCGCGTCGAAGAGGATCTCGGTGATCATCAGGCCGGCGATCATGGCGAGGATGAAGACCGCCTCGCCGGACCGGGTCATGCGCTTCGGCTTCACGAAGAGGCGCAGGTAGAAGAAGTACGCCGTCCCCACCAGCGCGAGCAGCACCACCACGTCCTTGAGGAAGAGGTAGCCCCGGCCGGTGACGGTGTTTGCGCCGAGGAAGGGGAAGTGGAAGTCCCAGCCGCCGAACGCCATCCCGAAGAGCGTCAGCGTGCGCAGCGCCAGCACCATGAAGGCACCGAAGATCATCACGTGGGCGAGGCCTGGCTTGAACTCCTCGGGATCCACCAGGCGCCGCTGCCCGAGGCCGAAGCGCAGGAGCCTGCCCAGTCGCGCCATCGGATCCCGGAACCGCGAGGGGTCGTGCCGCAGCCGCAGCAAGATCACCATCCGCGGCGTCATCGACATCGCGAAGATCCCAAGCGCGAGGATGATCATGCAGGTGACGATGATCGGCGTCATGGGGAAGGGGGCGTTCATGTCGGGCTCCTGCGACCGAAAGTCCGTAGATCCCGGATACTTCGGCGCGCAGCGCGCAAACTATCGGCCCCAGGGCGGCCGCGCAACCGACAAGCCTGCGATCGGCCGGCCGCCCGCGCCGCCTGGTCGGGTCCTCTGGCGCGGAGCACGAAAGTGAAAGGGCCGGACCCCCTGGGGGATCCGGCCCTCGCGCGAGCCGCGCTCGCGCTCGTCGCTGCACGGGCCTCGCTTACGGGTTCGGCACGCCCACGAAGAAGGCCTGGAAGACCACGTCCGGCGTCGCCCCGGCCGGCTGCCGCTCGGGGATGAACGAGAGGCCGTCCTTGGTCGGCGTGAGCGTGAGGATCTGCACGCCGTCGGCAGGCTTCACCAGGAAGGCGCCCGTCTCGGTCGTCGTGGAGGTCCCGGCGTTGGTGTAATCGGGGGCGAGGAAGATCAGCTCGCCGTCGTCGTCGACGTCGTTGATCGTCACGCCTTCGATCGGGTCGCCAGCCGGCTCGATCGTGCCGCCGAGGATGAGGCCGTTCGCCATGAGCTCGTCGTCTCCCAGCTTCGTCTCCATCTCGTCGATGAAGTCGGACGGAACCGCGAACACATCCATGTTCGTGCGATCGCCGCAAATGAGCTGCGGCGTCTGCTCGCCGGGGATGCAGAGGCCCATGGTGGAGTCGGCGAAGTCGTCACCGGTCACCGTGATCAGGAAGCCGACGGTGTTGGCGGTGAGATCCACGTCCTCGATCGTGAACGAGCCGTCGGTGCCGGTCGTCCCGGTGGCGACGACGGCGGTCGGATCGCCAGCGATCACCTTGCCGGCGTCGACGATGCGAAGCGAGAGGCCCTCGACGCTGGGGAGCGTCGCGCCGAGGAGGTTCGCGGCGATCGGGTTCACCACGACCTGACCCGAGATCGTCGATAGCTCCACGATGGTGCCGCCCGTACCGCCGGTACCGCCGGTGCCACCCGTGCCGCCGGTGCCGCCGGTACCACCGGTGCCGCCCGTGCCACCCGCACCCGCCGTGCCACCCGCACCGCCGGTGCCACCGTTTTCGTCGTCGTCATCACAGCCCATCGCGATCCCCGATATGGCGAGGACCGCGATCGAGAGAATCCACCACTTCGTCAGCTTCCTCATCTATCACTCTCCTGGATGGTCGCGACGCACCACCCGCGAAACCGCACGGCGCGGTGAGCAACCGGTCGAGACGCCGGAGAGATAGCCGGATATGGCACGGTGGGTCAAGGTTCCAGGGGCGGAACCGCTCCTGCCCTCCGTCCTCTTGGTGAAAGATCAGTGAACCACGCGGTCGGGGATCCGAAGGGCGTGCTGCTCGCCGAAACGACGGATGGTCTCCCGATACTCCTCGAGCGAGCGAGCGCCGCAGACGATCCATTCCCCGCCAATCACGAGGGACGGCACCGATCGCACGCCGCGGAACGATGCCTGCTCGTGTTTGCTGGTTATCAATCGACGGGTTGCCTGCGACGCGAACGCGGTGGCGAAGCGCCCCACGTCCAGGCCGCACTTCTCCGCCAGCTCCAGGATCACGTCGTCCCGGCTGATGTTCACTCCGTGACGAAAGGCCGCCCGCCGCATGGCGACGAGGAGCCTGGAATGCGCCGCGTCTCCGCCGAGGATCTTCGCCGCCTCGAGCGCCACCAGCGGTGGCACCGACGAACGCGGCGGATCGCCGGAGCGCCACAGGTCCGGCTTGATGCCGCGCCCCTCGGGCTCCTTGGCGACCTTGCGGATGGCGCGGATCGCGGAGAGCGCCTCCCGCGAGGAGGGCAGCCGCTCCTCGACGCGGATGGCGAAGGGGCTGAGCTCGAGGCGGACGGCTCCCTCGCACTCCTCCACCACGATGCGCAGGCGGGACTCGGCGAGCGCGCTCCAGGGGCAGAGGACGTCGTGGTGCAGGACGAGATCGATGGAGGCTTCGTGGCGCTTCATGATGTCGGCGATGGTGCGGAGGAGTTGAGGGTGGCGAGCTGGATGGCGCGGTCGACGATCGCCTCGGCGACGTCGACCCCCGACGCGCGCTCGAGGCCCTCGATCCCGGGGCTGGAGTTCACCTCGGCGATGCGCGGTCCGGAGGAGGACTCGAGGAGATCGACGCCGGCGACCTCGAGGCCCACCACGCGCGCGGCGCGGACGGCCTCGCGGGCGTAGGACTCGGGGAGCTCGATGAGCTCGCCCATGCCGCCGCGGTGGATGTTGGAGCGGAACTCCCCCTGGACGGCGGCGGTGCGCCGCATGGCGCCCACCACCCGATCGCCGACCACCAGGGCGCGCAAGTCGCGCCCCCGCGACTCCGCCACGAACTCCTGGAGGAGGATCTCCTGCTCGAGGTTCCACATGGTGTCGAGCATGGACTCCAGCTCGTCGAAGGAGTGGGCCAGCATCACGCCCACGCCCTGGGTGCCCTGCAGCAGCTTCACGATCACGGGCAGGCCGCCGATCCGCTCGACCGCGCCCTCCAGGTGCGCCCGCTCGCGCATCATCACGGTGCGAGGCACGTCGATCCCCGCCTGGGCGAGGAGCTGGATGCAGCGCAGCTTGTCGCGGGAGCGGGAGATCCCGTCGGAGCCATTCAGCGCCGGCACGCCCATGCTCTCGAGCTGCCGCACCACCGCGAGGCCGTAGCGGGTGATCGACGCGCCGATCCGAGGGAGGGCCACGGAGATCCCGGAGAGCTCCTCGCCCTCGTAATAGATCTTGGGCCGGCCCCTCTCGGCGAGGAGGTCGCAGCGGAGCGTGTCGAGGACCAGGGCCTCGTGGCCGAAGGCGCGCACCGCCTCCACCAGGCGGCTGGTGCTGTAGAGGCTCGCCTTCCGCGAGAGGATCGCGACCCGGAGGCGCTCGCCCGGCGGCGGCGCCTTGCGCTTGCGCGTCTTCACGGGCCGCGCCGGCTTGCGGCGGGTCCGGGACGGGCTCTTCTTCGCCTTCGCGCGGGGGCGCGTGGTCATCTGCCGGCCTCGACTTCGGGGAATGAAACGACGGGGCGCAATGTACACGCGGCCCGGAGGAATGGGCCAGCGGCGCGGGCCCGCGCGGTCGGCCCGGAGGCCGCCGTACGCCCGGGCGCTCCCGCCCCCCGCGAGCCGCCGCGCGACCTTGACCCGCCCCCCCGCGCCCAGGTAACCAAGCCTCCCTTTCGCGAGTGATTTTCGCGCTTCATTCGCTCGGATCGGCGAGGAGCGCGCGGGTACGCCATGGCAGACGCCGCCGACTACAAGCAGACGGTCAACCTCCCCAGGACCGACTTCCCCATGAAGGCGAACCTGCCGCTGCGGGAGCCGGGCTTCCTCGAGCGCTGGAGCCGGGACCAGGTGTACCGGGCGATGATCGAGAGGAACGAGGCCGCCGGCGGGGAGCGCTTCGTCTTCCACGACGGCCCGCCCTACGCGAACAACCACATCCACCAGGGTCACATGCTCAACAAGATCCTGAAGGACATCGTGGTGAAGTCGCGCTCGATGGAGGGGAAGGTCACCCGCTTCGTCCCCGGCTGGGACTGCCACGGCCTCCCCATCGAGCTGCAGGTCGACAAGAAGCTCGGCTCCAAGAAGCGGGAGATGTCGAGGAACCAGATCCGCGACGCGTGCCGCGCCTACGCCCAGGAGTGGGTCGAGGTGCAGCGGGAGGAGTTCCGCCGCCTGGGCATCTTCGCCGACTGGGACAACCCCTACCTCACCATGAGCTTCGACTACGAGGCGAAGACGGTGCGGCAGCTCGCGCGCTTCGCCGAGCGGGGCGGTCTCTACCGGGGCAAGAAGCCGGTCTATTGGTGCATCCAGGATCGGACCGCCCTCGCCGAGGCCGAGGTCGAGTACGCGGAGCACACCTCGCCCTCGGTGTACGTGGGCTTCGACGTGGTCTCCGGTATCGAGGGGCTCGGCGACGCGAAGGCGCGGCTGGCCATCTGGACCACCACGCCCTGGACCCTCCCCGCCAACCTCGCGGTCGCCGTGCATCCGGACTTCGAGTACGTGGGCTACCGGCTCGGCGACCGCGTGGTGGTGGTGGCGCGGGAGCTCCTCCTGCGCTTCCTCTCGGAGGTCGCGCCCGGCGAGCTGAAGACCCGATGGGAGGCGGATCCGGTCACCGAGCTCGGCGTGGGCGCGCTCGTCGACCCGTCGCGGATCGTGGCCTTCTGGTCCGGGCAGGATCTCGAGGGCGCCGCCTACCGGCACCCCTTCCTCCCCCGCGAGTCGAAGGTGATCCTGGGTGATCACGTCACCCTCGAGCAGGGCACGGGCCTCGTCCACACCGCGCCGGGCCACGGCCAGGAGGACTACCAGGTCGGCCTGAAGTACGGGCTCGAGGTCCTCAACCCCGTGGACGACGCGGGCCGCCTCACCGACGAGGCGGGGCCGTCCCTCTCCGGGCTGCGCATCTGGGAGGCGAACCCGAAGATCGTCGAGACCCTGCGGGAGTCGGGGCACCTCTACGCGGCGAATGACATCCAGCACTCCTACCCGCACTGCTGGCGCTGCATGAATCCGGTGATCTTCCGCGCCACCGACCAGTGGTTCATCTCCATGGAAACGAACGAGCTGCGGAAGAAGGCGCTCGCCGAGATCGATCGCGTGCGCTGGATCCCGAAGTGGGGGCGCGATCGGATCCACGGGATGATCGAGGTGCGGCCGGACTGGTGCATCTCCCGGCAGCGGGCCTGGGGCACGCCGATCCCGGTGCTCTACTGCGAGGCCTGCGACGATGCGCTGGTGGATCCGGAGGTGATGGAGCGGGCCGCGTCGTTCATCGAGAAGGAGGGAGGCAACGCCTGGTTCGAGCGGCCGGCGTCCGACTTCCTCCCGCCGGGGCATGCCTGCGCCTGCGGCGGCAAGGACTTCCGCAAGGAGACCGACATTCTCGACGTGTGGTTCGACTCGGGGGCGTCGTTCGCCGCGGTGGTCGCGGATGGCGAGCGGCTGGGGCTTCCCGCCGACCTCTACCTCGAGGGCTCCGATCAGCACCGCGGCTGGTTCCACTCGTCGCTGCTCTGCTCGGTGGGGACTCGCGAGGCCGCGCCCTACAAGGCGGTGCTCACCCACGGATTCCTCGTGGACGAGCACGGCCGCAAGATCAGCAAGAAGCTCGGCAACTACGTGGATCCCGCCAAGCTCATCGCCCGGTACGGCGCCGAGCTGATGCGGCTGTGGGTGGCGTCCGAGGACTTCCGCGGAGACCTGCACACGTCGGAGCAGCTCTTCCAGCAGCTCGGCGAGGGCTACTTCAAGATCCGCAACACCCTGCGTTACTGCCTCGGGAACATCCACGGCTTCGACCCCGCGGCGGACGCGGTGCCGGAGGCCGAGCTGCCCGAGCTGGACGCCTGGGCGCTGGGGCGGCTCGAGGCCTTCGCCGGCAAGGTGCGCAAGGCGTACGACGACTACGAGTTCCACCTGGTGTACCGGGCGGCCCTCGACTTCTGCGCGGCCGAGCTCTCGCCGCTCTACCTCGACGTCCGCAAGGATCTGCTCTACTGCAACGGCGCCCGCTCGTTCGAGCGCCGCGCCACCCAGACCGTGCTCTACCGCGTCGCCCGAGACCTGTGCCGCCTGCTGGCCCCGGTGCTCTCCTTCACCGCGGAGGAGGCCTGGGGCCACCTGCCCGGCGAGCGCGCACCGTCGGTCTTCCTCGCGGGGATGCCGACGCCGGGGCCCGAGATGGATCGCGCCCTGGCGGAGCGCTTCGATCGGCTGCTGGAGATCCGCGCGGCGGTGTCCAAGGAGCTCGAGGCGGCGCGGCGGGACAAGCGTATCGGCAAGAGCCTCGAGGCGCGGGTGGTCCTGGGCGCGCGGGGCGAGCTCTTCGAGCTGCTCCGGGCGGAGGCGGGGCTCCTGCCGTCGTTCCTGATCGTCTCCCAGGTGGAGATCGTCGAGGGCGAGGCGGGCGCGCCGGCGGAGGACGTGCCGGGCCTGGGCGTGGCCGTCGAGCCGGCCCGCGGCGAGAAGTGCGTGCGCTGCTGGAACTTCACCGAAGAGCGTGGCGCCGATCCGCGGCATCCCGAGCTTTGCCCGAGGTGCGCGGTGGCGGTGAGCGGTTGACGGGTCGCGACGAGCGGGAGAGCGGGGCGGACGCGGGCGCTCGCGCGGCCGATCGCGTCGAGGGCGGAGCCGCGACGGATCCCGAGGGCACCGCGGGCCTCGCCCAGGCGGATCGCGCGGACGGGGGGACGCCGGAAGGTGACCGGAGCGCGATCCCTCGGCCGCCAGCGGAGCCGATTCGCTCCGCGCCCACGAGGCGGGTTCGCCGCTGGCTGCTGCTCCTCGCGATCGTCTTGCCGGTGGTCGTCGCCGACCAGGGCACCAAGTTCTGGGCCGTCGCGAACCTGACCCACCTCTTCGAGCGCGCGGGCGCCGAGACCGCCGGGGAGAAGCTGGAGGCCTTCGTCGGCAAGCGGAAGCTCGAGCGCATCCGGACGCGGCCGGTGGTGATCCACCCCGAGTTCTTCCGGCTGCGCTACGTGGAGAACCCCGGCGCCGCCTGGGGGATGCTGAGCGGCCTCCACGACGAGGTCCGCATCCCCTTCTTCTACGTCGTCTCCCTCCTCGCCATCGGGATCATCACCCTGATCTTCTCCCGGATCCGGCGGGAGCAGCGCCTGCTCCAGGTGATCTTCGCGCTGATCCTCGGCGGGGCGATCGGCAACTTCATCGACCGGATCGCCCGCGGCTACGTGATCGACTTCATCGACTGGCATTGGAAGCACCAGAGCCACTTCCCGACCTTCAACGTGGCGGACATCGCGATCAGCGTGGGCCTGGCCGGCCTGATCCTGGAGGGGCTGTTCGGGCGGCGCCGCCTCCAGGGCGTTCCCCATCCGGCGCCGCGCGAGGGGGAGGGCGCCTCGCCTGCCGAGGCCGCCGCGCATTCCGCGCTTTCGCCCGGGGCCGAGGCGAGCGAACATGGCGGCGCGGCGGGCGGGCGCGAGCCTGCCTCGTTCCCACCCGCCGCTTCCGCGACCGACGCAGCAGGAGCCGCCACATGCACCCCTACCTCTTCCCCTGGGTCCTCTCGCCTGCCGTCCTGACGATCCTCGCGTACCTCGGCGTGGCGATCGTCGCCGCGGGCCTCGCCTGGTTCGCCTCGGGCCGCGGCATCCGGGCGCAGCCAGGCCGCGCCCTCGCCGTCTTCGCCGGGGCCTGTGCGGTCGGGGCGTGGCTGGTCGTCACCAGGCTCGGCGCCATCGAGGCGCAGCCGCTGCCGATCCACACCTACGGCCTCATGATCGCCGTGGGCTTCCTCTCGGCGATCCACCTGTCGGCCCGCTCCGCGCAGGCGTACGCCACGGTGGACGGCCGCTCGTTCTACCTCCCCGGCGCCCCCGCCTTCGCCGCCGCCGCGAAGGAGGCCGCCAAGGGAGGCGACGCCGCCGCAGCCATGGGCCGCAAGGCGAAGGAGAACGTCCTCGACCTCGCCTTCTGGGTCTTCCTCGGCGCCATGGTCGGCTCCCGGGTCCTCTTCATCATCGTCAACTGGGGCGGCCCCGACGGCTACGGCGCCAACCCGGGGCGGGTCCTGCGGATCTGGGAGGGCGGCTTCGTCTTCTACGGCGGCTTCATCGGCGCGGCGTTGGCGTCAATCGTCTACGCCCGCAAGCACCGCATCGACTTTCGCGGCCTGGCCGACATCGCGGCGCCCACCGTGGCCCTCGGGCACTTCTTCGGGCGGATGGGCTGCATGTCCGCCGGCTGCTGCTGGGGCAAGCCGGCCGCCGATCCCGACTTCCTGCTGGGCGCGAAGTTCCCCCCGGGCGCCATGGCCTACAACGAGATGCTGGGCGATCCCCAGTTCCACGACTACATCGCGACCCACGGCCACACGCCGCCCCTGCACCCCACCCAGATGTACGAGGGCGTGGGCGAGCTCGCGCTCTTCTTCCTGCTCATCTACATGCGGCGCAACAAGCGCTTCCAGGGGCAGATCATGGCGAGCTGGCTGATGCTCTACGCGATCCTGCGCCTGTCGATCGAGACGTTCCGCGGCGACTTCGGCAGGGGCATGCTCCTGCGCTGGCCGGAGACCGACCCCCTGCTCCTCTCCACGTCGCAGACCGTCGGCATCGGCATGTTCATCCTCGGGGCCACGTTGTTCTGGCTGTGGAGGCCTCGCTCCCTCGCCGCCGGGACCGACGCCGGCGCGCCGACCCCTTCCGCCGCCTGATGGAGACGCCCCCGGAGGGATCGCCGCCGCGCGATCGCTTCGGCGCGGCCGGCGGCAGGCGCGCGGTGCGCCGCCTGGGTCGTGAAGAGCGCCGAGCGCCCGCGGGTGTGGACGCGCGTCCGGGTGCATTCGGCGCCTGCGTCGGGCGCGCCGCCGGCTGCCTCGCTCGCGACGCGCGTCGAGCGCCCGCGGCGGCGGACGCCGACGCGCACGCGAGTGCGGCCGGAGCGGGGAAGCCTTGATCCCCGCGCTCCTCTTCGCCACCGGCGTGGGCGCGGGCGCGCTGGGGGCGCTCATCGGCGTGGGCGGCGGGATCGTGCTGGTCCCCGTGCTCTCCCTGGCGTTCGGCGTTCCCCTGCAGCACGCCGTCGCCGTCTCCCTCGCCTGCGTGATCGCGTCGTCCACCGGCGCGGCCGCGGCCTACGTGCGGGACCACCGCATCGACGTCCGCCTCGGCATGCAGCTCGAGCTCTTCACGGTGGCGGGCGCCATCGCCGGGGCCTTCGTCGCCCCCCTCCTCCCCAAGGCGGCGATCGAGATCCTCTTCGGCCTCATGGTGATCCCGGTGGTCCGGTCGCTGCTGCGGCCGGCGCCCGCCGAGGAGGTCGCCCGGGTCGAGGGGCGGGGCGGCGCGCGCAACCTGCCCCTCGGCTGCGCGGCCTCCTTCGGGGCGGGCACCCTGTCGGCGGTGCTCGGCATCGGCGGCGGCCCGATCAAGGTGCCGGTGATGACGCTGATCCTGGGCGTGCCCTTCAAGGTCGCCACCGCCACCAGCAACTTCATGATCGGCGTCACCGCCGCCGCCAGCGTCTTCGTCTACCTCTCGCGGGGCCTCCTCGATCTGGGCATCGCCGTCCCCACCGTCCTCGGGGTGATCGCCGGCGCCACCTTCGGCGCGCGCCTCATGCCCCACGTGCCCACGCGGTTGCTCAAGAAGGTCTTCGCCGTGGTGCTGGGGCTGGTCGGCGCCCAGATGCTCGCCAAGGGCCTCGGCGTCGACCCCGGGGGTCTTCTATGAACGAGATGGACACTCTCACCCGGGGAGCCGTCGAGGCGCAGGCGGACGATCCCGGCGATTGGGCCCTCGCGCTCGTCCTGCGGGCGGGCCTGCTCCTGGCGGCAGCCCTCCTCGGCGCGGCGCTGGCGGCCTCGCTCCTCTTCCGGATCCCGCTCGTGGGCGACGAGGGCTTCCTCGCGCTCCCGCCGGAGGGCGGGCTCGCAGCGATGGTCGGCATCTCGGCGCACCTGGGCATCGTGCTCCTGGGGCTGACGCCCGTGGCCCGGGTGGCGCTCTCGGTGCCGCTCTTCGCCAGGGCGGGGGAGCGGTCCCAGGCGCTGATCGGCCTCGGCGTGCTCGCCCTGCTCCTGCTGTCGATGGTCCTGGGCGCGGTGGAGTGAATCCGCGCCTTCAGGTCGCGCCCAGCGTCCGGGAGACCTTGCGCGCGGTGTACTCCACCACCGGGATCACCCGGGCGTAGTTCATCCGCGTCGGGCCGATCACCGCGATGGCGCCGAGGATGCCGTCGCCCTGCTCGTAGGGCGCGGCCACCAGCGACACCCCGTGGGCGGCGGAGAACTCGCTCTCCGCGCCGATGAAGATCTGGATGTCGCGCCCCTCGATCGCCTGCCGAAGCAGGTGAAGGAGCCGATCCTTCTCCGCCAGGGAGGCGAAGAGCCGGCGCATCTTCTCGAGGTCCGCGGCGAAGGAGCGCTCGTTGAGGAAGCTCGCCTCGCCCTCGATCACCACCTCCTGCTCGATGCGCTGCCCCTCGAAGGCGAGGCTGGCGAGGGAGATCGTCTTGCGGTGCAGCTCGTCGTACAGCGCCTGCTCGGCGCGGCGCTCGCGCTGGAGCTTCTCGTGGATCTGCTCGAGGGTGAGCTCGCCCAGCATCTCGTTGACGAGGTTGGTGGCGTGCTCCAGCTCCGCCGGGGCGAGGTGGAAGTCCGGGGTGACGAGCCGGTTGTAGACGAGCCCCGCCCGGGTGACGAGGATCGCCAGCACCCGATCCTCCCGGAGCCGCACGAACTCGATCCGCTTGTAGAGGGTGTGCTCGGGGGAAGGCGCCATCACCACGGCGGCGTGGTGGGTGATCTCGTGCAGGAGGCGGCCCGCCCCCGACATCAGCTCCGAGAGGGGCGCCGGCTGCACCGTGCGGTCGATCCGCTTCCGGTCGCGGGGGACGGGCCTGCGCACCCGCAGCATCCGGTCCACGTAGAGGCGGAGGCCCTTGTCCGTGGGGACGCGACCCGCCGAGGTGTGGGGCTTCTCCAGGTAGCCGAGGGCCTCCAGGTCCGCCATGGCGCTGCGCACGGTGGCCGACGACAGGTCGTAGCGGGGCGCGATCGCCTGGGATCCCACCGGCTCGCCGGTCGAGATGAAGTCCTGGACGATCGCCTTCAGGATCTCCCGGTCGCGCGGGTGCAGCTCGTCTTCGGGGGCGTTCGAAGTCATCGCGGTCAATGGGCCCAACTTCCCTTTCGTAAACCCGATCGCCGGTTCGTGCAATCCGGCCCCGGCGGGAGCACCTGGGAGCCGGATCCCTTCGAAGAGCCTCGGAAGACAGCATCTGCAACGTGCTGCGGACCCACTTCATGGAAGGGGCGCTGGAGGGAAAGGCGTCGGGCCTCGGGCCCCCCCGGGCTCGGCCAGGTCGATCGAAGTCCGGACGGCGTATTGGATGGTGAGGCAGACGGTTCAGGGAGACGAGGACGCGTCTTTCGCCGCCGTGATCACTATGAAGCCGAATTGGAGATCCGCCAGCAGCGGTGGATCTTGCGGTTGCGGAAGTCGGGGGGGATCGTGGCGGGGGTGAGCTCCTCGAAGTTCCAGCCCGGCAAGGGGTCGGGGGCCAGCTCGAAACCCTGGAAGTTGGTCGAGAAGTAGATGGCGCCGCCGGGCGCCACCAGCGCGGCCGTGTCCTCGAGGAGGGCGACGTGATCGCGCTGCACGTCGAAGGTGGAGGCCATCTTCTTCGACGCCGAGAAGGGGGGCGGGTCGAGGACCACCAGATCGAAGCGCTCGCCCCGCACCTGCCGGAGCCACCTGGTCACGTCCGAGCGCACGAGGTGGTGCTGCGGGCCGTCCAGGCCGTTCAGCGCCAGGTTGTCCCGGGCCCATCCCAGGTAGGTGTTGGAGAGGTCGACGGAGACCGTCTCCCGGGCGCCACCGGCCGTGGCGTAGACCGTGAACGAACCCGTGTAGCAGAAGAGGTTGAGGAACCGCTTTCCCCTCGCCTCGTCGCGGACGCGGGCGCGGGTGAGGCGGTGGTCGAGGAAGAGCCCCGTGTCGAGGTAGTCGTCGAGATTGACCAGGAAGCGAAGGCCCTGCTCCTCCACGACGATCCGCTCGCCGCGCTCGCCGAGCTTCTCGTACTGCTCCTCGCCCCAGCGCTTGGGCGATCGCACCTTCCAGTGCACGCGGTCCTCGGGGATGCCGAGCACCTCCATCACCCCGCGCTCGACCTCCTGGCGCCTCGCCTCGCGGACGGCGGCCTTGACGAAGCCGCGCCGGACCAGCTCCGTCACCACCGCGTGGCCGGCGTACCAGTCGACGGTGAAGGCGTACTCGGGGACGTCGGCGTCGTAGAGGCGCAGGGCCGAGAGGCCGTCGCGCGCCGCCTGGCGGAGCCGACGGGGCGCGACCTTGCGGAGACGGTTGGTGAAAGGGCTGCCGACGGGCGTTGCCATGATCTGTGTCATGTACGACAGATCGTTGATTTGCCTGGGGGCAAATCACACGGGTGGTCCAGCCGATTCTTGACGTGGGGGGGCGAAAGTGCCAGTTGGCCGTTACCTCGGGACGTCACGCCCCGGACGAGGAGTCATCGCCATGAAGATCAGCGTTCGCCTTGCAATCGTCTCTTCCATCGCCTCCGCCCTGCTGCTGGCCGGCGCCGCCTGCAAGGGTGGTGAGGCCACGCAGCCCGAGAACCCGAAGCCGCCCGCGCAGCCGTCGCCGAGCCCGACCGCTCCCGCTCCACAGCAGAAGGCCGAGGGCACCCAGGCCCCCGCCGCCCCCGAGGGCCAGAAGGAAGAGCCCGCCGCCAAGGCAGAGGTCACGCCCGAGGCCAAGAAGGAGGCGGACGATCTCTTCGCGTCGCTCTGCTCCACCTGCCACGGCGCCGACGGCTCCGGCAACGGCCCCGCCGCGGCCGCTTTCCCCACCAAGCCCGCGAGCTTCGCCAGCGCCGACTTCCAGAAGAGCGTGTCGGACGAGCAGATCGCCAAGGCGATCGTCGGCGGCGGCGCCGCCGTGGGCAAGAGCCCGCTGATGCCCGCGAACCCGAACCTCGAGGGCAAGCCCGCCGTGGTGGCGGCGCTGGTGCAGAAGATCCGCGACTTCGGCAACCAGTAAGACCAATCTCATCGATTCACCGGACGGGCGGCCGATCCTCCGCAGGGGTGATCGCGTCGCCCGTCTTGCGTCTGGTCGATCCGCCGGTTGGGAGCCGCGTCCGTCCTCGGGCCACGAGGGTCACGCCCCCCAGCTCCGACGGATCGGCCGGGCCCATCAGCGCCCGCGAGGTGGCGGCGGCTTCGCGCTGCGCCCGTCCTCGGGCCACGCGTGCTTCGGGTAGCGCCGCCCCAGCTCCCGGCGGATCGACGGGTAGTGCCGCTCCCAGAACCCGGCGAGGTCGCTCGTCACTTGCACCGCCCGCTGGTTGGGTGCGAGGAGGTGGAGGGTGAGGGGAAGGCGGCCGCGGCAGATCGCGGGGCCCTGCGCCATCCCGAAGAAGTCCTGGATGCGCGACTCGATCCACGGCGGGCGGCTGCGGTCGTAGTGCACCCGCACCTGGCGCCCGCCCGGCAACGCCACCCGCTCGGGCAGCTCGCGGGCCAGGATCCGCTGCTGCTCCTGGCCCAGGCCGCCGAGGATGAGGTCCGGCAGGCGGCTCTCCCGCAGCTCCGCGAAGGAGCGCAGCCTCTCGCACGCCGACGCCAGGATCGCCTCCAGCTCGGCGCCGGAGGGATCCGGAAAACCGACCTCCGGCAGATGCTCGCGGGCGAGGGCGAGGCGCGCCAGCACCGACTCGATCGCGCCCTCCGGCGCGAAGGCCTCGATGCCCCGGGCGATCGCCTCCTTCGCCAGGACGCGGGCCGCCTCGGGAGAGGGAGGCGCGGCCGCCCGGCTCTCCTGCAGCGCGACCGCGCCGTAGCGGAGCTGCTCGAGCCGCACCACCCGCTCGGCGTCGCCGTCCCAGAGGTACTCGTCGCGCTCGATCACCTCGTCGGGCGCCAGATCGAGGAGCCACTCCGGCTCGATCGCGGACGCCAGGCGCACCACGCCTCCGCGGGAGGCGCCGGGCCGCGCCTGCCGCTCCTCGGCGGCGACCGCGACCAGGAAGGTCGCGTCGTGGACCACGCTGGTCTCCGCCAGCTCCGCGGTGCCGCCGCCGGCGAGGACCAGCTCCCGGCCGGTGGGCGTGCGCCGCTTCGCCACCCGATCCGGATAGCCCGCGAGCACGCAGCGCAGCAGCGCGTCCTCGGTCTCGCCATCGATCCCGCCTCGGGATCGATCGACGCCGCGCCCTCCGCCCCGCGCTCCCCCGCGACCACCCCGGCCGATGGATCGCGCGAGCTGACGGCTCGCCCGGGAGACGGCGTCGACGGCGCGGGGATCGAGGCCCATGGCCCGCAGCCGAGGCGGCGAGAAGCCGGCGCGCTCCGCCTCGCGGTATCGCTCGAGGAGCTCCACCAGATCGGAGGATCCCGACACCTTCCCCGCGGCCCTCCGCCCCCCGAAGGCGCGGGCCTCCGTCCGCGGATCGCGCTCCGCCGCCAGCGACGCGATCACGCACGCGTCCTCCGGGACGCCGAGCGACTCCCCCTCGATCGCGATCCGGCCCAGGCGCGGGTGGATGGGCAGCCCCGCGAGCCGCTGGCCGATGGAGGTGAGGGCGCCGGCCTCGTCCACCGCGCCGAGCCGGCGGAGCAGCTCCTCCGCCGCGTCGAGTGCGGCGGGGGGCGGCGCGTCGAGCCACTCGAGCGAGCGGGGATCCTCCACGCCGGCGGCGCGCACGGCGAGGAGCAGCTCCGCGAGATCGAGGCGGCGGATCTCCGCCAGGTCGGCCTTGGGCCTGCCCTCGAAGTCGGAGCGGGTGTAGAGGCGGATCGCCTTCCCCGCGCGGGTGCGGCCCGCGCGCCCGGCGCGCTGGATCGCCGACGCCTGGCTGATCCTCGCCACCTGCAGCGCGGGCAGGCCGCTCCACGGCGAGTGGGAGGCCACCCGGGCGAGGCCAGAGTCGATCACCGCCGCCACGCCGTCGATGGTCACCGAGGTCTCGGCCACGTTGGTGGAGAGGATCACCTTGCGGCGATCGGCGGGCGCCACCGCGAGGTCCTGCGCCTCGGGGGGCAGGTCGCCGTGGAGCGGCAGGACCGCCAGATCCCTGGCCTCGGCCACCGGCGCCAGCTCCTCCGCCGCGCGGCGGATCTCGGCGGCACCGGGGAGGAAGGCGAGCACGTGCCCGTCGAGGCCCGCCTGCAAGAGCCGCTTCACCGCGCCCGCCACCTGCTGGTGCAGGGGCCTCGGGTCGTCGCGCTCGAGGTGCTCGATCTCGACCGGGAAGGTGCGCCCTTCGCTGCGGATCCGCGGGGCGCCGCCGAGGAACGCGGCCAGCGGCTCGCCGTCGAGCGTCGCCGACATCGCCACGATCTTCAGATCGGGCCTCGCCCCGCGCTGCAGCCTCCGCAGGAGGGCGAGGCCGAGGTCGCCGGCGAGGTGCCGCTCGTGGAACTCGTCGAGGATCACCGCGGCGACGCCCTCGAGGAGCGGATCGGCGAGGATGCGCCGGGTGAGGATCCCCTCGGTGACGAAGCGCAGGCGGGTCTGCCCCCCGCCCACGTCCTCGAAGCGCACCGAGTAGCCCACCCGCTGGCCGACGGGCTCGCCCAGCTCCTGCGCCACCCGCTGCGCGGCGAGCCTCGTGGGCAGGCGCCGCGGCTGGAGGACCAGGATCTCGCCGTCGCTGCACGCGCCCGACTCGAGGAGCGCCAGCGGCACGCGGGTGGTCTTGCCGGCGCCCGGCGCCGCCTCGATCACGGCGGCGCTCCCGGACGAGAGCGCGTCCACGATCCGCGGCAGGAGCGGATCGATCGGCAGCGGCGCGCGGCGGCTCAGCGGCGCCATCCTTCCGGCGCGGGGGCCGAACCGGGGCCGACCACCCTCATCACTGCGCGCCCACCGAGAGCTTGTTGGTCTTGTTCCGCCAGCGCACCCAGCCCTCGGGCACGACGTCGCCCTCGGGGCAGAGACCCCGGGGCGGTCCACCGTCGCAGCCCGCGTAGCCCTCCGGGTTCGTCGACTCCCAGATCTGCTCGTCCTGATCGATGCAGAAGAGCTTGCGCCCCGCCTCGAGGCGGCTGGGCCAGCCGTAGGCGACGAAGCGGCGCTCGCGGGCGTGGGCCCCTTGCGGCAGGTCGTAGCGGAAGCAGTACCCGCCGGCCTGGAGCACGTCCCTCTCCACCCGCGCGCCCGCCTCGGGCAGGAGGGAGTTGGAGAGCCTCTCACCGCTGGGGAGGGGATCGCGGCCGCCGAGCTGTCCGAGCTCGCCGAACTCGGCGACGCCGTTGCCGTCCACGTCCACGTAGCGGCCCTCGCGGAACAATCCCTGTGCCCAGTGCAGCGTACGCAGGGTGGAGACCGCGGTCTTCTCCGCGAACGCCTGACCGGAGCCCACCACGTTCGGGACACCGACCCGCGCGAGGAAGATCGCCGCGCCCACGATTGCAAGCACGATCGCTCCCCCGCCGATCGGCCAACGTCTCATGCTCAAAAAACGGTTTCCCTTCTCCCCGGCAGTGAGCTAAGAAACGCGCGCCGGGGTGCCGGCATTTGCGACGACTTCTACGAAGGATCGAGCGATCTCGCCAGCAGAGAGGATCGCTCGCTCGCCGAATCTTTCGGCGAGGGCTTTTGTTCTCCGAGCGCTTCGGAGAATCGAAAGAGGCTGTGGCGAAGTGGATGAGTGCGGCGTGATGCCGCGGCAACTTGCCGCAGTGGGCCAGCCGACCGAGCGACGAGGACGCGACGCGTCGTCGCCGCCCGGGCGGCATGAAGCTTGCCAGGGTCCGCCCGGACGCAGCCCAGGCGAACCAAGGATCGCTCGGCAGCCTTCGACGGCTCGCCGGGCCAACGGCTTTTTCTTCTAAGGTAGGCGACACCAGTGGATGCTCCCGGACAGCGACCTGACGATCGCGACGAATCGCCGGTTCCGTACGTCTTCCCGGCATGGGTGAACCAGATCCCGAGGATCCTTCCGGCGGCGACGGCGCTCGTCGGCGCCGGCGTGGTCTTCGCGTTCTGGTTCTGGGCCTCGCCCCTGCACACCGAAGTGGGCTACGCCCCGGTCCAGCCGGTGCCGTACAGCCACAAGCTGCACGCGGGCGACTACGGGATCGACTGCCGCTACTGCCACGTCGCGGTGGAGAAGGGGCCCCAGGCCTCCGTGCCCTCCGCCGACATCTGCATGAACTGCCACTCGGTGGTGAAGCACGACTCGCCGCTGCTGCAGCCGGTCCGCGACTCCTACGCGAAGGGCACGCCGATCGAGTGGATCAAGGTCCACAAGATCGCCGACTTCGCCTACTTCAGCCACGCGCAGCACGTGAACAAGGGCGTCGGCTGCGTGGAGTGCCACGGCCGCGTCGATCAGATGGAGACGGTGCGCGTGGAGCAGCCGCTCAGCATGAGCTGGTGCCTCGACTGCCACCGCAACCCGGGGCCCCACCTCCGCCCCAAGGATCAGGTCACCAACATGTCCTGGCAGCCCGAGGGTGACCGGGAGAAGCTCGGCGCCGAGCTCGTGGAGAAGTACCACGTGAACGCGCCGGAGGACTGCTCGGGGTGCCACCGATGAGCCACCACCACGAAAGCCAGCGCGATCCCATGCATCACGACGAGCATCACGATCACGAGCACGGTCACGACCACGATCACGGTCACGACGCCGGACCGCTGACCCCGATCCGGGAAAACGGCAAGACCTACTGGCGCAGTCTCGACCACGTGGCGCAGACGCCGGAGATGCAGTCGTTCATCACCCGGGAGTTCCCGGAGGGAGCGTCGGAGTTCGTCGACCCCGTCTCCCGCCGCAGCTTCATGACGCTCATGGGCGCCTCGGTCGCGCTCGCCGGCCTGGGCACCGGCTGCGTGCGCCGCCCGGTGGAGAAGATCGTGCCGCACTCCAAGCGGCCCGAGGACACCCTCCCCGGACTCCCGCAGTACTACGCCACCACCTTCCAGCTCTCCGGCCGCGTCACCGGCCTGGTGGTGAAGTCGAACGACGGCCGCCCCACCAAGATCGAGGGCAACAAGCTCCACCCGGCGTCGATGGGCGCGTCGGGCTCCCTCGAGCAGGGCGCGATCCTCTCCCTCTACGATCCGGATCGCACCGTCCGCGTCACCCACGGCGGCGCCGAGTCGACCTGGGCCGCGTACGACGCCGCCTGGAACGAGGGCTTCGCCGCGCTGCGCGCAAACGGGGGCAGGGGCCTCCTGGTGATCCACGAGGCGACCCGCTCGCCGTCCTTCGCCGCCACCGTGGCCAAGGTCCGCGAGACCTTCCCCCAGGCCCGGGTGGTGGAGTGGGATCCGGTCAGCGGCGACGAGACGATCGTCGCCACCAGGCTCGCCTACGGCCGGGCCCTCGAGCCGGTCTTCAGCCTCGCGAAGGCGGACACCATCGTGGACGTCGACGCCGACATCCTCGGCGCCGGCCCCTTCCACCTCCGCCATGGCCACGACTGGGCCACGCGCCGGGCGCCCGACGCCCCCGGCGGCATGAACCGCCTCTGGGCGGTGGAGGCCAACTTCACCGTCACCGGCGGCACCGCCGATCACCGGCTCCGCATCCGGTCCGGCGACGCGGGCGCCTTCCTGCGCGCCCTCGCCGCCGAGCTGCAGAAGCGCGGCGTGGAGATCCCCGCCGGCATCGCGGCGCCCTCCGACGCCTTCGCCCCCAAGTTCGTCCAGACCCTCGCCAAGGAGCTGGCGGGCAAGCGGGGCCGCAGCGTGGTGGCGGTCGGCAGGCACCAGCCCGCCGCGGTCCAGGCCATCGGCTTCGCCATCAACGAGGCCCTCGGCAACGTGGGCGAGACCGTGCGGTTCTCGCCGGCCCACGCCGAGGTCACCTCGCCGGTGGAGGGGATCAAGGCGGCGGCCAAGGCCCTCGCCTCGGGGCAGGTGGACACCCTGGTGATCCTGGGCGGCAACCCCGCCTTCGACGCACCCGCCGACCTCGCCTTCGCCGACGCGATGGCCAAGGCGAAGACGAAGATCCACCTCACCACCGCGCCCAACGAGACTTCGCGCCTCGCCGACTGGGTGCTGCCCGAGACCCACTTCCTCGAGGAGTGGAGCGACGCGGTGGCGTCGGACGGCACCTACTCGGTGGTGCAGCCGCTCGTGCAGCCGATCTGGGACGGCCGCAGCAAGATCGAGGTGCTCACGCAGGTCGCCGGCACGCCGAGGAAGGGCTACGACGTCGTCCGCGAGCACTTCCTCGGGGCGGAGCCGGGCCGGACCGACCTCGACTGGCGCAAGGCGCTCCACGACGGCGTGCACGGCGGGCCGAGCTTCGTCGACACGGCCTTCGACGCCGGCGCGGTCGCCTCGGCGGCCGGCCGGGTGGCGAAGCTCCCCGCTGCCTCCGCCAGCGCCCTCGACCTGGTCTTCCTCGTCGACAACAAGGTCTTCGACGGGCGGTTCTCGAACAACGGCTGGCTCCAAGAGCTGCCGGACTCGATGACCAAGCTCACCTGGACCAACGCGGCCCTCGTCAGCCCGGCCACCGCCAAGGAGCTCGGCGTCGAGACCAACCAGATGGTCCGGATCGAGCAGGGTGGCCGCACCCTGGACGCCGGCGTCTGGGTGCAGCCGGGCCTCGCCGACCATACCGTCGCCATCGCTCTCGGCTACGGCCGCAAGGTGGCCGGGCGCGTGGGCGAGAACCGCGGCTTCGACGCCTACCAGCTGCGGACCTCGGACGCGCTGTGGAGGACCACCGGCGCCAGGCTCACCCGGATCGCCGAGACGGCGCTGCTGGCCACCACGCAGAACCACCAGTCGATGGAGGGCCGCCCGCTCGTCCGGGAGCAGACTGCGCAGGAGTACGCGGCCAACCCCACCTACGCCCAGGAGATGGTGAAGCGCCCGCCGCTCGTCGTGCTCTGGAAGGACCACGAGTACACCGGCCAGCAGTGGGGCATGACCATCGACCTCAACGCCTGCATCGGCTGCAACGGCTGCATGATCGCGTGCCAGGCGGAGAACAACATCCCGGTGGTCGGTCCCGAGCAGGTGCGCATGGGCAGGCAGATGCACTGGATCCGCATCGACCGGTACTTCGCCAGTACCTCGTCGGACGAGTCGGACCTCTCCGAGCCCGAGGTCGTCCACCAGCCGGTGAGCTGCGTGCAGTGCGAGAACGCCCCCTGTGAGAACGTCTGCCCGGTGGCGGCGACGGTCCACTCGAAGGAGGGCGGCCTCAACGACATGATCTACAACCGGTGCATCGGCACCCGGTACTGCTCGAACAACTGCCCGTACAAGGTGCGCCGGTTCAACTTCTTCGACTGGCACAGCGTGGGTGAGGGCACCCTCACCGACGTGCAGAAGCTCGCCTTCAACCCCGACGTCACCGTCCGCACCCGCGGCGTGATGGAGAAGTGCACCTACTGCATCCAGCGGATCAACGCCGCCAAGCGCGACGCCAAGGTGCGCGGCTCCGACGTGGTGGCCGACGGCGCGATCACCCCGGCGTGCGCGCAGGCGTGCCCCACCGAGGCGATCGTCTTCGGCGACATCAACGACCCGAACAGCCGGGTCAGCAAGATCAAGGCGCAGCCCCGGAACTACGAGTTGCTCGGCGAGCTCAACACCAAGCCGCGAACCTCGTATTTGGCCCGGATTCGGAACCCGAACCCCGAGATGGTGTCGTGAGCCAGATCAACGTCATGCCCGAAGCAGCCCTCGTCGTCCCGCCCGAGGCGCCGCACGAGAAGCTCGTCCACGGAAACCACGACTTCCACGACGTCACCGAGCTCGTCTCCGAAGTCACCGAGCGCAAGCCGGAACTGGCGTGGAAGATCAGCCTCGTCCTCGCGGCGAGCGTCCTCGGCGGTTTCGGCGCCGCGGTGCTCTATCTCGTCTGGGCCGGTATCGGCATCTGGGGTCTCCAGCAGCCGGTCGGCTGGGCCTGGGACATCACCAACTTCGTGTTCTGGGTCGGCATCGGCCACGCCGGCACGCTGATCTCCGCCATCCTCTTCCTCTTCCGGCAGAAGTGGCGCACCTCGATCAACCGGTTCGCCGAGGCCATGACCCTCTTCGCGGTGGCCTGCGCGCTCCTCTTCCCGGGCATCCACGTCGGCCGCCTGTGGATGGCGTACTACCTGGCGCCGCTGCCGAACCAGATGGGCATGTGGCCGAACTTCCGCAGCCCGCTCCTCTGGGACGTGTTCGCGGTCGGCACCTACGGCACCGTGTCGCTCCTCTTCTGGTACGTCGGTCTCATCCCCGACATCGCCACCCTGCGCGACCGGGCCAAGACGAAGCTGCGCGCCATGGCGTACGGCCTCCTCAGCCTCGGCTGGCGCGGATCGATGCGCCACTGGATCAACTACGAGCGCTCCTACCTGATCCTCGCCGGCATCTCGACGCCGCTGGTGCTGTCGGTGCACACGATCGTGTCCTTCGACTTCGCCACGTCGGTGATCCCCGGCTGGCACACCACGATCTTCCCGCCGTACTTCGTCGCCGGCGCCATCTTCTCCGGGTTTGCGATGGTGGTGACGCTGATGGTCCTCGCCCGGCAGCTCTACGGGATGAAGGATCTCGTCACGCTCGACCACCTCGAGAAGATGAACAAGATCATCCTCCTCACCGGAACGCTCGTCGGCTACGCGTACGGCATGGAGTTCTTCATCGCCTGGTACAGCGGCAACGAGTACGAGCGGTACGCGTTCATCAACCGTGCGTTCGGCCCGTACGCCTGGGCCTACTGGACGATGATCACGTGCAACGTGCTCTCGCCGCAGTTCTTCTGGTTCAGGCGGTTCCGCCGCAGCATCCCGGTGATGTTCGCGCTCTCCATTGTCGTGAACATCGGCATGTGGTTCGAGCGCTTCGTCATCATCGTGACCTCGCTGCACCGCGACTTCCTGCCGTCGTCGTGGGGCTACTTCATGCCCACGATCTGGGACATCGCGATGTTCATCGGGTCCTTCGGTCTCTTCTTCACCCTGTTCCTCCTCTTCATCCGCTTCCTCCCGATGATCGCCATCTCGGAGGTGAAGGGCGTCATGCCGCAGGCCAGCCCGCACCACGGGCACGACACGGGCCACGGGCAGGGCGCTCCCCTCGCCGCCGCGGAGGCTCGCTGACCATGGCCAAGCTCAAGCTCCTCGTCGCCGAGTTCGACACCCCGGCCGAGATCGTCGCCGCCGCCGGCAAGCTGCAGAGCGCCGGCTACCGCGACTACGACGCCCACACGCCGTTCCCCGTCCACGGCCTCGACAAGGCCATGAAGATCAAGGACTCGCGCCTGGGTTGGATCGTCCTCGCCCACGGCGTGGCCGGCGCCACCCTCGGCCTCGGCATGCAGTGGTGGATGAACGGGGTGGACTACCAGATGCTGATCGGCGGAAAGCCGTACTTCGCCTATCAGGCGTTCGTCCCCGTCACCTTCGCGCTCACCATCCTGTTGTCGGCGTTCGGCGCCGTGTTCGGCATGCTCTTCCTCAACGGGCTGCCGCGCTGGAGCCACCCGCTCCTGGCCCACCCGGGCTTTCGGCGCCACACCGACGACAAGTTCTATCTCTCGGTCGAATCGGTCGATCCGAAGTTCGACGCCACCAAGACCCGCGCCCTGCTCGAAGAGATCGGCGGCAAGCGCGTGGCGCTGCTGGAGGCACCGTGATCCGCCGGATGCTCCTACTGTCCCTCTTCGCGGCGATCGCCCTCGCCGGCTGCCGTGGCGGCACCAGCACGGAGCCGCCGGTGCTGCCGCCGCCGAAGATCCTCGATTACTACGTGCTCCCCGTCACGAACATGAACAACCAGCCGAAGGCGAAGTCGCAGAGCGAGTCGACCTTCTGGCCGGACGGGCGCACCGTGCGCGTTCCCCCGGAGCACACCGTGGCGCGCAACGCCCTCAAGGCGGACCCGGCCTTCTACCGGGGCGTTGACGAGGAGGGGCGGCCGGTGACGCAGTACCCGGTGGAGATCACCGAGGCCCTCGTGCACCGGGGCAAGGAGCGCTACGACATCTTCTGCGCTCCGTGCCACGACGCCGTCGGCACCGGCAAGGGCCTCGTGCCCACCCGCGGGTGGGTGCCGCCGCCGAGCTTCCACGATCCTCGGATCCAGGAGTTCGTGCCCGGCCAGCTCTTCCAGGTGATCTCCGACGGCGTGCGCACCATGCCGTCCTACGCCCGGCAGATCCCCGAGGCCGATCGCTGGGCCATCGTCTCCTACATCCAGGCGCTGCAGCGCTCTCACCACGCCACGCTCTCGGACGTCCCGCCCGAGTCGAGGAACAACCTGCGATGAGCACCTCCAACCCCGCAGCCACCATGGCGCCCGGCGCCCACGTGGAGCATGACCAGACGCTGAAGGTCCGCCAGGTCCGCTGGGAGGCCGCCCGTGCCAAGACCGTCGCGACGATCTCCTTCGCCGTGGGCGTGGTGGGCATCGTCGCCACCCTGATCGGCACCCGGTCCGACCCCACCCAGGTGTTCGGCAGCTATCTCTTCGCCTACCTCCTCTTCTTGACGCTGGCGCTGGGATCGCTGTTCTTCGTGCTGCTGCACCACATCACGGCGGCCAGGTGGGGCGTCACGATGCGGCGCATCGCCGAGGCGGTGATGTCGACCTTGCCGATGTTCGCGATCCTCTTCGTGCCGCTCGTCTTCGGGCTCACCCACCTCTTCGAGTGGATGGATCCCGAGGTGGTGGCGACGGACGAGCTGATCCAGGAAAAGTCCGGCTACCTGAACACCACGTTCTTCGGCATCCGCGCGGTGTTCTACTTCCTGGTGTGGTCCGGCCTCGCCGTCTACCTGGGCCGCATGTCCGTCCGCCAGGACGCGGGCGACGGTGCCGCCATCCTGGCGAAGCTGAAGACCGCCAGCGCCCCCGGCATGGCCCTCTTCGGCATCACCATCACCTTCGCCGCCTTCGACTGGGTGATGTCGCTGTCGCCGCACTGGTTCTCGACCATCTTCGGCGTCTACGTCTTCTCCGGCGCGATCCAGGGCGCCCTCGCGCTGCTCATCGTGCTGGCGATGCTGCTGCAGCGGGGCGGCATGCTCCAGGGCGTCGTGACCATCGAGCACTACCACGACCTGGGCAAGCTGCTCTTCGGCTTCACCGTCTTCTTCGCGTACATCGGGTTCTCGCAGTACTTCCTCATCTGGTACGCGAACATCCCGGAGGAGACCTTCTGGTACCTCGCGCGCTGGGAGCACGGCTGGGCGCCCCTGAGCCTCGGCGTGGTCTTCTTCGGCTTCGCGATCCCCTTCCTCTGGCTCCTCACCCGCCACGCGAAGCGGAACCTCGGGCCTCTGCTCGTGGGCGCCCTCGTCGTGCTGGTCGGCCGGATCTTCGATGTCTACTGGCTGGTGATGCCGAGCCTGGATCACCACCAGCACGGCCCCCAGATCTCCTGGTTCACCTTCACGGCCATCCTCGGGATCGGCGGGATGTTCGTCGGTCTCCTGGCCCTCCGACTCGCGAAGCACCCCCTGATCCCGGTGGGCGATCCCCACCTCCGCTCTTCCCTGGATTTCGAGAATGCTTGAGTCCACGCACGAGACCGCACCCGCGGAAAACCACCACTCGCCCACCCTGGTCGAGGCTGACCGCACCAGCGTCGGCGGAGTGGCCGTGTCCCTGGGCGTGCTGGCGATCGTCATCGCCATCATCGCCTACATGCTCTACGGCTACTTCGTCCGGGAGGCGGAGGCGGTCCGCCACGCCCAGGTGCTCTCCAGGTCGAACGACACGCTCCAGGCGCTCCACGTCGAGGAGCACGAGCTCCTCACCACCGCCGGCGTCGTCGACGAGGAGAAGGGCATCTACCGGGTCCCGCTGAACACCGGGATCGCCCTCTTCGTCCGCGAGGCGCGGGAGCGTCAGGCCGCCGGGATCCCCCAGCGGATCGTCGCCCCCGCCGCGGCGGAGACCGAGGCCGAGCCCCAGGCCGAGTCGGAGGCCGCCCACCCGTGACCCTTCGGCCCGCCAGCGTGGCCTGCGCGACCCTGCTCGTCGCCACCCTGGCGGCAGGGCCGGTGCATGCCCAGCTGACGGGGCCCAAGCCGCTCTCCGCGCCGGCGAACGTGCTCCCCCGGCAGCTCGAGACGGTGGACGTCACCGAGCACTTGGGCGAGATGCTCCCGCTCGACGTGCGGCTCAAGGACCACGAGGGCAGGGACGTCCTCCTGGGCGAGTACTTCACCCGGGGCCGGCCGGTGATCGTGAACCTGGTCTACTACGGCTGCCCGATGCTCTGCGGCCTGGTGCTCAACGGCCTGGCCAAGGGGGTGGGGAACCTCGGCTACATGCCCGGCAAGGAGTTCGAGGTCGTCACCATCTCCATCGATCCCAAGGAGACGAGCGACCTCGCCGCCCAGAAGCGGGAGACCATCCTCGAGTTGGCCGGGCGGGAGGACGCCGGCGCGGGCTGGGCCTTCCACACCGCCGAGGAGGGAGAGGTGCGGCGCCTCGCCGACGCCCTCGGCTTCCAGTACCACTGGGTGGAGAAGGAGCAGCAGTGGGCGCACCCCGCCGTGATCTTCGTGGCCTCGCCCGAGGGCAAGATCAGCCGGTACCTCTACGGGATCGAGTTTCCCCCCAACAACCTCAAGCTCGCCCTCCTGGACGCCTCCGAGGGCAAGGTGGGCAGCACGATCGACCGGATTCTGCTGTTCTGCTACCACTTCGACGATGACTCCAAGGAGTACGTTCTCTTCGCCCAGCGGCTCATGAGGGCCGGAGGAGCGGTCACCCTGGCAGGCCTCGGCGCCTTCCTCCTCATCAACTGGCGCCGCAACGCCTCGCGCACGCGCAAGAGCTGATTCTCATGCCGACGACCAACCATGACTCGATTCTGTTTCCCCCGCAGGCCTCCACCTTCGCCAAGGACGTGGACGCGCTGTACTACTTCATCCACTACCTGAGCATCTTCTTCTGGGTGCTCATCGTCGTGGGGATCGTGTACTTCACGTGGCGCTGGAGACGCGGTCACAAGGAGGGCGTCGCCCCCTCGCACAACCTGCCGCTCGAGCTCACCTGGTCGATCATCCCGCTGGTGCTGGTGATCTCGATCTTCCTGTGGGGCTTCAAGAGCTACATGCACATCTCGCGGGCGCCCGGCGACGCCACCGACATCCACGTGACCGCGCAGAAGTGGTCGTGGAGCTTCGAGTACCCCAACGGGATGAAGGCCATGAACGAGCTCCACGTGGTCGTGGACAAGCCCGTGCGCCTGGTCATGACCTCGTCCGACGTGATCCACTCGTTCTCGGTTCCTTCGTTCCGCAACAAGATGGACGTGATCCCCGGCCGCTACACCACCTTCTGGTTCCAGCCGACGATGCTCGGGGAGCAGCAGGTCTACTGCACGGAGTTCTGCGGCGACGGCCACTCCGAGATGCTGGCGAAGATCTTCGTCCACACGCAGGAGGAATACGACGCCTGGGTGGAGGCGAACTCCACCGAGGACACCACGACGCCGCTGCCGGAGCTCGGCGAGAAGCTCTTCACCTCGAAGGCCTGCTTCACCTGCCACTCGGTGGACGGCTCCGCCAAGGTCGGCCCCAGCTTCAAGGGGATCTTCGGCCACGAGACGTCCCTCACCGACGGCACCAAGGCCGTGGTGGACGAGAACTATCTCCGCGAGTCGATCCTCCAGCCCAACGCGAAGGTCGTGGCGGGCTTCGCGGCGGTGATGCCGAGCTTCCAGGGACAGCTCACCGAGCGCGAGATCAACGGACTCATCGAGTACATCAAGACCCTGAAGTAGGCGGGGGCTCGTCCCTCGGTATTCGTTAGGAAGGCGAAATGAGCACCGCATCCGTTCCCTCTTCGGTGGCGCCGCAGACCCTGCCGAAGACCCATTACTGGAATGCCACCAAGGGCTGGAAGTCCTGGGCATTTACCGTCGATCACAAGCGGATCGGTATGATGTACCTCATATCGATCCTCACGGCGTTCTTCCTGGGCGGCGTCTTCGCGATCCTGGTGCGCCTGCAGCTCGTGAGCCCGGGCGGCGCCCTCGGCGTCAGCCACAAGGTCTACAACCAGCTCTTCACGCTCCACGGCGTGGTGATGGTCTTCTTGTTCCTGGTGCCGTCGATCCCGGCGTCCCTCGGGAACTTCTTCCTCCCGATGCAGCTCGGGGCGAAGGACGTGGCCTTCCCGAAGCTGAACCTCTTCAGCTTCTACATCTACCTGGCGGGCGCCGCGCTGGCGATCTACTCCATGGTCGCGGGGGCGGTGGACACGGGCTGGACCTTCTACACTCCGTACTCCATCACGGCGAGCGGCTCGGTGGTCGCGATGACGTTCGCCGCGTTCATCCTGGGCTTCTCGTCGATCCTCACCGGCCTGAACTTCATCGTCACCATGCACAAGATGCGGGCGCCGGGGATGACGTGGTTCCGGATGCCGCTGTTGCCCTGGGCTCTCTACGCCACCAGCGTCATCCAGTTGCTGGCGACGCCGGTGCTCGCCATCACGCTGCTCCTCCTCGCGATGGAGAAGCTCCTCGGCGTGGGCATCTTCGATCCCGCCCTCGGCGGCGACCCGGTGCTCTACCAGCACTTCTTCTGGTTCTACTCGCACCCGGCCGTCTACATCATGGCCGTGCCCGGCTTCGGCGTGGTCTCGGAGATCATCGCCACCTTCACCAGGCGCCCGGTCTTCGGCTACCGCTTCGTGGCGATCTCCTCGCTGGCCATCGCGATCATCGGCTTCTTCGTCTGGGGCCACCACATGTTCGTCTCGGGCCAGTCCGAGTTCGCGGGCATGGTGTTCAGCTTCCTGAGCTTCTTCGTAGCCATCCCCACCGCGGTGAAGATCTTCAACTGGACGGCGACGCTGTACAAGGGCTCGACGCGCCTCGACTCGCCGATGCTCTACGTGCTCGCGTTCCTGGTCCAGTTCACCGTCGGCGGCCTCACCGGCCTGCCGCTGGCGACGCTGGCCACGGACGTCCACATGCACGACACCTATTTCGTCGTCGCGCACTTCCACTACGTGATGATGGGCGGCACCGTCTTCGCGTTCATCGGCGGCCTCCACTACTGGTGGCCGAAGATGACCGGGCGCCTCTACAACGAGAAGCTCGCCAAGCTCGCCGCGATCATCCTGTTCGTCGGCTTCAACGTCACCTTCTTCAGCCAGTTCATCCTCGGCCTGCGCGGCATGCCCCGCCGGTACGCGACCTACCTCGACCAGTTCCAAACCCTCCACGCCTTCTCGTCGGTGGGCTCGTGGATCCTGGCGGTGGGCTTCGTGCTGATCGCGATCTACCTGGCGCAGTCGCTGCGCAAGGGGGCGATCGCGCCGCCCAACCCCTGGGGCGCCTCGACCCTCGAGTGGCAGACGCAGTCGCCGCCGCTCACCGAGAACTTCGTCGACACCCCCCACGTCACCACCGGTCCGTACGTCTACCCGGACGACGAGGCCGTTCCCGCTCGGAGAGTTGCGTGAGCCAGACCGCAGGCATCCCCGCCGGCATCAAGCGGCATACCGTCGGCCACCACTTCGACAACGCGGAGACCGAGTTCTCCGCGGCGAAGCTCGGCTTCTGGATCTTCCTCTGCACCGAGGTGCTGATGTTCGGTGGGCTCTTCGTGGCCTACACCTACTTCCGCACCCTGATGCCGGAGACGTTCGAGGCGGCCCACCGGACCCTCTCGATCCCCATGGGCACGCTGAACACCGTGGTGCTCATCGGGAGCTCCTTCACCATGGCGATGGCGATCCGCTCCGCCATGGTGAACAGGCAGAAGCAGATGATGGCCTTCCTGACGATCACCCTGCTGGCCGCCGCGGCCTTCATGGTGATCAAGCTGGGCTTCGAGTGGCCGCACAAGTTCCACGACGGCACGCTGCCGGCCTACTGGTACACCTACGACGGCCTGCGGGACGTCACCGCCCCGCACCTCTTCTACGGGTTGTACTTCGTGATGACCGGCCTGCACGGCGTGCACGTGCTCATCGGCATGGGCCTCATCACCTGGCTCATGGTGCTCGGCAAGCAAGGCCGCTTCTACAGCGGTTACTACACCCCGCTCGAGATCGTGGGCCTCTACTGGCACTTCGTCGACCTCGTCTGGATCTTCCTCTTCCCCCTCTTCTACCTCGTAGGCTAAGGCGATCATGGAGCACGAGCATTCGTCCAACCCGAATGAAGTGAACCACCAGCCGCTGCCGCTGAAGGTGTACGTCGCCACCTTCCTCGCGCTGCTCTTCCTCACCTTCGTCACGGTGTTCATCGCCCAGTTCCACTTCGGCGAATGGAACCTCCTCGTGGCGATGGCGGTGGCGGTCGCGAAGGCGTCGCTCGTGGTCCTCTACTTCATGGGCCTCAAGCACGACCACGACCGCTTCCCCGCGGTGGTCTTCCTCACCGGGCTCTTCTTCCTCGGCATCTTCATGGGCCCGACCATCTACGACTACTTCACCCGGGACGTGGTCGACCCCACCCGCGGGGAGTACGTCCAGGTGACCCGCGACGGCTACCCGCCGGGCGTCTCCGTGCCCATCCCCGTGGGCGAGTCGGCGCAGAACGCCGAGTAGCGATCGATCGCACATCGCGAGGCCCCGTCGGATCCCGATCCGCCGGGGCCTCCTCGCCTCCGGGGCTCCTCACGGCGCCGCCTCCGCGAGGGGCAGGCAGATGCGGAAGGTGGAGCCGACTTCCTCCTCGCTCTCGACGTCGAGGTGGCCGCCCTGGGCCTCGACCAGCAGCTTCGCCACCGACAGGCCCAGGCCCGCCCCGGGCGCCTGGTCGGGGTGAAGCCGCTGGAAGGGCTCGAAGATCCGGGTTAGGCTCTCCTGCGCGATCCCCAGGCCGTGATCCTGCACCTCGATGCAGGCCTCCCCTCCCGAACGGAGGACCCGCACCTCCACCTCGCCGCCGGCGGGGGAGTACTTGATCGCGTTGCTGATCAGGTTGTCGAGCACCTGCCCCATGCGCTGCCGGTCGCATCGCACCGGCAGCGGCTCGTCCGAGACGGCAAGGCGGATCGGGTGGGTCTCGGAGGATCCCTCGAAGAGATCGCGGGCCTCCGCCGCGAGCGCACCCAGGTCGCAGACGCCGACCTCCAGGTCGAAACGGCCGGTCTCCACCCGGGTCATGTCCACCAGATCGCCGACCATCCGGTTGAGCCGATCCACTTGGAGGGCGAGGCGGCGCTGCTGCTGTTCGATCTGCTCCCGCGTGAGCTCGCCCTTGCGCAGCCGCCCATCGGTGAGCGCCAGGGCCGCGCGCAGGGCGGTGAGCGGGTTGCGCAGATCGTGGGCCACCGCCAGGAGGAACTCGAAGCGCGTCTGCCGCTGCCGGTCGAGCGAGTCGGCGAGCTCGTTGAAGGTGCGGCTCATGTCCGCGACCTCCGGCGGGCCGCCCTCGGACGCGCGCACGTCGTTCTCGCCCGCGCTGTAGGCGGACAGCGCGTCGTGCAGCCCGAGGAAGGGGAGGTAGACGCGGCGGCGCACCCAGCGCAGCATCAGCGCCAGAGCGAGGGGAACCAGGACGACCAGGACGACCGCGGCGTTGGTCGCCGCTGCCCCCAGCCGGCGCACGCGCGCATCCATCCTCGACGCCGCTCGCTCGGAATCCGCGATGTACCGGTTGGCCGCGACGAGCGCCTCGTCGAGGAGCGGCGCGGCGACGGTGAGCTGCCGGCCGGGCGGGAGATCGGACATGAGCAGCCGATCCCGCTCCGCGATGAACTGCCCGATCCGAGCGTCGATCTCGCGCACCCGCGCCTGATCCCCTAGGCCGTCGGCGCTGCGCATCGCCGCCTCCAGCGCCGCGCTCACCCCCGCCCTCGCCTCGTCGCGGGCCCGCGCGTGGACCGGATCGCCGGTCTCGGCGAGGAGGAGGCTCTCCCGGCTGTAGACCAGCACCTGGACCTGAGCCGCGGCCATCGCCAGGACGGTGTCGAGCTCTCGGCCGACCTGCACCGACGCGCGGCTCGTCTCGGTCGCCAGGGTGGCGAGGGCGATCGCCGCGGCGACGCCGATGCCCGCGAGGCCCAGGGTGGATGCCAGGAAGAGCGTGCGCACGCTCGCGCCGCGGCGGGTGCCGGTCGACCCTGGGCCCTGCGCCTCTGGCGGAAGCATCGTGCCAGTCTAGACCCACCCTGACGAGGATCCCCGGTCGGTCTCCGCTTTCTGCCGAAGGTTCCGTCGAACCGTGAACGCGCGGGCGCCGCCGCGGGCCCGATCAGCGGACCGCCTGGACGGTCCCGGAGGCGTCGAGGGGGGAGGTGGTGAGGAACCTCACCTTCGGGTTCTCCCGCTCGGCGACGCCCAGCTCCCAGTCGTTGCGCAGGAGGACCACGGGGTTGCCGTCGGTGTCGACCACGTGGGTGCCCACGATCTCCCTCGCCGCCCTGGCCGGATCCTCGATCCCTTCGAGCCAGCGGGCGTGGGCGATGCCGAGGCGCTCGACCTTCACCCGCACCGAGTACTCCGCCTCCAGGCGCGCCTGCAGCACCTCGAGCTGGAGCACGCCCACCACGGCGACGATGGGATCGAGGGCGCCCTGGCCGCGGCGGAAGAAGATCTGCACCGCCCCCTCCTCGGCGAGCTGGTTCAAGCCCTCCACGAGCTGCTTGCGCCGCAGGGGATCGGCGAGGTGCAGGGTGGCGAAGATCTCCGGGGAGAAGCGCGGCACGCCCAGGTAGGCGGGCCCTCGATCGGTGGAGATGGTGTCGCCGATGCGCAGGACGTGCTGGGTGTCCACCAGCCCGACGATGTCGCCGGCGAAGGCCTCCTCCACCGCGATCCGATCGCGGCCGAGGAGGGTGTGGGCGGCGGCGAGCTTCAGCTCCTTGTCGAGCCGGGCGTGCCGCACCTTCATCCCCTTCTCGTACCGGCCGGAGCAGATCCGGATGAAGCAGAGCCGATCCCGATGGGAGGGATCCATGTTCGCCTGGATCTTGAACACGAAGGCGGAGAACGCCGGATCGGTCGCCTCCCGGGCGCCGCCGCCCTGGGTCTCCCTGGGCCCCGGGGGCGGGGCGAGGGTGACGAAGCGATCCAGGAAGGGCCCGATGCCGAAGTTCGTCGCCGCCGATCCGAAGAAGACGGGCGTCAGCTCCCCCGCGAGGAAGCGCTCCATGGAGAACGGCTCGCCCGCCGCGTCCAGCAGCTCCAGATCCTCCCGGAGCTTCGCGAAGAGGCTGCTCCCCAGCGCGTCCTCGAGGCCGGGATCGTCCAGCTCGAGGAGCCGCTCCGTGACGATGGACTCGCCGTGCCTGCCCGGCGAGAAGAGGTGCACCCGGCGGTCGAGGCGATCGAAGACGCCCACGAAGCCCTTGCCCGAGCCGATGGGCCAGTCGAGGGGCACGGTGTCGATCCCCAGCACCTGCTCCACCTCGGAGAGGAGATCGAGGGGATCCTTCCCCTCGCGATCGCATTTGTTGATCAGCGTCACCACCGGCGTCTTGCGCAGCCGCGCCACGTGGAAGAGCTTCTTCGTCTGGGGCTCCACGCCCTTGGCGTTGTCGAGGAGCATGATCGCCGCGTCGGCGGCGACGAGGGTGCGGTAGGTGTCCTCGCCGAAGTCCTGGTGGCCCGGGGTATCGAGCAGGTTGCACTGCAGGCCCTTGTGCTCGAACTGGAGCACCGACGAGGTCACGGAGATGCCGCGCTCCTTCTCGATCGACATCCAGTCGCTCGTGGCGTGCCGGCTGGCCCGGCGGGCCTTCACGCTGCCGGCGAGGTGGATCGCGCCCGAGTAGAGGAGGAGCTTCTCGGTGAGCGTGGTCTTGCCCGCGTCGGGATGGGAGATGATCGCGAAGGTGCGGCGGCGGGCCGCCTCGATGCTGGTCTGGGCGTCGGACATGGTGGTTGGCTTCTAACCGAAGTCCAACGCGGCCGGCGAGAGGATCGTTTCCGCGGCGGGGCGCGACTTCGTCGCGACCGCGGATCCCTAGGGGTGGTGCGGGTGCTCTCCGGGCGGCTCCGTCATCTCGCGCCCGAAGGGATCGGCCCCGCGCGAGGCGGGTCCGGTCCCTTCGACTCGCGCTTCGCGCGAGAAGCGCTTCTTGGTCTGCTTCGCCTTCGGCTTCGCGTGCGTTCGCGACTTCGTCGCGACCGCGGATCCCTAGGGGTGGTGCGGGTGCTCTCCGGGCGGCTCCGTCATCTCCTTGCCGATGTCGCCGCGGTGGTACACGTCGCGGGTGCCCATGCCGGCGCGCGCCTCGGCCTCGGCGAACCAGCGCAGCGCCTCTTCGGCGCTCGCGTACTCGCGGTCGGGGAGCCACTTGAGGAAGTTGATGGTTTCGACCGGCGCCTCGGCGTCCTCGGCGGCGAGGACCAGATCGTCGCGGCGCGCGGGATATTCCACCTGCTGAAGGATCGCGGCGGGGCTCCGCTCCGGGCGCTCGCCCGTTCCAAAGGCCATGTTTCCCTCCTGGGTACTCCCGGGAAAGGTGGCCATGGGCGCTGCTGCGGGAAACGGCCTCGCCCAGAACGAGAAACGGCCCGGCGATGGAGCCGGGCCGCCTCGTGAGCGAGCGCGCTCTTCGCGCGGGATCAGATCTGGACGACCTCGACGACCTCGGGGATCTCCTCTCGGAGGCGGCTCTCGATCCCCATCTTCAGGGTGGCGGTCGAGCTGGGGCACGACGAGCACGAGCCCATCATGTAGACGTAGACCACCCCGTCCTGGAACCGCTCGAAGGTGATGTCCCCGCCGTCCATGGCGACCGCGGGCCGCACCTCGTCGTCGATGATTTCGCGGATGCGGGCGGTGACCGGATCGTCGTTCGCGCCGGACTTGCTCGCCTCCAGCGCGGACGGATCGACCGGATGCTCGCCCGAGTCGAGGTGGGTGTGCAGCGCCATGTGCACCTCGTCGTGGAGGGCCGCGGCGTCCGCGTCCGGCGCCATGGTGACGGTGACGAAGTTCGGCCCCACCATCACCGCCTGCACCCCCGCCACGTCGAAGAGCCGGTGCGGCAGGGGCGAGGACTCCGCGGACGCCCGATCGAGGAAGTTCGCCGTGCCCCTGGGGAGGAGCTGGCGCCCGACCACGTACTTCAGCGTCTGGGGGTTGGGCGTGAACTCCAACCGGATGGGATCCTGCATGTGCGCCTGCATCGTCTTCGTCCTCGCTCGCTCGGGTTCTCGATCTCTCTATAACGGCTCCGTCCCGGATTTTCCTTCCTCTTCCCGCCCGGAAGGTCCGCTGGCGAGCCTGCCCGCGCCCCCTCCCTTCCATAGCCCCGACCGTGTGCCCCATCAAATCCAGCTCCACCCAGGAGGCGCCCGCTTGCTCGGGAGATGGGCAGGCCACATCTCGGGCCGTGGGAGGGAACTGCAAGATGAGACGATTTCTGTCCGCAGCCTGTGCGGTCGGGCTCCTTTATTCGTGCGGGGACGATCGAGGGAAGCTCGTGAATGCGCCGGTGGCGAACATGCTCTCGCCCTTCGGCCTCACGGCGACGAAGGGGTTGGCCGACCACGTGCGCCTCGACTGGTCGATGCCGGAGGGGTCGGAGCTCACCTCGTTCCGGATCGAGCGGGACGGCGTCGAGATCGCCGTCGTCGCCTCGAACCGAACCACGTACCTCGACACCTCGGCCGCCGCGGGGATGGTGGAGACGCCGCGGCCGCCGGAGATCCGATCGGAGCGGGATCGGGTGACGGTGGAGTGGACCGCGCCCGCCACCCACGAGGGCGCGAGCCACAGCTACACCGTGGTCGCCGACTACGTCGGCGTGGAGCGCCGCTCGGAGGCCGCGGTGGGGAGCCGGGGCGAGCCGGCGATCACCGGCTACGTCGTCCGCCGCGACGGGGCCGTCCTCGCCACCCTGCCGCCCACCGCCTCCTCATACGACGACGTGGCGCTCGCCCCCGGCGCCGCGGAGCCGCCGGCCGGGCTGAAGGTCAAGGCGGGCGAGGCCTCGGTCAGCTTGAGCTGGAGCGAGCCCGGCGTGCACGCCGGCGTGTCGTACCTCTACACGATCGAGGCGGTCTCGGAGGTGGGGACCACCGAGGCGTCCGCCGGAAGGCGCGGTGCCCGCCTCGCCGGCGAGATCCTCGGCTACCTGATCGAGCGCGACGGCCGGCCGATCGCCAGCGTCCCGGCCTCCGTCCTCTCCTACGAGGACACCGGCGCCATCTCCGGCACCCTCGCGCCGTCGGCGGCGTTCACGGCGACGGAGGAGGACGAGGGGATCCGGCTGGAGTGGAGCAGCGCGACCGCCCTTCCGGGCTTCGAGCACACCTATGGCGTGATGGCGGTGACCGCGGACTCGGTGGGGCTCCCCGCCACCGCCGGAGGGCACCGCAGCGCCCCGGTGGTCACCGCGTACCGCGTCCTGCGCGACGGTGTCCTCGTCGCCTCGCTGCCCCCCACCGCCTCCTCCTTCGTGGACACCGGCGCCGCCTCCGGCGTCCTGGGATCGCCCACCGCGCTCACACTCGCCAACACCGCGACGGGCACCACCCTCACCTGGGCGCCGCCCGCTGGCAGCCAGGGCGGTACCTACCGCTACGAGCTCGTCGCCGCCTCCGACCTGGGGCAGGCGACCGCCTCCAGCATCGCCACCGCCTCCCGCGGGGCGCCGGCGGTGGCGGAGTACGTCGTGCTCCGGGACGGCGTGGAGATCGCGCGGCTGCCCCCCTCGGTGACCACGTACGAGGATCGGGGCGCCTCGTCCCAGCTCGATCCGCCGGCGCTCGGCCTCACCCCGAGCGCCGAGGCCATCGACCTGCGGTGGCAGCCTCCCTCCACGGTGGGATCGAGCTTCCACACCTGGCAGGTGGTGGCCGTCCGCGCCGACGGGCAGCGCTCGGGTCCCGCGAGCGCGTCCGGCTCGAGCGCGTCGTCGCTGTCGCAGTACATCGTCACCCGCGACGGGGTGGAGATCGCCGTCCTGCCGCCGGGGACGACCTCCTACCGCGACGTCGGCGCCCTCCCCGGGACGGTGGACGCGCCGGTGCTCGAGGTGCGGCCGAACGCCCAGAGCGTCACGCTCCGCTGGGAGGCGCCCGCGGTGCACCCGGGGCCGAGCCACCTCTACCAGGTGAAGGCGATCACCGCCGTCGGCACCGCGGTGGCTTCCCTCGAGCTTCCCGCAGCCCGGACCGCGCCCTCGATCACCGGTTATCGGATCGATCGGGACTGGATGCCGCTCGTCTCCCTCACCGCCGCCCACCGCACCTACGACGACACCTCGGCCACCGCCGGCGACGCGACCGCCGCCGAGCTCCAGGTCTCGGCGGGCGTCGACTCGGTGGGCCTGAGCTGGCAGCCCGCGACCACGACGTCGGGGCAGTCGCGCTCCTACGAGCTCTACGTCCTCGCCGGCTCTTCGGCGGTCGCGTCCCCCGAGGTCGTGGCCGGCCGCGTCGATCCCGCCATCGTGGGTTACCGGCTGTACCGGGACGGCGCGTCGATCGCGACCCTCGCGCCGAGCGCCACCGCGTTCGACGACGACGGCGCCGCGCCGGGCACCATCGGCGCCATGGGACCCGTCACCGTGAACGCCGGCGTGGGATCGATCGAGCTCCGCTGGCAGGCGCCCACCACCAGCCCGGGGACGACCCACGTCTACACCCTCGACACCCAGATCGACACGGGGGCCGCGAAGACCTCGTCGCCCAAGACCGGCCAGCGCGCGGCGCCGGCGCTCTCGGCGTTCCAGATCGCGCGGGACGGCGCCGCCGTCGCCACGCTCCCCGCCAGCGCGACCTCGTATGACGACGTCCAGGCCGGCGCGGGATCCTTCGTCGGCACCCTCTCCCTCGCCCTCGCGCCCCGGGTCGACGCGATCCGCCTCGACTGGACGCCTCCTTCGGCGCAGGGCGGGAGCCCGCACGCCTACACGGTCCTTCCCATCGCCGGCGCCGTGTCGGGCGCCGCGTCGGCGCCGGTCTCCGCCGCCCGGACCGCCCCGGCGATCACCGGGTACACGGTGATGCGGGACGGGGCGTCGATCGCCACCCTCCCCGCCGGCGCCACCAGCCACGAGGACGCGGCGAGCGCGGGCTCCGTCGACGCCCCGACGGGGCTCGCGGCGGCTGGCGACGTCGACTCGGTCCAGCTCGACTGGACGGCCGCCGTGGTCCACGCCGGCGCCACCCACGCCTACACCGTGGTCGCCGCCACCGACATGGGCCCGGCGCTCAACTCCGAGACCACGCCGGCCGCGCGGATCCCGCCCGCCATCCTCGGCTACCGGGTGCTCCGCGACGGGATCGAGATCGCCTCCACCGCGGCCACGACCTTCACCGACGGCGGCGCATCGCCCGGGACCCTCCGCGAGCCCACCGCCGTCGTCGCCTCGCAGGGCACCCGCCTCGACGGGGTGACGGTGACGTGGGCGCCGGCGGCGACGGAGCCGGGGGCGCTCCACCAGTACGCGGTGATCGCCGACACCGACGTCGGGCCCACGGCGCCGTCCGCGCCGGCCCAGGCCCGCCGCCTCGAGCCCGCGATCGTCGGGTACGAGGTGAGCCGGGATCAGGGCTCGTGGATGACCGCCGGCCTCGGCACGAGCTACGACGACACCAGCGCGCCCCACGGCGACGTCTCGGCGGTGGCGACGGCGCAGCCCAACGACGTCCTCGGCTTCATCGAGCTGGACCTCGTCGCGCCGCCCGCGTTCGCGCCCGCCCCGCCGTCCACCTACGAGGTGCGCGCCGTGACCGCCGCCGGCCCTGGGCCGGTCTCCGCGGCGACCATGGGCTTTCGGGGCGGCGGCCCCGTCCCCGACCTCACCTTCCAGTGGCAGCGATCGGCGGCGGACAGCGACGGGGCCTACGCCGACCTGCCGGGCGCGACGGACGCGGCCACCCTGGACAAGACCAACCCCCTCGACGAGGGGCGGTACTACCGGCTCGCCTTCGCCAGCAGCGAGGTGTCCGGGTGGTCGACGCCGGCGCGGGCGATGGCGCTCAGCTTCTCCGGCGTGAGCGCCGGGGCCCGGCACACCTGCGGCGTGCGCAGCGACGGCAGCGCCGTGTGCTGGGGCTCCACCGCCGACGGCAGGTCCAACGTCCCCAGCGGGATCCGGCTCTTGAGCATCGCCGCCGGCGGCAGGCATACCTGCGGCCTGCGGACGGATCGGCGGGTCCAGTGCTGGGGCCACGACGGCGACCGCCAGGCGAGGCCGCCCAACCTCGACGCCTTCCAGGCGATCAGCGCGGGCGAGGCGCACACCTGCGGCGTCCGTCGATCGGGTCGGGACATGGAGTGCTGGGGGAACGACGGGAGCAACCGCAGCAGCCCGCCCTGGTTCGGCGTCGACTGGAGGGCCGTGGTCAGCGCCGGCGGCAGGCATACCTGCGCGATCAACGACAACGATCGCGCCGAGTGCTGGGGCAGCTCGTCCAACAACCAGACGCGCATCCCGAACAACCTGGGGCGGATCGTCGACATCACGGCGGGCGACGATCACACCTGTGCGGTGCAGCAGAGCGGTGGCTCGGTCGTCTGCTGGGGGAACAACAGCTACGGCCAGACGAGCCGGCCCTCCGGCTCGTTCCTCCGGGTGAGCGCGGGAACGCGCCACACCTGCGGGCTGCGCACCAACGGCACCGTCGCGTGCTGGGGCAGCAGCGCCGATGGGCGGCTCGCCGTCCCGGCGGGGACGTACAAGGCGGTGAGCGCCGGCGCCGACCACGCCTGCGGCATCCACACCGACGGGCGGATCGACTGCTGGGGCCGGAACGCCGAGGGGCAGGCGCCGCGGCAGCCCTGATCGAAGCGCGCTCGTGAGGAGGACGACGCCTCGCCCGGGATCGATCGGGCGGGGCGTCGTCGCGTTCGCCCCGGGCGTTCGCCTGCGCCCGCTGCCCGTTCACGCGTGCGGGGTGCGGCGGGCACCGGCTCGCCCGGGTGCCGCTTCACGCGGTGTGGGCGCTTCGCCCGGACCCGGGGCGCTTCGCGCGGCGCGGGCGATCGACCCGCCTCGGGACGATCAGTCGCCGAGGATCGTGGCCGACTTGATGTAGTCCAGCTCGGGGTAGGCCTTGCGCAGGAACGCGTTCCCCTCCGCGTGGATGCGCCCCTGGCTGGGCCCGCGGCCGGCCGGCACTCCCTCGCCGTAGCCGGTGTAGAGCGAGTCGACGACGTCCATCCCCTCGACGACCTTCGCGAACGGCGCGAACCCCATCTCGTCGAGGCGGAGGTTGTCCACGAAGTTGATGAACATCTGCGTGGTGCGCGAGTTCGGGCCCGAGGTCGCGAACGAGATCATGCCGCGCCGGTTCTCCTGCTTCACCGGATCGTCCGGGAAGACGGCCTCCTTCCACGCCTGCGCGACGGCCGGCGAGCCGTTGATCCCGAACTGCACCATGAAGCCCTGGATCGCCCGGAAGAAGGCCACGTCGGTGAAGAAGCCGCCGTAGACGAGCTGGTAGAAGCGCTCGGCGCCCCGGGGCGCCCACTCCTTCCTCGCCTCCACCACGAAGTCGCCCTTGGTGGTGTGGAAGCGGACGCGGAAGACGTCCGGCACCGCCGGGGTCTTGGCGGCGACGGCGGCGGGGTCGAGGAGCTCCGGCCGCAGCTCCTCCAGCGGGCGCTCCGCCTTCGCTTCGGCGGCCTTCGCGGGGGTGTCGGCAGGGGTGGCGGCGGAGGGCTGGGCGGCCGGTGTGGCCTCCTTCGCGGCCGGCGCGTTCTCCTTGCAGCCAGCCAGGGCCGTGATCGCCAGGAGGGAGAGGAGGAGGTTGTGCTGGTTCACGTCGCGTGCTCCGGTGAGGTTTCGGGTCGGACAACGAGCGATCGACCATAGATCATCCGAGGGATCGCCCGGGAGGTGGAAAGCGGCCGTGCGCCCGCCGCCCCCTGCCGCGGGCCGGATGCGGTAGGCTCGCGCCATCATGAGCGAAAAGAGCCTGCAGGAGCGCTACGCGCCCAACAGCATCTGCTTCGGCTGCGGCCCGGCCAACGAGAAGGGCCTGCGGATCCGCAGCGTGCCCCGGGGCGACGAGGTGGTCGCAGCCTGGCAGCCGGAGAAGCACCACGAGGCCTTCCCCGGGATGCTCAGCGGCGGCATCACCGGCACCCTCCTCGACTGCCACAGCAACTGGACCGCCGCGTGGCACCTGATGCGGAAGGCCGGCGCCGCGGAGCCCCCGTGCACCGTCACCGCCGAGTACGCGGTGAAGCTGCGCCGGCCCATCCCCTCGGGCGAGGAGGTGCACCTGCGCTCGCACGTGGTGGAGTCGACGGAGGATCGGGCGGTGGTCGAGGCCACCCTCGAGGCCGGGGGCAAGGTCTGCGCCTCGTCCCGCGGCACCTTCGTCGCCGTGAAGCCGGGGCACCCCGCCTACCACCGCTGGGGCTAGCTTGATCGCGTGGTTTCGCCGCTGGGCGCTCATCGGCATCGCCGCCGGCGCACTCCTCTACCTGGGGCTGTCGCTGTGGGCGGGGCTGCCCGCCGTGGCGGGGGAGCTGTCGCGCTTCCGGCTGCCGCTGCTGGTGCCGATCTTCGGGCTGTCGCTCCTGAACTACGCGCTCCGGTTCGCCAAGTGGGAGTACCTGCTTCGGCGACTCGGGGTGAAGGTGGGCAGGAGGGAGAACGCTGGCATCTTCGTGGCGGGCCTCGCCATGACCATCACCCCGGGCAAGGCGGGCGAGCTCCTCAAGCCCTACCTCGTCCGCCAGGCCACCGGCGCGCCCCTGACCCGCACCGTCCCGGCGCTGGTGACGGAGCGGGGTACCGACGCGCTGGCGGTCCTGGGGCTCGCAGCCCTGGGTGTCACCACGTATTACACCGAAGGCACCGCGGCCCTCGTCACCGTGGCGGCGATCTGCGCGGGCGGGCTTCTCCTCCTCTCCTCGCGGCGGGCCTCGATGGAGCTCATCCGCTTCGTGGGGAAGCTG
>DATMSB010000054.1:0-27125 GCA_035565615.1 Vulgatibacter sp. | reverse complement strand
ATGGGCATGACGGGCCGGCTGGGCGAGCTCACCGAGAAGCAGCAGAACGCCATCGCGGTCTGCGATCGAAACGCCGATCGGCTCCTGCGGCTGATCAACGATCTGCTACTCACCGCGCGCCTCGAGGCCGGCAAGATGACGCTCGACCCCAAGGCGCTCGGCGTGCGCTCGGTACTCCTGGAGGCGGCGAACTTCCTGGAGTCCGACGCCGAGGCCGCCGAGGTGACCTTCGAGGTGGAGGCGCCGGAGGGCGAGGTCTTCATCCGGGGCAGCCGCGACCGCCTCGTCGAGGGCTTCATGCACCTCTTCGAGCGCGGCCTGCGCGGCAAGCGGGACGGCGAGCGGATCCGCGTGGTGGTGGAGCCGCGGGGCCGCATCTGCTCGATCCGGGTCGAGCTGGACGGCGTCCACGTCCCCGACGCGGAGCTGCCCAAGCTCTTCCAGGCCTTCCGCACCGACGGCGGCCCCGCGAACGTGGGCCTCTCGATCGCGCGCCGGATCATCGAGCTGCACGGCGGCCACGTCCGCGCGGAGCAGGACGAGGGCGGGCTGCGCTTCCTGGCGGCGCTGCCGCTCTTCGCCGGCGCCGTCAGCGGCGTCTCGGAGGCGCCGCGCCCCGCCCGCGGCGAGATCCTGGTCGTCGAGGACGACGACGACTGCCGCAACGGCATCGTGGAGTTCCTCTCGGGCGAGGGCTTCGAGGTCCGCGCGTTCGCGGAGGGGAAGGCGGCGCTGGCGCGGATCCAGGGGGACGCGCCGCCCGCGCTCGTGCTCCTCGATCTGCGGATCCCCGGCGTGGACGGCGCCGCGCTGATCAAGGCGGTGCGGGAGGGAGGGCGGGCGCAGCGCACGCCGATCTACGTGATCTCCGGCGCCATCGACGCCGGCGCCGGCGCCGACGAGGCCTGGGGCGAGCGGGTGGACGGGGTGTTCGAGAAGCCGATCAACTTCCCCTATCTGCTCGAGCGCGTCCGCGAGCTGGTGGAGGCGTCGCCCACCTGACCCGCCATGCCGGAGCCCGCCCCGACGAGAAGAAAGCCGTTGCCCGAGGGGCACGTCGGTCGTCATGCTGTGGGTCTCGTGTCCCCCGCTGAACGAACCGCCGGACCGGCGGCGATGCATACCCGGTACGGCCCGCTCTTCCGCTGGCTGTTCCGCCGCTACTTCGAGCCGGTGCGCTTCCCGGCCGACGCCCAGGAGCGCCTGGAGGAGCTCGCCCGGAAGGGGACCCTCGTCTACGTGATGAGGTCCGCCGGGATCCTGAACTTCCTCTATTTCAACTGGGCCTTCGCCCGGCGGGGCCTGCCGCTGGCGAAGGCGGTCCTCGGGCTGTCGACCTTCCTCTACCGTCCCGCCGCCCTGATCCTGCGGCGGCGCGCCGCGCGCGGCGCCAGGGCCGTGGTCGAGGCGGCGCGGCGCGGCGAGGCGTCGATGGTGTTCTTGCGCCGCCCTTCGCCGCTCCGCAGCGGCGGCGCCTCCACCGACGATCCCTTCGCGGACCTGGTGGCGCTGCAGCGCACCTCCGATCGGCCCATCTACCTCATCCCGCAGCTCCTCATCTTCAAGCGGGCGCCGTCGCGGCTGCGCCCCGGCTTCGCCGACGTGGTCCTGGGCTCGGCGGAGGTCCCGGGCAGGCTCCACGCCTTCGCGTCCTTCCTCTTCAACTACAAGCGCTCGATGGTGAAGATCGGGCTGCCGATCGACCTCTCCCGCCTGGTGGCGGATCAGCCGGAGGCCTCCGACGCGGTCCTCGCCCGCAAGGCCCGCGGCGCCCTCGGCGTGGGCCTGGCCAGGGAGCTGCGGGCGGTGGTGGGCCCCAAGCTCAAGAGCCAGCAGCGCCTCATCGAGGAGACCCTGCGCGATCGGCAGCTCCGGGCGGAGCTGGAGAAGCGCGCCGAGACCAGCGGCAAGCGCTACCCGGTGGTGGAGCAGGAGGCGATCCGCTGCCTCCGCGAGATCTCGGCGCGCTACTCCCCGGCGTGGACCGACGGCGCCAACACGGTGGCCCGCTGGGTGTTCAACCGGATCTACGATGGCATCGAGGTGGACGAGGAGGGCCTCGCCGTCGCGGCGGAAGCGAGCAAGCGGGCGCCGCTGGTCCTCTGCCCCACCCACCGGAGCCACGCCGACTACGTGCTCATGAGCCACGTGCTCATCGAGCGCGGCATCACGCCGCCGCTGGTGGCCGCCGGAGCGAACCTCTCCTTCTGGCCGCTGGGGCCGGCGTTCCGCCGCATGGGCGCCTTCTTCATCCGCCGCAGCTTCAAGGGGCAGCGGATCTACGCCGCGTCGCTCGCCGCCTACATCCGCAAGATCGCCCGGGACGGCTACACCCAGGAGTTCTACCCCGAGGGAGGCCGCACCCGCACCGGCCGGATCCTCCAGCCCAAGTACGGGCTCATCTCCATCGAGGTGGACGCCTGGATCGCGGGCGCCCGGGACGACCTCCACTTCGTGCCGGTGGCCATCGACTACGCCAAGGTGATCGAGGCGCAGGCCTACGCGCGGGAGCTCGCCGGGGCGGAGAAGAAGCGCGAGGACATCAAGGGGCTCCTGAAGACGCCCGCCGTGCTGCGCTCGCGCTGGGGCAGGGTGCACGTGCAGTTCGACGCGCCGATCTCCCTCGCCGCCTTCGCGAAGGATCGCGGCTTCGATCCGGCGAACCACACCCCGGAGGAGCGCAAGGCGCTCGTCCACGCCCTCGCCCATCGGATCGCGTGGGGCATGGGCCGCGTGCAGACGATCACGCCGACCTCCCTGGTGGCGGCGGCGCTCCTCGCCTCGAGCGAGCGGGGCGTGAGCGCCACCGACCTCGCGGCCCGGATCGACTTCCTCCGCTCCATTGCCCGCGCCAAGGGGGCGAGGTTCTCGCGCCCGATCGAGGTGGCGCCTTCGGATCCCGTGGCCCCGGGGGCGGTGAAGGAGACCCTGGTCAGCTTCGCCGCCGACGGGCAGGTGCAGCGGCAGGTGGTCGGCGGCGAGACCTACTTCCACGTGGAGGAGAAGGCGCGACCGTCGCTGGACTTCTACAAGAACAACATCGTCCACCACTTCGAGGAGGAGTCGATCCTCGCGGCGGCGCTCCTGGCCCTCGGCGGCCGGGCGCGGATGGACGCCCTCTCCGAGGAGGCGCGGTGGCTGTCGCGGATGCTCAAGCGCGAACTCAGCTTTCGCGCGGACGTGCCGGTGGAGGTGACGGTGGCGGACACCGCGCGCTCCCTCGAGGCCGCCGGCCTCCTCTCCCGCGAAGGCGACGTCGTGTCGGCGAAGGAGGAGGGGATCGCGTGGCTGCGCTTCCTCCGCGCCCAGCTCGCCGACGCCCTGGAGTCCTACTTCGTGGCCACCCTCGCCGCGCAGGCGCTCGAGGCCGGCCCGATGGATCGCAAGCGGCTGGTCGAGACCTGCTTCGACGTGGGCAGGGGCGCCCTCGAGGCCGGCCGGATCCGGCACGTGGAGGGGCTCTCCACGCCCACCTTCGAGCGGGCGGTGGCCTGGCTCGTCGACCAGGGGATCCTGGTGGCGGAGGGCGATCGCAAGGTGGCCCTCGGCGACGACTGGCGCGGCCGCGAGGCGCGCGACGAGTTCTCGGCCCGGGTGGAGCGGCTGACGTCGGCCTGAAGGGTCGGCGGATCAGACGCCGGAGCGGTCGCGCCGGATCGCCAGCGCCGAGAAGCGCGAGAGCGCCATCCCCGCCGGGAGCCGCTGCTTCAACTTCGCCGCCACCAGCAGCGACGTCGCGGTGAGCGGGACGGCGGCGAGGAGGTCGACGCCGTAGTGGAAGCGGCCGGCCAGCGTCCCCACGATCAGGCAGACGAGCACCGGCAGCGCGATCCAGAAGAAGCGCCTCGCCTCCCGCCACGAGTAGGCGAGGACGAGGAGCGAGATCCCGGTGTGCCCGGACGGGAAGCAGTCCCGGGCCAGCGGCGACTCCCGGAACATCAGGTCGATGTGCGACGCGATGAACCAGCCGTTCACCGGGCCGTCGAAGTACGCCGCCTGGTAGTAGCGCGGCCCCATCGCCGGCACCGCGGCGTACAGGGCGAAGTTCACGGCGTAGAAGAACATCAGCGCCGTCGCCCACTCGTCGAACTGCACCTCCTTGCGCTGGATCCAGAGCACGAACCCCAGCGCCGCGGGCCAGAAGAAGTACGTGGTGTACGCCGCGAGGAAGACGTCGTTGAGGAGCGGTGGCACCCGCTCCGCCAGCCAGATCGACGGCTGCACCCCGAAGATCCGCTGGTCCGCGCGGATGAGGAGATCGTCGGCGATGGGGACGTTCACCGCGTCCAGGATCGGGTTGAGGAAGAGGTAGAAGCCGGTGATGTAGCCCACCGGGCCGAAGTCGGCGACGAAGCGGAGCCAGCGGTTGGCGGCGTACTTCGCCTGGAGCGTGCGCAGCACCAGCGGCGCCACGGCGATGCTGCCGAAGACCAGCGCCGCGGACTCCCACCCCGCCACGCGGTTGCGGTTCCAGAGGAGGATCGTCAGGGCGAGAACCCCGGCCATCACGGCGATCAGCTCCCCCGAGCGGATCGCCAGGCGCTCCTCGCGGATCCCCTTCTCGGGGAGGTCGTGCGCAGTCGCTCCGGTGGCGGAAACCTCTCGCTCCATCGCTCCCTCTGGCGCCTGCACGGCCGTCCGAGCCCGATTCGGAGTGGTGATGCAACGCCGACGCCAGACGGCTCGGGACCAGGGTGGCCGGCTTCTAGATCACCCCTCGACGGGCGTCAAGCAACCCACGGACGGTATCGAACCCCCCATCATTCCTCGCGCTTCGATCGGGCAGGGCTATGATGGGTAGACCCGAGCGGCGGCGCAAACCCGGCACTCGACCGCTGCGCCACCGCGCCCGGCGAGTCGAGTTGCGCAGCAGGGCCCGCAGTTGACAATCTCAGGTCCGGTCTGTATCTCCGCCGCCGTCCGAACGGGCGTCCGGCGGGCTGCCCGGCCGGACCTGGGTCGAACGTTCCGAAAGGACCCTTCGATGGCGGATGTGTTCGGCAAGGCGTTCGAGTGGCGCGAGCTAAAGGTCGCAAGGGCCACGGGACTGTACCCCTACTTCAAGCCGATCGATCGCACGGACGGGACCGAGGTGGTCGTGGGCGGCAAGCCCGTGATCATGGTGGGCTCCAACAACTACCTGGGCCTCTCCCTCCACCCCAAGGTCAAGGAAGCCGCCGCCAAGGCCCTGGAGCGCTACGGCACGAGCTGCTCGGGCTCCCGCCTCCTCAACGGGACCCTCGACCTGCACGTGCAGCTCGAGAAGGAGCTGGCGCGCTTCCTGGGCAAGGAGATGGCGCTCTGCTTCAGCACCGGGTTCACGACCAACCTGGGCACCCTCTCGGCCCTGCTCGAGCGCCGCGACTACGTCTTCTCCGACCGGCTCAACCACGCGTCGATCCTCGAGGGGATCCGCGGCTCCTTCGGCGAGCACAAGCGGTACCGCCACAACGACATGGCGGACCTCGAGCGGCTCCTGTCGAACGCGCCCGCCGACGCCGGCAAGCTCATCGTCACCGACGGCGTCTTCTCCATGGAGGGCGACTTCGCCGACCTGCGGGTGATCGCCGAGCTGAAGAAGAAGTACGGCGCGCGCCTCATGGTGGACGAGGCCCACGGCCTCGGCGTCCTCGGCGCCCACGGCCGCGGCCTCTGCGAGCACCTCGGCGTCGAGGACGACGTCGACCTGGTGATGGGCACCTTCTCCAAGTCGTTCGGCTCCCTGGGCGGCGTCATCGCCGGTCCCAAGGAGGTGATCGAGTGGATCAAGCACAAGGCCCGCGCCATGGTGTTCCAGGCGTCGATGACGCCGGCCTCCGTGGCCGCCGCCCTCGCCTCCCTCGAGATCATCGAGGCGGAGCCCGAGCGGCGCGAGCGGCTGTGGCGCATCGCCAACAAGATGCGCAAAGCCTTCCGGCTCCTGGGCTACGACACCGGCAACTCCGACGGCCCGGTGGTCCCGGTCCACATCGGGGATCAGATCAAGTGCTTCCGGCTGTGGAAGGCGCTCTACGAGCACGGCGTCTTCGCCAACCCGGTGATCCCCCCGGCGGTGGAGCCGGGCCACTCGCTGATGCGCACGTCGTACATGGCGACGCACACCGACGAACAGCTCGACCGGGTGATCGAGCAGTTCGAGATCCTGGGGCGCAAGTTCAAGGTGCTCCCCGAGGACGCGCCGACCGCCGCCGAGGTGATCGCCCAGGTCGGCTCGATCGACGACGAGCAGGAGGGCGTGCCCCGCTTCGCCGCCGACCGCCGCGTCGCCGGCAACGGGAACGGGAACGGCCGCTCCCGCGGCAGGGCCGACGGCTACCGGAGCCGCGCGGATCTCGCCCGCAGGGTCTTCGACCTGGTGGAGACGGCGACCTGGCGCGCGGCGAACTTCCAGATGCCCACCCGCGAGCAGATGCGCGGCGTGGTGCAGGAGCGGCTGGGCGACGTGACCGGCGCCGTGATCGAGCGGGGCTACCGGCTCATGGAGCTGGCGAGCCGCGCCCGCGGGGGGCGGAAGATGACCTACGACGAGGACCACGAGTAGTCCCCCGCCCCGCCGTTGCGGCGTCGCCCCACTTGGGGTAGTTCACCCCAACCTATGGCGACCACGCTGCAGCCCCCGACCCTCTCGGCCACCGCGGACGTGACGGTGCGCCCCGTGGAGAGCCCGCGCGACCTCGATCGCTTCGTGCGCCTCCCCGCCGAACTGCACGCCGGCGATCCCACCTTCGTCCCGCCGCTCCTCATGGAGAGAAAGGACTTCCTCGATCCCCGCAAGAACCCGTTCTTCGACCACGCCCCCCACCAGCTCTTTCTCGCCTGGCAGCGGGATCGGGTGGTGGGCCGGGTCGCGGCGGTCGAGGACCTGGACTACAACCGGTTCCACGGGACCGACTACGGCTTCTTCGGGATGTACGAGGCCGTGGACGACGACGACGTGGCACGCGCCCTCTTCGCGGCGGCCAAGGGCTGGATCCGCGCCCGGGGCCGCAAGCAGCTCATGGGGCCGATGAACCTGTCGACGAACCACGACTTCGGCCTGCTGATCGAGGGATTCGAGCACCCGCCCGCGATCATGGTCCCGCACAACCCCCGCTACTACCAGCGGCACTTCGAGGAGCTGTTCGGGCTGCGCAAGGCGAAGGATCTGTGGGGGTGGCTGCTCGACCCCGGCAGCGAGCCGGATCCGAAGGTCGTTCGCATCGCCGAGAGGGTCCGCAGGAAGGAGGGCCTCGTCGTCCGGCCGGTGAACCTCTCCGACTTCGACGCCGAGGTACGGCGGATCAAGGAGATCTACAACGCGGCGTGGGAGAAGAACTGGGGCTTCGTCCCCTTCACCGACGCCGAGTTCGCGCACGTGGCCAAGGACATGAGGTCCTTCGTGAGGCCGGAGCTCCTGCTCATCGCCGAGGTCCGAGAGGAGCCGGTGGCCTTCGTGATGACGCTTCCCGACATCAACCAGGCGCTGGCGCGCGTGGGCGGCAGGCTCACCACCTTCGGCCTGCCCATCGGCCTCGCCAAGCTCCTGTGGTGGTCACGCAAGATCGACAACCTCCGCCTCATCACGCTCGGCGTCAAGGAGCCGTACCGGAAGCGCGGCATCGACGCGTTGCTCTACATCGACTCCCTCGCCGCCGCCCGCAAGCTCGGCTTCAAGTCCTGCGACATCTCCTGGATCCTCGAGGACAACGTGCTGACCAACCGCTCGATCCAGCTCATGGGCGGCAAGCGCTACAAGACCTTCCGCGTCTACGAGGACGAGGTGGGCGAATGAAGGTGCTGCTCACCGGCGGCACCGGCTTCGTCGGCCCCGCCGCCGCCACCGCGCTCCACGCGGCGGGCCACCGGGTGCGCTGCCTCGTCCGCGGCACCTCCGACCGGAGCGGGCTCGAGGCCACCGGGGTGGAGATCGAGTGGGCCCTCGGCGACGTCTGCGATCCGGCGTCGCTCCCCGCCGCCCTGGACGGCGTCGACGCGGTGGTGCACGTCGCCGGCCTCACGAAGGGCCTGCGCGCGGACGACCTCTACCGGGTCAACGCCTACGGCTCCCGCCTCCTGGCCGAGGCGGCGATCGCCGCCGGCGTGCGGCGCTTCGTCCTCTGCTCCTCGCTGGCGGTCGCGGGGCCGATGCAGAACGGGCGGCCGTCCCTCGAGACGGACCCCTGCAGGCCGGTCTCCTTCTACGGCCGCTCGAAGCTCGCGGGCGAGGAGATGGTGCGCCGACACGCGGGGAGGCTCGACATCACCATCGTCCGCCCCCCCATCGTCTACGGGCCTCGGGATCGCGACTTCTTCGAGGTGTTCAAGATGGCCGCAGGCGGACTCGCCCTCCGCCCGGGGCTCTTCCGGCAGAAGAAGTACTCCATCATCTACGTGGACGACGTCGGCGCCGCCCTGGTGCTCGCCCTCGACCGCGGCCGCACGGTCCGGGATCTCGAGGGCTTCGAGGGCGTCTATTACGTCTCGGACGGAGGCGTCTACGCCTGGGAGGAGATGCTCCGCAAGGTCGGGTACGCCCTGGGCCGAAGGCCCCTGGTCGTACCGGTGCCGGAGGCCCTCTCCTGGCCGGTGGGCCTCTGGTCGGAGGTCGCGGCGCGGATCACGGGCAAGCCGCAGATCGTCTCCCTCGACAAGATCCGGGAGATGGGGGGGCCCGGATGGGCCTGCTCGATCGACCGGGCCCGGGAGGAACTCGGCTTCGAACCCGCCTGGCCCCTGGAGCGCGGCCTCGCCTCCACCGCCGACTGGTACCGGGCCAACGCCTGGCTCTGATGGGAGCCGGCCTGCATTTCGGGCGGTCCCCCATGGCGCGGGCGCTCGCGATCGGGTAGGCTCGCCGGAGACTGACCACTTTCTCGGGCGTGGCCGTCGCGTGAACGGGCGCCCGAGAGCCTCGAAGGAAGCGATCGATGGGCTGGGGAATCCACGAGTCGTCCAGGTTGCCACTCAGGCAGATGGCGGCGATCTTCGTCGCTCTCGGCGTCCTGGCCGGGTGCTCCGAGCCCGCCCCCGTGATGCTCCAGGGGGAGAGCCGGACCGTCGAACACGCCGCGCAGGACACTCGGTCCGAGAAGCCCATCGAGACGTTCGTCGAGCCGGCCCTGCTGCTCGCCCCGGATCGGAGCAGCTCCCTGGACGTCCGCGAGGCGGTGAGCATCGAGGCCAAGGTGCCGGAGCGGCGCGCGGAGCCCGACGGCGAGGACGAGAAGCTGCCGGCGGCACCGACGCTCCCCGAAGGGAACAAGCCGACGTTCACCGTCCGCATCGAGCCTGCCGCGCTCACGCTCTCGACCCACGAGAGCGCCCCCTTGCGCGCCGAACTCCTCGACTCCCAGGGCCGGGTGGTCCAGGGCCACGGCGCGATCTGGTGGTCCAGCGATCGCCGGATCGCCTCGGTGACCAGCGACGGGATGGTCACCGCCCACTCCGCCGGCACGGCGACGATCAGCGCATCGATCGGAGGGATCCAGGGAGACCTCCCCGTGGAGGTCGAGTGGACCCCGATCGCGCGGCTGGAGATCCGCAGCCCCGTGGGCTCCGAGGTCCTGGTGGGCAGCCTGATCCAACTCTCCACGATCGCGCGCGAGGCCTCGGGGCAGGTCCTGCTGGATCGAGGCGCGCCGATCTGGACCTCGAATCGACCGGACATCGTCTCCATCGACTCGAACGGCCTCCTCGTCGCCCACGCGCCGGGCGTCGCCGAGATCCACGCGGTCGTCGACGAGGCCGAGGCGAGGCTCGAGATCCACTCGGTCCTGCGCTTCACCCAGCTCGCGGCAGGATCGACGTATACCTGCGGCATCGCCACGACGGGTGACGCCTGGTGCTGGGGCACGGGGTCCAGGGGCGAGCTCGGCATCGGCTACGCCACGTCGGCTCCGATCCCCGCCAGGGTCGGAGGAGAGCTCACCTTCCTCTCGATCTCTTCCCGCGCCTCCCACACCTGCGCCCTCGTGGTCCCTACGGAGGTCGGGAACGCCGTCTGCTGGGGTCGGGGCACCGACGGCAGGCTCGGGACGGGCAGCGATGCCAACGAGTGGTTCCCCGCGTGGGTCGCCGGAGGCATCTCCTTCGACCAGATCTCCGCGGGCACCAGCAGCACCTGCGGCATCGTCTCCGGCGGCCGCGGCCACTGCTGGGGCACCGAGACCGGCACCTCGTCGCCCGATCCGGTCCCTGCCCTGGAGGGCTTCGAGAGCATCCTCCTGGGATCGGCCCAGGCGATCGGTGTGAAGTCGGGGGAGCTGCTCCACTTCCCGGGCAATGACGGCGCCCAGGCGATGTCGGGCTCGTCTCCCGACCCCGTGCCGGCCCGCGTCCTCATCCCCTCGCTCAAGGCGGAGGACATGGTCCAGTCGTACGCCCTGGGTGAGCGCCACGCCTGCGCGACGCTCGGGGCGACGCTCGCCGAGTCCAATACCTGGTGCTGGGGCGAGGGCTGGTCCGGGCAGCTCGGAGGCGGGAAGTACGAGGCCCCCGGGTCGGCGGTGGAGGTCGTCGGGGTCCAGGGCCTCACCAACCTCGTCGCGGGCACCGCCCACACCTGCGGCCTCACGGCCTCGGGCGAGGCGTGGTGCTGGGGCTCCAACTCCTTCGGCCAGCTCGGCGCGGCCACCGACGCCGGTCGATCGAGCGTTCCCCTCCCGGTGGCGGGACCGAAGTTCTCCAGCCTCGCGTCGGGGGCGAACCACACCTGCGGCATCTCCCTCTCGGGCGAGGCCTGGTGCTGGGGCCGCAACTCCTCGTCGCAGCTCGGCGACGGCACCACGACGCAGATGAACTTCCCGGTCCTCGTCTCGTCGCAGCAATGACGAGCGGCGGGTTCATCCGCTCCAGGCGGCGCCCCCGACCTTCCGAGGACGGGGGCGTCTTCGTTTGGGCGGCCCGCCCTCCGCACGGCCTCCTGTCCGACGCGGCTCCTCGCCTGCGCGGCTCGTGGCTCTTGGCTCGTGGGGGCGAAGGAACGTGGAACCGGGGCGGCGCCACCTGCGCAGGCTCGCCGGGGCGAACGGGCCCTGCGGCCGGGGCGGCGCCACCTGCGCAGCTCGCCGGGGCGAACGGGCCCTGCGGCCGGGGCGGCGCCGCCGCGCAGCTCGTCGGCGATGGAGCCCGGAGGCGAAAATGGCCCCGGGCGCCATGGGGGCGCGCGGGGCCATCGCTTCGACGGGCGATTCGCCCGGGGATCAGGCCTTGCCGGCGTAGATGTCCATCACCTTGTGGAGCAGCTCGATCGCCTCGGCGCGGGGGCGCTGGAAGGCGTTGCGGCCCATGATCGAGCCGAAGCCGCCGCCGTCGCGGATCCCGCGGATCTCGTCGAGGACGGCGTCGGTGCCCTTGGCCTCGCCGCCGGAGAAGATCACGATGCGCTTGCCGTTGAAGCAGGACTGCACCACGTGGCGGACCCGGTCGGCCAGGGTCGCCACCGGGATCTGGTACTTCTCGAAGACCTTCTGGTTCTCCGGCTGCTCGACGTGCGCGGTGGGCGGCTTCACCTTGATCACGTGGGCGCCGAGCTGAGCGGCGACGTGGGCCGCGTAGGCGACGATGTCCACGGCGGTCTCGCCCTGCTTCGAGATGCCCGAGCCGCGGGGATACGCCCACATCACCGTCGGCAGGCCCACCGCCTTGGCCTCCAGGATCAGCTCCCGGATCTCCTCGTACATGGTGTTCCGCGCCACCGAGCCCGGGTAGATGGTGAACCCGATGGCGGTGCACCCCAACCGCAGGGCGTCCTCCACCGAGCCGGTGATCGCCGAGACGGGGTCGGAGGTCTTGGACATCGTGTCGGAGTTGTTGAGCTTGAGGATGAGCGGGACCTCGCCGGCGAACTTGCCGGCGGTCGCCTCCAGGGCCCCGAGCGGCGCCGCGTAGGCGTTGCAGCCGGCGTCGATCGCGAGGTTGTAGTGGTAGTCGGGATCGTAGCCCTCGGGGTTGGGCTGGAAGGAGCGGACGGGGCCGTGCTCGAAGCCCTGATCCACTGGGAGGATCACGAACTTGCCGGTGCCCGCCAGGCGTCCGGTGTTCATCAGCCGGGCGAGGTTGCCGAGCGTGCCGGGGTTGTCCGACGGGTACCACGAGAGGATCTTCCGAACCTGATCGCCGTTGCGCATTTCATCTCCGATTGGGCTTTCCGTGCGGCGAGAGAGAGGCTTTCCCGCGGCCCGGGGCTGTCGAATCCGACCCTCTGATAGTCGTTCCTCCCCGGAAGGGCAAGCGACCAGCAATCCCATGTTTTCCATGGTGCGCACCGCCCGCGAAGGCCCGGCACGAGGGGCCCCGGGTGGCGCGCCGGAGGCGTTCCTGCTACTAACCGCGCGAGGTGAGCAGCATGATCCTGGTGGTGAACGGCGAAGAGCGAAAGGTCCCCGCGGGCAGCACGGTCTCCGAGCTCCTGGACCACCTGGGCGTGGTCCGCGAGCGGGTGGCCGTGGAGGTGAACCTCCAGGTCGTTCGCCGCGCCGACCACGACACCCACCGGCTCCAGGCCGGCGATCGGGTCGAGGTCGTCGCCTTCGTCGGCGGGGGTTGAAGGGCGGGCCCCCTCTCCGCAGCCATGCGATCTCGGCGCGCGGGCCACGGAGTCTTTCCCGGAGACCGAAGAACCCGATGCCCGCCCGAACGCGGGGCGCCACGAACACGAGAAGAGGAAACACGATGTCGGATACCCCATTGCGGATCGGCGACCACGTCTTCCAGTCCCGGCTCTTCACCGGCACGGGCAAGTACGCCGACTTCCCCACCATGAAGGCCGCGCTCGCCGCCTCCGGGAGCGAGCTGGTCACCGTCGCGGTGCGGCGGCTCGACCTCTCGGCCAAGGGCGACGAGAGCCTCCTCTCGTGGCTCCCGGAGGGGATGCGGCTCCTGCCCAACACCGCCGGCTGTTACAACGTCGAGGACGCCGTCCGCACCAGCCGCCTCGCCCGAGAGCTCTGGGGCGGCGACCTGGTCAAGCTGGAGGTCCTCGCCGATCCCAAGACGCTCCTCCCCGACGCGGAGGCGACCCTGGAGGCGGCCCGCATCCTGGTGAAGGAAGGCTTCACCGTCCTCCCCTACACCAACGACGACCCCGTGATGGCGCGCAAGCTCGAGGACGCCGGCTGCGCGGCGGTGATGCCGCTGGCGGCGCCCATCGGCTCGGGCCTCGGCATCCGCAACCCCTACAACCTGATGATCCTCCGGGAGCAGGTGTCGGTGCCGGTCCTGGTGGACGCCGGCGTCGGCACCGCGAGCGACGTGGCGATCGCCATGGAGCTGGGCTGCGACGCGGTGCTCCTCAACACCGCGATCGCGTGCGCGAAGGATCCGGTGCGGATGGCGCGGGCGATGAAGGCCGCGTGCGAGGCGGGCCGCGACGCCTTCCTCGCCGGGCGGATCCCCAGGAAGCTCTACGGCTCGGCGTCGTCGCCGATCGAGGGCACGATCTCGGGAGGCCACTGAAGCCGCCTCCGCCGCCGCTCGGGCGGCCGACACGCAGCGAGAGATGACCTTCCGCCTCTACCTGATCACCGATCGGACGCTGGTGCCGGACCTCCCCGCGGCGGTGGATCGCGCCCTCTCGGGGATCCCCCGCGGCGAGGCCGCGGTCCAGCTTCGCGAGAAGGATCTCGGCGGCCGCGCGCTCCTGGACCTCGCGCGCGAGGTCGGGGCCGCCTGCCGCCGGCGCGGCGCCCCGCTCCTCGTCAACGATCGCGTCGACGTGGCGATCGTGGCGGGGGCCGACGGCGTCCACCTCGCCGGCTCGTCCGTACCCGTGGGCGAGGCCCGCGCGCTCCTGGGAAGCCGGCTCGTGGGCGCGAGCTGCCACGACCGCGCCGAGCTCGACCGGGCGGCGGGCGCGGACTTCGCCACCTTCGGCCCGATCTTCCCGTCCCGGGGGAAGCCGCGCGGGATCGGCCTCGAGGCCCTGGGCGCACACCGGGGAGGTTTGCCGCTCTTCGCGCTCGGCGGGATCGACGCCGGGAATGCCGCCGCTGCGATCGGCGCGGGCGCCCGGGGCGTCGCTGCGATCCGCGCCTGGCTGGAGGGGGATCCGGCGGAGTCCGCGGCGAGGCTCTTCGACGCGGTGGCGTCCCGTATCGGTTGATCGGCTTCGGGAAGAATCGACGGCGCCGAAGAACGGCGGCGGGGCAGACCCTGGCTCCCTCCGAAACCACCGCGCTCGGGATCGCCGGCTCCACGGATGATCGTCCCGCGCGGCGCGACGGACCGCGGGGATGGATTCCACATCGGCGCGGCGATCGGCCGATGACCCTGCGGATCGCGTCTGCTACCTTCGGCCGCTCGCGAGCGACGGGAGTTGTTGGATGTACGAGTCGGTGGGCCCCGTGGCGACGACGCGCCGCGAGAAGGGGGAGCGCAAGAGCGGGACCACGCCCTTCCACCTCCGCATCCTGGCGGAGGAGATCCTCCGCAAGCACGGCGGCGACGGCCTCGCGCGGGTGGCGCCCGCCCTCTCCGAGGCTTGCGTCGACCTGAACCCGCACCAGCTCGAGGCGGCGACCTTCGGCCTGGAGAGCCTCGGCACCGGCGGCTGCGTCTTCGGAGACGAGGTCGGCCTCGGCAAGACGGTGGAGGCGGGCCTGGTCATCGCCCAGCTCGCCTCCGAGGGCCGCGGGCGCATCCTCGTCCTGGCGCCGGCGCCCCTGCGCGCCCAGTGGCGCGACGAGCTCTGGGACAAGTTCGGCCTCACCGCCGAGTGTGTGGACGGCCCCTCCGCGAAGGCGGCGGGCCGCGCCAACCCCTTCGACCTCCCCGTGCCGGTGATCTGCTCGGTCCCCTTCGCGGTGAACCGTTCGGACGCGTTGAAGCGCATCCCCTGGGACCTGGTCGTGATCGACGAGGCCCACCGGCTGCGCAACGCCTACAAGCTCAGCCACAAGACGGGCCGCGCCCTGCGGGAGGCGCTCGCGGGGGTGCCGAAGCTGCTGCTCACGGCGACGCCGCTACAGAACTCGCTGATGGAGCTCTTCGGCCTGGTGAGCCTCATCGACGAGACCATCCTCGGCCCCGAGGACTCGTTCCGCGCGCTCTACGGCCCGCTCCTCCACCCGCCCCCGCCCCCCGGCGCCCCCGACGAGGAGAAGATCCTCGTCGAGCGCCGAGAGCTGATGGAGGATCTGAAGGAGCGCATCGCGCCGATCGTGCAGCGCACGCTGCGCCGGCAGGTCCGCGAGTACGTCAAGTACACGAACCGCCGCTCCATCGTGGAGGACTTCCGCCCGTCCCCCGAGGAGCAGCTCCTCTACGACCGGGTCAGCGAGTACCTCTGCCGCGAGGAGCTGGCGGCGATCGCGCCCGAGCGGCGCACCCTCCTCACCCTCTGCTACCGCAAACTCCTGGGCAGCTCGACGTTCGCGATCGCCGCCACCCTGGAGAAGCTCGCCGACTCCCTCGAGGCGAAGGTGGGCCGGGCCGAGGAGGTGGCGAAGGCCCAGGCGCTGCACATGGCCGACCTCTTCGCCTCGCAGGAGGGAGAGGACGATCAGGACGGCCTCGAGGACGAGATCCGCCGCATCTACGAGGAGGAGGCGGAGGAGCTCCTCGACGACCGGCAGATCGGCAAGAAGAAGAAGCCGATGACCCTCTCCGCGTGCAAGGAGGAGCTGAAGGAGCTGCGCGCGATGGTGGCGCTGGCCCGCTCCATCAAGGTGAACGCGAAGGGCGACGCCCTGGTGCGCGCCCTGGCGCGCTCGTTCACGGTGGCGGCCGCCCACGGCTGGCCCGAGAAGGCGGTGATCTTCACCGAGAGCCGCCGCACCCAGGACTACCTGAAGGAGCTGCTCGAGGCGAACGGCTTCCGCGGCCAGGTCTCGATCCTCTGCGGCGACGGCAGCGGCCCAGAGGAGCGCAAGGCGCTGGTGAACGAGTTCCGCGATCGCACCAAGATCCTCATCTCCACCGAGGCGGGCGCCGAGGGCCTCAACCTCCAGTTCTGCAACCTGCTGATCAACTACGACCTCCCCTGGAACCCGCAGCGGGTGGAGCAGCGCATCGGCCGCTGCCACCGCTACGGCCAGAAGCGCGACGTCCTCGTGATCAACATGGTGAACCGCTCCAACGCGGCGGAGGCCCGGCTCTACGATCTGCTCGAGCAGAAGCTCGGCCTCTTCGGCGGCGTGTTCGGGGCGTCGGACGAGGTCCTGGGCGCGCTGGACAGCGGGGTCGACTTCGAGCGGCGGGTGCTCGACATCTACCAGTCGTGCCGATCCGAGCGCGAGATCGACGAGGCCTTCGCCCGGATGCGGGCGGAGATGGAGACCAAGATCAGCTCCCGGATGCAGGAGGCGCGCGGGGTCCTCATGGAGCGCTTCGACGACCAGGTGCGGGCGAGGCTGAAGGTCGCCGTGAGCCAGGCCAAGGAGGTGATCCAGCGCTCCGAGGATCGGGCCCGGACCCTCGCGCTCTCCGTGCTCGGCGACGACGCGGGCGTGGACGGCGACCTCATCGACGTGCGCCACGTGCCCCGGGCGCTCCTCGAGGCGGCGGGCGGCGAGCTGGCGGCGGGCCTCTATTCGGTGGGCTCCGCGGCCCACGCCAAGGAGGTGGGCGCCCGCAAGCTGGGCCCCGGCTCGCCGCTGGTGAAGGCGGCCGCGAAGCTGGTGCGCTCCGCTCCCGCCAAGGGTGTGACCTCCCTCGCGCTGGACGCGAGCCGCGCCTCCCCCGCCCTCGCCCCGCACTTCGGCAAGGAGGGCTTCTGGTTCGTCTACAAGCTCGAGGCGGGCAACGTCGATCCCGAGGAGCGGATCGTCCACCTCGTCCTCGTGCGGGAGGGCAGCGTGTACCGGGCCCTCGACCTGGAGCAGGGCGCGCTCTTCGTGGAGATCCCCGCGCGCACCACCTCGCGACAGCCCGCCGCGGGGGCCGTCGGCAGCGTGGGGACCTGGCAGGAGAGCGCGCTGGCCCGGGCCCAGGCCGCCGTGAAGCTCGAGGTGGAGGCCCGCCGCGGGGTCGCCGCGGACAAGGCGCGGGAGCGCTGGGACCGCTTCACCGAGGAGTGCCTGGAGAAGCCGCGCAAGCGGGTGGCCGACGCCAGGGCGGCGTGGGAGGCGGCCCGCAAGGCGGTGCTCTCCGCCACCGACGATCGCGAACGCGCGCGGCTGCGCCGGGCCCGGGACTCCGCCGAGCGCGAGTACCGCCGCGGCCTCGACCAGCTCCGCCTCGAGGAGCAGCGCCGCTTCGGCGACAAGGAGCGCGCCATCGCCGAGATCGGGCGCAAGGCGGCGGTGGGAGAGGTCCGCCGGACGCTGCTCGCCACCGCGTACTGGTTCCTCGAGTAGTCCGCGGGGATCGGCGCCGGGGCACCCCCGGTTCTTTGACAGGGAGGGCGGCACTTGCTGAATTGCGCCGCCCTTTCGGCGGTTCGTCCTTCACGGACTCCTTGGGCGAGGGCGGCGGTACATGCAGACGTTGGGAAGCGGCGTCGCGCCGGAGGTCGAGACGGACGATCGCCGCATCGAGCTCCTCCTCCGGCTGGCGAAGGCACTCCATCGCTACGGCGTCCCCGCGCACCGGCTCGAGGGGATGATGGCCCGGCTGGCCGAGACCCTGGGGACGAAGGGCTCGGTCTACTCGTCGCCCACCGCGATCATGGCGTCGTTCGGCGAGCCCTCCGATCTGCGCACCGCGATGATCCGGGTGGAGCCCGGCGAGACGGACCTCGGCCGCCTAGTCGACCTGGATCTCCTCGCCTCCGAGGTGATGGAGGGGAAGCGGGACGCGAAGCAGGGGCTCGAGCGCCTCGACGCCATCCTCGCCGCCCCGTCCCCCTACGGCGCCGGGTTCACCTCCCTCTGCTTCGGCCTCGTCGCCACCGGCGCGACGGTGCTCCTGGGCGGGCAGATGCGCGAGCTCATCGCCTCCGTGCTGATCAGCGGCTGGCTCGGCCTGCTCCTCGTCCTCTCCAAGAAGCGCCCAGGCCTCGACCGCGTCACCGAGGTCCTGGGTGCCTTCGGCGCGGCGGCCATCGCCGTGATCGCCACGCGGGTCCTGGGGCCGTTCTCGACCCAGACCTCGATCATCGCCGGCCTGATCCCGCTCCTGCCCGGCCTCACCCTCACGGTGGCCATGACCGAGCTGGCGATGCGCAACCTGGTGTCCGGCACCACCCGGCTCACCAGCGCGATCCTGGTCCTGCTCCAGCTCGTCTTCGGCGTGGCGCTGGGGAGCCAGGTGGACCGGTTCCTGCCGCCGCTGCCCCACCTCGCCGCGGACGTCCCGCTGCAGCCCTGGCTCCTCGTCCCCGCCCTCGTCGTCGCCACGGCGGCCACGGGGGTGCTCTTCAGCGCCAAGCCCCGCGACACCCCGTGGGTGGTGCTGGCCGGTGCGGTGGCGTTCTTCGGCACGCGGTTCGGCTCCGCGTGGCTCGGCCCCGAGCTCGGCGCGTTCGTCGGCTCGCTGGTGCTGTGCACCGCCAGCAACGCGCTGGCCCGGCTGCGGGACAAGCCGGCGCTCATCACCATCGTCCCCGGCCTCATCCTCCTGGTGCCGGGGAGCATCGGCTTTCGCAGCCTCAGCGCCATGCTGGGCAACGATCCCGCCATGGGCGTGGAGATCGCGTTCTCCATGGGGCTCATCGCCATCTCCCTGGTGACCGGGCTGCTGGTGGCGAACGTGCTGGTGCCGCCGCGCAAGGTCCTCTGAGGTCCGGCGGACTCGGGTTGGGCCTTCGGCGAGTCCTCGCTATTCTCCCCCTCCCACCTTTTTGCAGGAGCGCGAATGGACGGGATGCGAACGGCGCTGGTGCTGGGCGGCGGCGCGGCGCGGGGCGCCTACGAGGCGGGCGTGGTCGCCTACCTGCGCGACGAGCTGGCCCGGGAGCTGGACCGGCAGGCGTCGATCGACGTGCTGGCCGGCACGTCCGTGGGCGCGATCAACGCCTGCTACCTCGCCGGCGCCGCGGCCTCGCCCGAGCGCCAGGGCGTGGAGCTCGCCGGCAAGTGGACCTCCCTGCGGATCGAGGACGTCCTCGCCTTCGGGCCCCGCGACGCCTTCCGCCTCCTGCGGGGCCTGTTGCAGCGGACGCCGGCGCGGGTGGAGCAGGAGACCTTCGGCGGGATCGTCGATCCGACCGGCCTGCGGAACCTGGTGCGCACCAGCGTGCCCTGGCGGGACATCAGCCGGAACATCCGTGAAGGCAGGTTGAACGCGCTGTCCGTGTCGTGCACCACGGTGGCGACCGGCCGCACCACCGTCTTCGTGCAGCGACGCGAGCGGGACGCGCCGCCGTGGAGCAAGGACTTCCACTACCGTGCCATCGCCGCCCGGATCGGCCCCTCCCACGCCCTGGCCTCCGCGGCGATCCCCCTGCTCTTCCCGGCGGTCTCCGTGGGCGGCGAGCTCTACGTCGACGGCGGCCTGCGGCAGAGCGTGCCCCTGAGCCCGGCGCTGCGGCTGGGCGCCCACCGGGTGATCGTGATCTCCCTGCGCCACCGGCCGGTGACCGCGAACGTGCTGCCGACCGGCGAGCCCGTCCGCCCACCCGCGCCGGCCCGGCCCCTCGAGCCGGCCCCCGCCGAGGCGAAGCCCCCGCCGCGCCGGGGAGGCGAGTCGCGGACGGCCTACCCCACCGCGGCCTTCCTCGCCGGCAAGACCCTCGACGCGCTCCTGCTCGATCGCATCGACGAGGATCTCAACCGGCTCCGCCGCTTCAACTCGATCCTGGAAGCGGGGACCCGCGCCTACGGCGCCGACTTCGAGACCGTGCTCAACGACGCGTTCAGGCCCATGCGCCACCACCCCATGCGCTGGGTGCGCAACGTCCTCGTCCACCCCTCGGAGGACCTGGGCAAGCTCGCCGCCGACTACGCCCGCTCCCCCGAGTTCAAGAAGCGGGCGAGCGGCTTCGTGGGGGGCGTCATCCGCCGGCTGGCGGAGTCGGAGGCCCGCGACCGCGCCGACCTCGTCTCCTACCTCCTCTTCGACGGGGGCTTCGCCGACCGCCTCGTGGACCTGGGCCGCCGCGACGCCCGCGCCATGCGGGACGAGTGGCTGCGCTTCTTCTCGTCGGAGCCCGAGTCCGCCGCCGAGGCGGCGCAGATGGAGCGCTGGCGCGCGCTCGCCTCGCGGGAATGAGCCGCCCCCGCGCTCAGGGATAGAGCCGCTGGCGGATCCACTCGCCCTGCGCGCGAGTGTAGACGAAGCGATCGTGCAGGCGGTCGGGCTGCCCCGACCAGAACTCGATCCGCTCGGGGCGGACCACGTAGCCCGACCAGAACGGCGGCCGCTCCACCTCCTTCCCCTCGAAGCGCCGCTCCTCCTCGGCGACCCGGGCCACGAGCTCCTCGCGGGAGGCGAGGGGCCGGCTCTGCTTCGACGCCCACGCGCCGAGCTGGCTGCCGCGTGGCCGGGTGCGGAAGTACGCGTCGGCCTCCTCGGGGGGGAGCGGCTCCACCGGGCCCTCCACCCGCACCTGCTCCTCGATCAGCGCCCAGTGGAAGCAGAGCGCGGCCCGCGGCCGGGCGCGAAGCTCCTGCGCCTTGCGGCTCTCGAGGTTCGTGAAGAACACGAAGCCCCGCTCGTCGGCGCCCTTGAGCAGCACCATGCGCACCGAGGGGTTCCCCGCCTCGTCGGCGGTGGCGAGGGCCATCGCCTCGGCGAGAGGCTCGCCGGCGGACTGGGCGCGGGCGAGGAGGGTCTTGAACTGATCGATCGGCTGGCTGGTCACGGGAGGCTTCCTCTGGGTCGTACGCTTGCCGGGAGCGATCTCTACACCCGCCGGGCCGCGTTCGCAGCCATTCCTTGGCCAAGGTGGCGCCACTCAACCCGGGGGAGCGACCTACCCGACGAACGAGAGCGCGGCGGGGAGGATCTCGATGGTGACCGGGAGCCGGCCCGGCGCCTCGCCGTCCACGTCGAGCAGGCACTCCTCGTCGCAGGCGGCCTCCACCTTCCGGGCCCGCCGAGTCGTGGTGCCCCTCAGCTTCGTGTGGGTGCCGTCGTAGATCTTGCCGCGGTGGCGCACGAAGTCCTTGAGGCCGAAGCCGCTCCACAGGGTGACGTCGAGCAGGCCGTCGTCCAGCTCCGCCTTCGGCGCCACCATCATCCCGCCGCCGAAGTAGCGTCCGTTCGCCGCCGCCAGGCAGGTGACGTCGTGCTCCTCCCAGGGGCCGTCGTCGAAGCGGATGCGGCAGCGGCGATCGGAGTAGGCGAGGAGCCCGCGCACCGCGCCGATGGTGAACGACGCCTTGCCGCCGAGGACCTTCGACGATCGATTCACGTAGCGATCCACGAGGCCGGAGCTGCCGAAGGAGGCGACGTTGACGAAGATCCGGGACGCGGGGGCGCCGTCGTCGCCCACGTAGCGGACGAGGCCCGCGTCGATGCGGCGCATCCTCCCCTCCCGCAGCCTCGCGGCGATCGCCTCGGGGCCGGGGTCCGCGAAGCGCAGGGTGCGCAGGAAGTCGCTGCCCGTGCCCCGGGGAAAGAGCGCGAGCGCCGCTCCTTCGCGGAGCGGTCTCGCCTCCTCGTCGAAGAAGCCGTTGGCGACCTCGTTCAGGGTGCCGTCCCCGCCCACCGCCACCACCACGTCCGCGCCGTCCTGCAGGGCGTGGCGCGCGAGCAGCGTGGCCTCCTGCGGCCTGGTGGTGAAGAGCTCGCCGAAGTCGCCGACCTCCCGGCGCATGCGGCTGGAGAGGCCGCGCCAGAGCCGGCCGGTGGCGCCGCTGCCGCTGCGGGGGTTCACGATGAAGACGACCTTTCGGTCCATTGCATCTTCGCGGCGCATCCCGGCATCTTCCGACAACGCCGCCGTTCCTTCACCTCTTTTGGCGCCTCGCGCGGGGGTCCGGCGCCCTCTCCCGACGGGCCCGATGGTCAGGACGGTGCCGGATCCCCTTCGATCCACACGGCGCATTCGCGGCAGATGCGCACCATCCGGATCGAGCGGCCTCCGGCGAGGAGGGTGGGGAGCTCCAGCAGGGCCTCGCTCTCCCGGATCGCCTCCGTACCTGGCGGGCGATCGCCCCGCACCCCTGGAGGCTCGCGCGCCTGCAGGCCGAGGGCTGCCGCGGCCAGCCGAGCCCGCGCGACGCGGGCGCGCTGCACCTTCGTTCCAGCGGCGAAGACGACGCTGGCGGACGGCGCCGGCATCCCCTCCACGGCGATCCCGAGGGGCGGCAGGGGATCGCGCACGCAGCCGAGGAGCCAGCGCGCGAGCCGCTCGGCGTCGCCTGCGAAGGCGATCTCCTTCGTGCGCGGGAAGGGCTCCGCCTTGAGGGTGGCCGCGACGAGCTGGCCGTATCGTCCCTCGCCGCCGAGGAGGAGCTGCTTGACGTCGGGGCCGGCGGCCGAGCGCGGTGCGCCGTGGGAGACGAAGAGGAGGCCGTCGGTGAGCACGGCCTCCACCGACGCGACCCCGGTGGCGAGGCGGTCGCCCTCCACCCGCCTCCCCGCGAACCTGCCCTCGAGCCACGCCCCGACCGTGCCGCGGAAGATGCTGGGCGGCTGGGAGCCGAGGGTGAGGCCGCAGGCCCGCAGGCGCGCCTCCACGTCGGCGACAGAGGCGCCGGCGTAGGCGCGGATCCACATCGCGCGCTCGTCCACCGGATCGATCGCCCTGAGCTTGCCGCGGTCGAGGTGGAACGCGCGCGCGTCGCTGCGCGATCCCCCGCGATCTCCACCGGCGCCCTCTGCCGCCCGTCCGCCACCCCCGGCCTCGGCACCGACGGCGAACGGCTCGCCCGCCACGTCCGCGGCGCCGAGCTTGCCGGGGTTGAGGATCTCCCTCGGATCCCACTCCCGCTTCACCCGCCTTAGGAGCTCGAGGCCGCCTTCCCCCAGCTCCTCGCGGAGCCACGGCGACTTGAGGAGGCCCACCCCGTGGTGGTGGGAGATCGTCGCCCCCTCCTTCAGCGCCGCGTCGAGGGCGGCGCGCCAGGCGCCGTCGTAGCCGGCGAGCCCCTCCTCCGGCGTGCGGGCGGCGCCGGTGAAGGTGAAGTACAGCGAGCACCCATCCGCATAGGCGTGGCTGAAGTGCGCCATCGCCAGGGCGTGGGGCGCCACCGCCGCCCGCACCGCGTCGTAGATCGCGAGCACCTTTCCCCAGGGCGCCGCGACCTCGAAGGTGTCCACCCAGCCGGACGACTGGAAGATCCTCGGCAGGCCGTAGGACACCGCCCACCGATCCCGCAACCACTTCGCGCCCGGCCCCTCGCCCAGATCGATCCCGCCGTGCACCCTGCAGATCGCCCGGCCCTCCGCGGCCTCCGCCTCGGCCTCGCCGGCGGCGCCCTCGTGGACCAGGACCAGGAGGCTGCGGCGCAACAGCGAGATCCCGCGGCCGATCCACTCGGATCGGGAGAGGGCGAGGTTGCGCGCGGCGGCCGCCGCCGACCGCAGGGCCTCCGCGGCGATCCGCCTCGCGACGCCGGGCCCGCCGGCGATCGCGTCGGCGAGCGCCTCGCCCCTGGAGCGGAACCGCGGGCGCAGGTCCTCGAGGCCGGGAGGTCTGGTGTGCCCGGGAGATGCGCCCAGTGAACCGAGCGCGACCTCGGTCGAGAGGGGATCGTAGAGCCGCACCACCGAGGGCCGCAGGCCGGCGCGAAACATCGCCTCCGCCGCGTCGAGCCCGGCGCCCAGGGAGGGGAAGCGGAACCCCCGGGGGACGACAGACTCCGGCGCCCGCCACAGCCGGAACCTCGCCTCGACGACGACGCCGAGGGTCCCTTCGCTCCCGAGCATCAGCTCCATCCGGTCGATGCCCTCCGCGGGGCGCCGGAGCTCGGCGACCTCCCCCGTGCCCAGCACGCAGCGCATGGAGCGGACCATGTCCTCGATCTTCCCGTAGCGGGACGAGCTCTGGCCCGCGGATCGCGCCGCGATCCAGCCCCCCACCGAAGAGCACCCGATGGAGGAGGGAAAGTGACCCAGGGTGAGTCCCTTCGCGCGCAGCGCCTCCTCGAGCCGGACGCCGAGGACGCCCGCCTGCGCCTCCACCTCGAGCGCGTCGGGGTCGATCTCCCCGATCGCGTCGAGGCGATCGAGGCGGAGCGTGACGCCTCCATTCAGTGGAATGGCGCCGCCGCACACCCCGCTCCCGGCGCCGTACGGGGTGACGGGGACGCCGCGCTCCGAGGCGAACCGGACCACCGCCGCGATCGCCTCGACGCTCGCCGGGCGCAGCACCGCGTCGGGCGGCGCGGGGAAGAGGCCCTGCCGCTCCCAGAGGAAACCCTTGGGCCACATGTCCCGGGCGGCGTTCAGCCGGTCGACGGGATCGACCGAGACGCCCTCTGCGCCGACGATCGCGGCGAAGTCCCGCGCCAGCGCCTCATCGGCCGGCGGCGGCGCCTCCCGCCTCGTGAGGGGCGGCGCGCGCATCGTCTCGAACGCCATCGGGGAGCTCCTTCGCGGCGGACCTCGCTCGAAGGAGACGATCGCGCAGCCAACCGGCGAGCGCCACCAGCGGCACCCCGGTGGGGCAGATCGCCTCCGCCGCCCGGTACCGCTCCGGATCGATCGCCTCCACGGCGCGGCGTGCGTGGACGAGCTCCACCGAGGAGCGCGCGTACTGCCGGGGGAGGAGGGAGACGCCGTCGTAGTCCCCGCGGGAGATCGCGCCGAGCTGGCCGTCGATCTGGTCGCAGAGGCCGCACGAGATGCACCGGCTCGCGGCGGCGACCATCGCCTTGTCCTTTGCGGGGGTGGGGACGAGCCCCTCCGGCCCGTAGTTCTCCAGGAAGCAGGCCTCGCCTCGCCCCACTTTGCCGAAGATCCGTCGCAGCGGCTGCACCACCAGGGCCCGCCACGCCAGGTAGAGATCGGCGCCGAGCCTCATGGCGCCCCCGCGCCGGCGTCCGCCGCCTCTGCGGCCGTGCCAAAGGCCCCTCGCTCGGAGGCTCGCGCCCGGGCCGCCGCCTCCCGCCCGGCGAGGTAGCCGGAGAACACGGCGAGGCCGATGCCCGCCCCGTCCGCCGCGGGGTCGTTGCCGGCGAGGATCGCGCCGCAGGCGAAGACCCGATCGTCGAAGGGCGCGCCGTCCCGCAGGAGCGGTCGCAGCGATCCGTCCACCCGAAGTCCCGCCGCCATGGCGGCCTGCCGCTCGAGCCAGGCGGGGCGGGTGGAGTCGCCCACCCACCGCCCCTCGTCCACGGCGCCCTCGACCCAGACCGGCAGGTCGAAGATCGGCTCGCGCATGCGGCCGTGCCGCTCCACCCCGCCGCCGATGAACTTGCCCGCCGCGAGGACGCAGGCGCGCACCACCACCGCCTCCGCGTCACCTCTCGCCTCCCGGGACGACGAGAGGCGCAGCCGATCCGCCCAGTCCCGGCGGGGGCGCTCCACGAGAGACGGCGCGTCGTCCCCGCCCTCCAGGAAGACCTCGCCCTCGACGAGGCGCACGCCCGCCTCGCTCAGCCTGCGCTCGAGGCCCTCCTGCAGGCGCAGGCCGGGGACGGAGCGAGCGCCCGCCGGGAGCTCCGCGCAGCGCACGCCCAGGCGCTCCTCGAGGATCCGGAGCACGGGCTCGGGATCGCCCCGGGCGATCACTGGCGGCAGGAGGAGCAGCGCGAATGGCTCCGCCGGCAGCGCCCGGAGGATCGACGTCGCGAGCGCCTCGGGATCCGCCTCGATCCGCTCGGCGACCTCGTGGCGGCGCAGGAGCGGCAGATCGGACCAGCGCAGCAGGTCGCACTCGATCGGCACCGCCCGGAGCCTGAGGCCCGCCAACGAGCACGTCTCCTCCGCCGCGGCGGCGAGGTCCCGCGCGTCGAGCTCCAGCCCCGGCCTGTCAAAGCCGACGACACCCACCGTGCCGCGCACCCGTAGCAGATCGCCGTCGAGGATGGAGCGCAGGCCCCCGGCGCTCTGCTTGAGCGCGCCGAAGGGGGAGAGGAGGACGCGGTTCTCCTCGCCCGGATCGCCGAAGGCGAGGAGGCCGCCGGTGGCACGGGAGGCGAACCGGAGCGCCTCCCCCAGCGCCCCGAGCCGCTCCCGCAACATGGCGTAGGGATGCTCCGGCCGGCGAAGGGCGAGGCTGCGGGCGCAGGCCTCCACGCTGGCACGTCCACCCAGCGGCGACCCGGGAGACGAGAGGGGATCGGGGGCGACGTCGGCGGCCCCCGACGAGAGCGCCGTCGCCCCCCAGGCCCTGCGCGCGGCGATCACGCTGGCGCCCGCCTCGCGGGCGGCGAGCGCGGCGATCGCACCGGCGGCGCCGGCACCCACGACGAGGACGTCGGCCGAGAGCGGTGCGCTCACTTCCCGCCCTTTCCGCCCGGCGAGACCGCAGGCACGCCGCCCCGGGCCGCGGGCGCGTTGGCGAGGCCTCCGGATGCCAGGTGGATCCCGCGGGAGAGCTCCTCCTGCGCCAGGCCCCAGCGCCCGAGGACCGGCCGGTTCCCCTTCCACCGCTCCTGCAGCATCACCAGGGTCTCGGCCTGCGCCCGCCTGGCGCCCCCGCCGCGCTCCCGTGCCACGAGCGCCGCCGCCGCCGCCGCGCAGTCGGCCCCCTGGCAGGGCCCCATCCCCAGGCGCGTGCGCCGCCGCAGCTCGGAGATCCCCTCGGCCTCCTCGTTCCGCAGCGACCACACCAGCTCGGCCGCGATCACCTGCTCGCAGCGGCAGACCGGCGCCCGAAGCCTCGGCTCCTTCCGGGCGAGCTCGCAGATGGCGACGGCGTTCGCCCCGTGCCGATACGCGATGCGGGCGACGGTCGTCTCGGGGATCCGATACTCCCGGGCGAGGGCGGCGACGTCCGGATACGACTCACCCCCCGGGAGAGGTTCGAGGTGGGTGCGGCAGGGGCGCCGGGGGACGCCCAGGCGGTCCTCGATCACGTCCACCGCCTCCTCGGCCATGATGCGATAGGAGGCGAGCTTTCCGCCGACCATGCTGAGCAAGCCCGGCGCTCCCTGCAGGCGGTGGTCGTAGATCACGTGCTCGCGGCTGAGGTCGTCCTCCGGCTTGCCCCAATCCCAGGCCGTGGGTCGGATCCCCGCCCACGCCCGCAGGATCCGCGCGAAGCCCAGCGAGGGGATGCTCCTCTCGATCGCCTCCCAGAGGTAGCGGACCTCGTCCTCGTGGATGCGGATGTCGTCGGGATCCCCGTAGAAGTCGTCGTCGGTGGTGCCGATCACCGAGGTCTGGCCGTGGGGCATGACGAAGACCTCGCGTCCATCGGCCGCCTGGCAGAG
>DATMSB010000053.1:0-58062 GCA_035565615.1 Vulgatibacter sp. | reverse complement strand
CCGCGGGCGGCGAGTCGGGGAAGAGCACGGCCGCCTCCGCCTCCGCCTGGTCCGGGAGGACGGGCGCGTCGTCCACCCCGCGGCCCGCGCCGGTGCCGGCCTCGCCGTGGCAGCCGGCGCAGGCGAGGCGGTGCACGACGGCGCCCCGCTCCGAATCGCCGGGCGGGAGCACCTCGTCGATGGCGGCGACGATGGTGACCGGGAGCGCCCCCTGCTCGCCCGCGCCGCCCAGGGTGGCGAGGTAATCGTAGAGCGCGCGGGTGTCCGGGGCGCTCGGATCGAGCCTCTGCCCCTTCATGAAGTAGAGGAGGCAGGCGTCGACGGCGCCTCGGAGATCGGTCTCGTAGCCGCCCCAGAACGACGGGCGGTCGATGGCGCCGACGAGCGAGTACCCCGGCAGGATGCGCTCGTCGCCGGCGGCGACCGCGTGGCAGGTGGTGCACGCCACCTGGTTCGACGGGGAACCCGAGAAGCGGGGGTACGACGCGAGCCGCTCCCCCCACTCCGCGGCCGGGAGAGCTTCCTGGGCCCCGCAGGCCGCCGCCAGCAGCAGGAGGCCGAGCGGGACGAGGCGGGCGGTCACGGCGAGGGCTCCGGCACGTAGACGACGTCGTCGGGGAAGAGGCCCACCTCCAGGTGCCCGGTGGGCTCCAAGGTGCGGCGGTCGAGCCGCTCGAGGGTGCCCGGCAGGGTGAGGTGGTCGCCTTCGCAGACGATCCAGATCACCTCCTCGTCAGGGGAGAGGACGGCGGCGTGGGCGCTGAGGCAGCCCAAGGGGGCGAGGTCGACCTCCGCCACGATGGAGGCGGTCGCGGGATCGATGGCGAGGAGGGCGTCGGGCTTCTGGGTCACCACGAAGTACCGTGACTCGTCCCGGAGGAAGGAGCCGAAGAGGGGGATGCCGGCGGTGGAGATCCGCCGCTCCGGCACCTCGGCCATGAGGTCCGGATCGACGACCCGGAGACCGGTGTTGGCGCTGCCGGTGTTGCTGATCCACACGTCGCCGCTCGGGGCGATCGCCACGGCGTACGGCTCGTACCGCGGCGTGGGCGGGATGCCGGGATCGTCGGCGACCGGCACCCGGGTGACGGCGAAGGTCTCCGAGTCGATGGCCGCGACCTCGTCGCTGAAGCCGCAGCTTATCCACGTGAGGCCGCGGCGGGGGTCGAAGGCGATCCCGTGCGCCGCGGGGCAGATCGCGAACTCCGCGACCCGCTCCATGGTCGCCGCGTCGGTCACCACGACCATGGAGTCCATCTTGGCGAACCAGGCGGCCTCCTTCTCCGGATCGAGGTCGGGCTCCTTCGACATCCCCTCCAGCGCCCGGGCGATGCCGACCAGGTCGTAGTGGCTCTGCCACACCCGCGCGCCGCCGGGCTCGAGGCGCACGTCCCCGGGGCTGCGGTGGACGCGGGTCCACCGCCGCTGCCTCCCGGTGAGGGCGTCGACCTCGAGGAGGTAGCCGTCCACCGTGCCGGTGCCGTGGCTGCCGTGGGGCCCCGAGGCGTTGACGGGCACGGTGTTGGAGATGCCGACGAAGAGGGTCCTGCCGTCGGGCGTCGCCGCCAGGTGGTGGGGCCCTTCCGGCTCGGCGGGGTTACGGCCGATCGGGGTCCGCGCGATCTCGGTGAACGAGACGGGATCGACGAAGGAGAGTGTGTCGTCCCCGGAGTTGGTGACCGCGAGCCTGGGCCCGGTCACCGCCGGGAGGAGCGACGGCTGCGGCCAGGGATCCCGCTGGGCGTAGACGTACTGGCCCTCGTCCGCGACGCCGCATGCGGCGAGGGCGGCGAGGGCGAGCGGCAGCAGGAGGTCGCGGCGCGGCAGGGTCACGCGCCCTCGATGGTGAAGCGCCCCACCTTCGGGCTCACGAACGGCCCGTCGGCGGCCTCGTCGAGGATCACGCCCTTCTCCAGGTGGGCGCTCCAGACGGTGACGCGGATCTCGCCCATGGCCACGAGGCGGCTCCACTCCTCGTCGCCCGGCGTCCACCAGGTGTCGGCGGTGAACACATAGAGCGGGGTGCCGCCGCCGGCGGGCGCGAGCTCGACGAGGTGGACGTCGCCGGTGATCGGCGGGAGGTGGGCGTGGGCCCGGGCGATCCCGAAGCGCAGGCCGAGGAAGGCGCTCTGCGTGACGAGGGGCTCCCAGCGGATCTCCACCGGCGCCGCGGCCGGGACCACGGCGCCGTCCTCCGGCGACGACAGAACGAACCCCTTGGCGTTCGAAGCCCGGCAGCGGCTCTCCCACACCCGCTCGAGGGCCTCGTCCGACGCCCGGTTCTCGTCGGGGTAGACGACGCCGGTGGGGATCGAGCCCTCGCAGAGGAGCGGGCCCTCCGGCTCGTCCCCGCCTCCGTCGCACTGGAGGAAGAACGCGGCGGCCAGCGAGGCGGCGACGAGGGGGATCCTGCGGGACATCGGGGCCTCCTTGGTCTGAAGAGGGCCGGAGTGTACCCCACGGGACCCTCGCGGCAACCCGCTCGCGGAAGCCGCCTGCCCGCCGGGACGCCGGGCCACGCCCTTCCGGGGGGTCCGGTCGGGGGAGCCGGGCGCCTTGCGAGCGGGAGGATCCACCATGGGTTGACGGCGAGGACGCCGGGCGCAATCGTAGGTGCGTGAAGAGAGCCGCTCCACCCACCGGGCAGCAGACCGTCCTGGTCACTGCGTTCGAGCCATTCGGGGGCCGAGCGACCAACCGCTCGCAGCTCGTCCTCGAGCACATCGCACGGGCGGCGGCTTCCCCGAAGGGCGTCCGGGAGGGCGTGCGCGTGGTCACGCGGACGCTGCCGGTGTCGTTCTCGCGCCTCGGCCGCGCGATGGACCGCTCGCTCACCTGCAAGCCCGACGTGGTGATCCTCATGGGCGAGTCCGCCCCCGCCGAGCAGCTCGAGCTGGAGCGAGCGGCGGTGAACCGGGTGCGGGCGTCGATCCCGGACAACGACGGCGAGCAGCCGATCGACCTCCCGGTCGTCCCCGGCGGGCCCGACGCCTACTTCTCGACGGTGAAGCCGAAGGGCGCCCTCGCCTCGGTGCGGAAGGCGGGCGCCGCCGCGCGGCTGTCGGGCGACGCCGGCGCCTTCGCGTGCAACGCGGCCTACTACCACGCCCTCCACCGGATGCACGCGAGCGGCCGCTCGCACGTCCCGGTGATCTTCGTGCACGTCCCCACCCGGGGGCGCGCCCTGGCGCTGCGCGACGCGACCAAGGGCGTGCTCGCGCTCCTGCGGCATCTGGCGGAAGAGGTGGCGCCGCGGCCGCAGGGCACCCGTAGACGCACCGCGGCAGGTGGCCTCCGCGCGACGCGGAAGGCTTGAACCTGCACGAGTGTCGCGGATATAGAGCTTCCCTACCCTACCTCGGACGACGGGGCACACGCCCGAGGGCCCTGCGGCGCCGACCCGATTTCGCGGCGGTGACCGGAGGGGAATGGAGAGCCCGATGCGCCGTCACGTCTTTCGATCCAAGCTCCACCGGGCCACGGTCACCCAGGCCGACGTGGAGTACGAAGGCTCGGTCACCATCGACGAGGAGCTCCTCGCCGCGGCCGACATCCACGAGTACGAGGCGGTCCACGTCTGGAACGTGACGAACGGGAGCCGCCTGATGACCTACGCCCTCAAGGGGCCGAAGGGCTCCGGCGTGGTCTGTGTCAACGGCGCGGCGGCGCACCTGAACTCGCCGGGCGACAAGGTGATCATCGCCACCTTCGCCGACCTCGAGCCCCACGAGCTCGAGGGGCACGTGCCCCGGGTCGTCCTCCTCGACGATCGAAACCGGATCAAGGATCCGGACGCCACCGAGATCCCCGGGCCCCTGCGCCGGGTGTCCTGAGCGACGCGACGACCCGAGCCGGCTCCGAGGATCCGACCGCCACCCGGGCCCCGCGCCGGCTCGACCGATCGGGTGATCGACCGACCGATCCCCGCCCGCGTCAGAGCGGCGGCGCCGGCACGCAGGCGGTGAAGTCCTCGTAGACGATCCCGGTCTCGTCGAAGCCGTGATACACGCGCATCGTCGCCGCTTCGCAGATCATCCCGTCGGCGCAGTCGGCGGCGGCCGTGCAGGCCTCGAAGCAGAGCGAGCCGTCCCCGAAGGGCGTCGTCCCGCAGACGCCGGACCTGCAGCCATCGTCGCCGAAGGAGCAGGCCTCGCCTCCCCGGCGCGGGCCGGACGGCGGCGCGCAGCGCAGGGGCATCTGCCCTTCGCTGGGCTTGTTGCCGTCGCTCTCCGGGACGCAGGCCCACCCGTCGCAGTCCCCGTCGGATCGGCACGGCAGGCCCCGGCACATCCCGAAGGGCTGGAAGGTGTCGTCGTCGGTGTAGTAGCTGCCGTCTGGGCCGGGGCCCTGCCGCCAGGTCGGCGCGCAGACCGTGCTGCCCCCACAGTCGCCATTGTTGCGGCAGATCGCGGTGCAGTACCCGTCCTCCACCCCGTCCACGCATCCCAGGCTGCGGCAATCCGAGAAGGAGGTGCAGGCCTCTCCGGCGGAGGCGGTCCCCTGGGAGGGGTTGCAGACGGAGACGTACGCCTCCCGCGAGTAGGAGAGGACGACGCCGCACCCTTCGCTCGGCAGGCAGTCCCGCTCGGCGCCGCACGATCGCATGCACGCCGGGACGTAGCGCGCCGGTCCGTCGTTCACGCTCACGAAGAGCGAGGCGCACGCGCCCCCGGGGGCGCAGTCGTCCCCCGTCAGGCAGGTCCCGTAGCAGACGCCGTACTCCTGGATGCAATATCCGGTGGCGCACTCGCCGTTCGCCGCGCAGCGCTCGCCGCCCTTCTTGGCGCCGATCCGCGGGACGCAGGCGAGCTCGATCTCGTCGCCCGGACCCGCCACCACGGCGCAGGTCTCCCCCGCGGCGCAGTCCGCGTCGGTCTCGCAGAGCGCCCGCTCCTTGGTGCAGACGTGGATCGCCGGGGTGTTGGGGACGTTGGAGAAGCGGACCGCCTCGCAGGTGCGCCCCTCGCCGCAGGTGTCCTCGGCCTCCGGATCGCAGTACCGCACGCACTCGTCCACGTCGGCGCCGTAGGAGACGCAGATGAGGTTCGCCTCGCAGATCGGATCCTCGCCGCAGGGCTCGCCTTCATGCGGGCCGCCGTTCGGCTCCATGCACAGCCCCACGGGCCCGAAGGTCACGGAGTCGAAGGTCACGAGCTGGCAGTGACGCCCGTCCTCGCAGCCCGTCTGCGTCTCCGGATCGCAGAGGGTCTCGCAGGTGCCGAAGAGCGCCCCCTGGCTCCAGGTCACGCAGACGAGCCCCTCATCGCACGGCACCTCGTCGTTGCAGGCGTCGCCCTGGGCGCAGACGTTGGCGTTGCAGATGCCGCTCTCGCAATCGCTCCCGACGATGCACTCCACGCAGCGCCGCCCAGCCGTGCAGCGCCCGCCGTCGCAGTCGTGGTCCAGGACGCATTCGACGCAGGCCCCGGTCACGGGATCGCAGTGACCTCTGCCTTCACAGGAGGTCTCGTCGCCGCAGAGCAGGCACTCCCCGTCCAGGCAGGACGGCGCGTCCAGGGGGCAGTCCAGGTGGCCCAGGCAGAGGACGCAGCTCCCGCCGGGGCCGCAGAGGGGCCGGTCGCCGTCGCAGTCGTCGTGGACGACGCACTCGGGGGATACGCCCCCGCCACCACCGCCCGTGCCCCCGGCGCCCGCGGGATCCTCGGCGCCGCCCCCGCAGGCGACGGCGGCGATCAGAACGGTGCATGCCGACAGCGCACGCAGCGTGTTCGCGAACTCCATCCGGATCCTCCTGTCGGCAACCGGAGGATCATAGCAGCCGCCAAGTGCAGGAGGAAGGCGCCCCGCCCCTTTCGATGCCCGACGGCGCCCGCTCCGCCGCCCGTGAGGAGCGGCAGCGCCGGAGGCGGGCGCCGGTCAGAGCCGCAGCCACCTGCTGGTGCGCTCGCCGAAGAAGGCGACGGCGCCGGCGACCCCGAACATGCGGACGGCACGGCCGATGAACGAGGCGACGACGAACTCCGGGAACCCCACGCCGACGATGCCGCTCCCGATGGCGACGACCTTGTACGGCGTCGGGAGGATCGAGCAGAGGAGGGCGAGCATCCAGAAGTTGTCGGTGAGCAGCGCGCGCAGGGTGGTGTCCAGGTTGATGATCCACCAGTTGACGACGATGGGCAGCTCGGTGTCGACGCCGACGAACTCGATGAGCCGCTGCAGCCCCAGATAGCCGAGGCCGTAGCCGATGAGGCCGCCGATCAGGCTCGCGATGGTGCCGGTGGTGGCGTAGAGGGCCCACTTCCTCCGCTCCGCGAGCACCATGGGCACCAGGAGCGTGAACGGCGGGACGGGCAGAACCGAGCCGTCGACGACGCTCACCGCCAGCATGGCCGCGTGGGCGTGCTTGGAGCGGGAGAGCGCGGCAATCCGCGCCTGCTTCCTGGCCCACCACGCCCCGATCCGGGTGCGGTGGACGCGGCCGGCGGGAGCGACGGGGCCGGGGCCGGTCTCGGTTCGGGTCGGTTCGATCATCTCGGCTGCTCGCTCCCTCGTCGTGCGCCATGGGTCGGTCTTCGAGTCCGGGGGGCAACCGGCGACCGGCGGCGTGGATGCCCGGAAGGTCTACCATGCGACTCGCCTCGGGGAGGCAGAAGGGTTGCGCGGCGACCGGTGGTTTTCTACTTAAGCCGCCATGTTCTGGGAAAAGCTGAAGGCCGCGGAGGAAGCCCCCCGGGCGGTGTCCGTGGAGGTTTCGCCAGCCGGCCAGATCCGCATCGCGTGGAGCGACGGGAAGGTCGGCGAGGTACCCGCGGCGCAGCTCCGCCTGGAGTGCCCCTGCGCCGTCTGCGTGGACGAGTGGACGGGCGCCAAGCTCGTCGATCCCACCCGGATCTCTCCCGACGTGAAGCCGGTCGCCATGGAGGCGGTGGGCAACTACGCGATGCAGATCCGCTGGAGCGACGGGCACGAGACCGGCCTCTATAGCTGGCGCCAGCTCCGCAGCTACGTGGGGAAGGACGCCTGATCACTTGATGCGTCGCAGATGTCCGCGGCCACCCGTCGGCGGTGGCGGCGGCTCGTCTCCGCCCGTCCCGGGCTCGGGGGCGTCCTCCCGCTCGGCGACGAGCGTGAGGCGGGGCCGCGACCTCCCGCGGGGCGGCCCCTCCCCGGCGGCCTCCTCCTCCGGGAGGAGATCGTCCGGGACGTCGGCGGGGAAGACGAACTGCTCGGACGTCACGTGGGACGTCACCTGGTAGATCGAGTTCCAGGGGAGCTTGCAGCCGTGCGGCACGCCGCCGAAGGTGAGGGTGGCGTGCACGCCCCAGTCGCTCAGCTCCATGGGGAGCCCGAAGCGGTGGGAGAGGTTGAGCCGGAGCCTCCCGTCGCCTCGAAACCGCGCCGGCACGTCGACGCCGGGGCGGCGGGCGTCCAGGGTCACCATCGCCATGCCCCGGTCCAGCAGGCTCTCCAGGAGATCTCTCTTGGTGGCGGGTCTTCTCGGATCCACGGTGGGGGCATCATGGCAAAGGCCGGCGAGAGGCGGCAACGGATTCCGGCCGCGCTCGTCGCCCGCCGCATGGAGGCCTCCCGACGATCAGGCGGCCACCCGCCTGGGCTGCCAGCGATCGCGGATCCCCCAGGCGAGCCGGGTGGCCACGGCCATGATCGGCATCTGCGAGTTCACCCCGATCGAGCTGGGGAAGACCGAGCCGTCGATCACGTACAGCCCCTCGACGTCGTGGGTCTCGCCGTCGGGCTTGACCACACTGGTGGAGGGATCGAGGCCCATCCGGGCGGTGCCGAGCGGGTGGAAGGTGATGCACTCGAAGCGCCGGGCGGGGATGCGCTCGTCCTCGAGGAAGCGCAGCTCGTCCGGAGACCGGATCGGCCGCACCCCGAAGACCGGGAGGAGGACCTCCTTGGCCCCCGCCGCGAAGAACGTCTCGGCCAGGATCCGGATCCCCTTCAGCATCCGCAGCTTGTCGCGCCGGCACATGCGGTAGGTGAAAACGGGCCGGCCCCCCGGCAGCCGCCACACCCGCCCGCCGCCCTCGTCGTGGATCATCGCGCCGAAGGTGGCGAGCTCGCGCATGTTGCTCGTGTAGGCGTGGAGGCCGGGGCCCACGCCGGGGAGCATCGCGGCGAGGACGTTGATGGGGGCGAAGACGCTGTTGAGGGTGATCCCCTCGCGTTCGAACGCGTCGCTGTAGGCGCTCTGCAGCGCCCCCTTCCACGCCGAGACGTCCCGATCGAAGAGGGCCGCCACCCGGAAGCCCGGGTGGAGGGTGAGGTTGCCGCCGACCGCCCGGGTCCATCTCCCCACGCCGGCGCCCTTGAGCAGGAGGGGCGTGGAGAGCGCGCTGCCGGCGACGAGGACCTTCTCCGCCCGGACCCGCACCCTGCCGCGCTTCCTCCGCTCCTCGTCGAGGAGCTCGCCCGTGACGCCCTTGACCCGGCTTCCCTCGATCTCGAGGCCGGTCACCCGGCAGTCGGAGATCACCTGGGCGCCGTAGGAGCGGGCGGTGGCGAGGTAGGTGACGTCCACCGACATCTTGGCCTTGTTGGGACAGCCGAAGTTGCAGCGCGACGATCCGAGGCAGCCCCGGGTGTTCCGCCGCATCGCCTTGAGCTCGTAGCCGAGCTTCCTGGCGCCCTCGCCGAAGAGGATCGTGGACGCCGAGCGCATGTGCTCCGGCACGGTCTCCACGAACGTCTCGCGCTCCACGCTGAGGTAGGCGTCCTCCAGCTTCTCGGGCGTGAAGTCGACCAGGCCGTGGTCCTTGACCCAGCCGTCGAGGACGGCCTCGGGGATCCGGAAGATCACCCCGCCGGTGAGCGTCGACGAGCCGCCCACGGTGCGGCCGGCGAGGATCGAGACGAGCGGCGTGTCTCCGAGGCCGATGGCGGCGGTGGTGCCCGCGTCCCGGTACATGTGGCGGAAGGTCTCGGTGGGCCGGTACTTCGCGTACTGGTCGGGGGTGTGGTTGCCGCCCTCCTCCAGCACGATCACGGAGAGGCCCGCCTCGGCGAGGATCTTCGCGGCGACGGAGCCCGCGGCGCCCGAGCCGACGATGACCACGTCCGCCTCGGCGGTGAGGGGGCCGGGATGGTTCCGCCCTTCGAGGATGGGGGTCGGCGCTCGGTACACTACGCTCCCTTGGCGACCGTGGTGGGCCGCGCCTCCGAGGCGGATGCCTCGGATGGACTGGGGTTTGACTCGAGGACCCGCAGGCGCGAGATCGGCGACGCGGCGCCGAGGGCCCAGGCCGGGCCGAGCAGGCCCTGGGCGTCGTAGCCCGTGCCCGCCAGCGCGTCCGGATGCTCGAAGTAGACGAAGCAGAGCAGCGTCTTGACGAGCACCATCACGATGCCGAAGCGGCTTCGCTCGAGCCGCTCGAGGTAGCGCCGCCTCGCCTCGCCGGACAGGCGGGTGAAGCGCCCGATCTTCCCGATGAGGAGGAAGGGCGCGTGCTGGAGGACGAAGAAGGCGGCGCCGAGCGCCAGCCGGGTCTGCAGCCCCACCCTGGCGACGTAGGCGCGCAGATCCTGGAGCACGAGGTCCAGCCGTTCGCGGGGGACGGGGTGCAGCGCGTCTGCCTCGAAGAGCGTGGCGGCGATCGCGCGTGCCACGGCCAACTGCCGGGAGGTGAGGGTCTTCATGTCGATGGCGATGGAACCCATGGCGAGACCTTTCCACTCCGGACGGGGGCACCAAAAAGATCGTTGGGCCCCGATCTCCCCGGCGCAACGTCCGGGCGGCGGCCTCCCGATCAGGGGAGCCCGCGCTCGGACGGGAGCCCGCGGAACACGTCGGCGAGAGGGGGACGTCCGGGGCGGGTGGGCGCCCGCAGCTCGGTCGGTGGCAGGCGCAGCCTGGCGCCCAGGATCATGAGCCAGAGGAAGCCGAGCACCATCGCCAGCCAGACCGTCCAGAGGACGGCCGCCGGGATCACGCCGATCCGCGCCCGCTCGAGCGTCTCGACGACCGTCACCGCCGGGACGGGATCGACGTCGAGCTTCAACACCCACGCGCCGAGCAGGCCCGCGAAGATGAAGGAGTAGGTGCGGCGCAGGCGAAAGGCGAGCGACTCGAGGCCGGAGATGCGCAGCTGCGGCTTCGAGAACTCGGCGGCGAGCGCGGCGTAGAAGTCGATCGAGACGGGCTCCCGCCGCGACAGCGGAAGGAGGTAGCCGTGCTCCACCAGGGCCACGCGCCGCGCCCAGATGTCGTAGTAGCGGTACCTGCGCGCCTCGATCCAGAGGAACATGAAGACGGCGCCCGCCCCCACCAGCAGAGTGAAGTGCGGGGCGTCCCGGCTCGTGAAGGAGAAGGAGATCACGGCGACGGTCGCGGTGATGGCCCAGTTGGAGGTGGTGTCCAGCCGATCGCGCCACTGGGTCGAGCGCGCCACCTCCGCCCGATAGAAGTGAATGATCAGGGTCTCGGTCATGCCGGGCGCCCGCCTGCTCGCGATCCGGCCGGTCCGACCCGCCATCGCCCCCACCTCCTTCCGACAAGATCCGTCCCCGCTTCGCCGAACGCCAACGGTGCCGATGTTTGCGGGGTGCACGGCGTCGACGAGAGGCGAGACGAGTCCGGGCAGGCGCTCGCCCGCTTCCTCCGCAGGAACGCGGAGCGGATCGCCCGCCTCGCGGCGCGGGTGGCGACGACCGACCTCCCCCTCGCCGGGACGGGGATGAGGAAGCGGCTGCGCACGCAGTACCAGGAGCAGGTCGAGGAGATGGCGCGCTGCCTGGATGCCTACGGCGCGGACGGGCCCCAGCTCTACGCCGAGACCCAGCGCCGGTTCACGGCCAGGCGGCTGTCCCAGGGCGCCCGGATGACCGAGGTGATGGAGGAGCGGGCGATCCTCCAGGACGCGATCCTGGAGGTGGGCGGGGTGGAAGGGGAGCGGTTCGAGCCGGCGGCGATCCGGCTGCTCGCCACCACCTTCGCCGAGCTCGCCCGGCAGATCGGCGACGTCTACCTCACCTACCAGCGGGCCGAGAGCGCGGGCTTCCGCGAGGAGGCGTTGCTCGAGACCATCGTGGGGTACCTGGACGAGGCGATCGTCGTGGTGGAGCGCGACGGGATGATCAGCTACGTGACGCCGGCGATCGAGCGGGTGCTCGGCTACCCGCCCCGCACGTACGTCGGGGCGTACCTGGATCGGGAGGAGGGCCTGCTCGAGCAGATCGACCCGCGGGATCGATACGGGAACCCGATCGCGCCGGAGAACCTGCCCCACACGATTCCCCTGCGCACCGGCCGGCCGGCGCACGTGGAGGTCTTCTTCGCCAAGCGGGCGGACGGGACCGACGCGGTCCTGGAGATCTACGCCGCGCCCGTCCCCGACGAGGAGGGCGAGCTGCGCGGCGTGGTGATGACCGTGCGGGACCGCACCGAGAGCTACCGCAAGTCGCAGGCGCTGGAGGAGGCCTACCAGGAGAGGCGGAAGATGCACGCGCGGCTGCTGTCGCGCTCCCGGCTCGAGGCGGTGGGGAGCCTGGCGCGCAGCACGGCCCACGCCCTGAACAACCAGCTCAACGTGATCGCGCTGCGGCTGCGCCGCCTCGAGGAGATCCCCGAGGCGGTCGAGGAGGCGGACCCAATCGATCGATCGGTGCGGGAGATCACCGCCCTGGTCGGCCGGCTCCAGGAGCTGGCGTCGGCGGCGCCGAAGGCGGGCAAGCCCGGGCCGATCGACGCCGCGGGCGTGATCGAGGAGGCCCTCGACCTCACCCGCCCGGAGTTCGACGGGAGGCAGGTGGAGGTGCGCGCGACCGTCGGCGAGCTGGGGCGGGTCCGGGGCGAGCGGGAGTCGCTCCTCACCCTCCTCACGTCGATCCTCGCCGGGGCCCGGGACGTGACGCCGACGGGAGGCCAGGTGGATCTCGACGCCACCCGCACCGACGGGGAGGTCGTCCTGCGGGTGATCGAGCACGGCCCCCGCCTCGGCGAAGCCGACCTCGAGAAGCTCTTCGAGCCGCTGTCGGGGGAGTTCGAGGAGCGCACGATCTCGCTCGCCAGCGGCCGCGAGGCGGTGCGGCGCTGGGGAGGCGAGGTGGAGGTCGCGCCGCTCGACGACGAGGGGAACGTGTTCACCGTCCGGCTCTCGGTGGCGCGCGAAGCGGCGCCGGCCGAGGCGCCGGAGGTGCCGGCGCCCATCCCCGCCGCCCTGCCGCCCCCGGCGCGGTTGGTCCTCGTGGTGGACGACGACCCGGACAACGCCGCGATGCTCGCAGACCTGGTCGAGGGGGCGGACGCCGAGGCCGTGACCGCGGCGACGGGTGCCGCCGCCCTCGAGAAGGCGTCGCGGAAGAAGCCCGACGCCGCCCTCGTCGACCTCCTCCTCCCGGACATGAAGGGGTGGGAGGTGGTCCGCGAACTCAAGGAGCGCGTGCCGGGGATCCGGATCGCGGTGGTGAGCGGCCTCGCGGTCCGGCGCGAGGAGCGAGAGGAGGGGCTGGCCGACGACGTGTTCCGCAAGCCGGTCGACTCCGACGACGTGCTGGACTTCCTCGGCCTCTGACGGCCCTCCCGGGGGAAGGAGGGGCGTGGCGATCCGCCGGCGCCGGCCTCACCTCGTGGCCATGGGAGCGCCGTCCTGGAAGGTGGTGGATCCGTACCGGGGAGCGATCGTCGCCGAGATCCCGCTGGCGACCCCCGAGGAGGCACGTCGCATCGTGCGCCGGGCCGCCGCCGCCCAGGCGTCCTGGGCCGGCGCCCCCCTCGAGGAGCGCAAAGCCCTCTGCCTCGGCGCCGCGGCCGCGATCGAGGCGAGGCTCGAGCCGATCGCGTGGGACGTCACCCGGCAGATGGGCAAGCCGATCGCCCAGTCGCGGGCCGAGGTGCGCACCTGCCTCGGCCGCGCGAGGAAGATGATCGAGCTGGCGGATCGGGGGCTGGCGCCCCGGGAGCTGCCGGCCCCGCCCGGTGAGCGGCGGCGGATCACCCGGGAGCCCGTCGGCGTCGTCCTGGACATCGCCGCCTGGAACTACCCGCTGCTCATCGCCGTGAACGTGATCTTCCCGGCGGTCCTCGCCGGCGACGCGGTGCTGATCAAGCATGCGTCGCGCACGCCCCTCTGCGCGGAGCACTTCGCGGCGGCCTTTCGGGACGCGGGCGCGCCGCCGGATCTGGTCCTCCCCCTCCACGCCGGCCACGAGACGGTGGGCGAGGTCCTGGGCATGGAGGAGATCGGCTACGTATCCTTCACGGGCAGCGTTCGAGGCGGACACGAAATCTACGGTCGGGCTTCCCGCCGGTTCATCGACGCCGGCCTGGAGCTGGGCGGCAAGGATCCCGCGTACGTGGCGGAGGACGCCGACCTCGACGCGGCCGCGGCCAACCTCGCCGAGGGCGCCTTCTACAACGCGGGGCAGAGCTGCTGCGGCGTCGAGCGGATTTACGTCCACCGAAGGGTGCGCGGGCCCTTCGTGGAGCGACTCGCCGCGGCGGCGGCGGAGTGGACCGCCGGAGATCCCGGTGAGGAGGCCACCCGGCTGGGGCCCCTCGCCGATCCCGCGGCGGGCGCCTTCCTCGCCTCCCAGGTGGACGAGGCGCGGGCGCTGGGCGCCCGGGTGGTGTGCGGGGGAGGCGCCCTCACCCACGGACCGTGCGGGCGCTTCTTCGGCCCCACGGTGATCGACGAGGCCGACGCGCGGATGTCGCTGATGCGAGAGGAGTCCTTCGGCCCGGTGGTGGGGATCGAGGCGGTGGACTCCGACGAGGAGGCCCTCGCCCGGATGAACGGGAGCCGCTACGGCCTCACCGCCGTGGTCTGGACGAGGGATCCGGGGCGGGCCGACCGCCTGGCGGCCAGGCTCGAGGTGGGCACGGTCTTCGCGAACCGCTGCGACTTCCTCGACCCCTCGCTGGCGTGGACCGGCGTGAAGGACTCCGGCAAGGGCGTCTCCCTCTCGGAGCTGGGGTTCTTGCCGCTGACGAGGACCAAGAGCTGGAACTTCGCGAAGATCGAGTGAGGGGTCGCCGCCGCGCGCGGCGGGCGGAGGTTGGTCCTCGAGTGGCCGGGACGCCGCTCCCAGGCCCGTTCGGGGGGGCCCTCGCGGGAAGCCTCCGCGGGGGTCGGAGCGTTTGGTAGGGAGGTTCCGATCCTGAAACTTCCGAGGGGGGAAGATGACGATGCCGTTGCCACGAGTCGCCTATTTCTGCATGGAGTACGGTCTCCACGAGGAGCTGCCCATCTACGCGGGTGGGCTGGGGGTCCTCGCCGGCGATCACATCAAGAGCGCGGGGGACCGGAACCTGCCCCTGGTGGCGATCGGGCTGCTGTGGCGGGAGGGATACACCCGGCAGAAGATCGGCGCGGACGGGCACCCCTACGACGAGTTCCCGACCTTCGATCTGGAGGGCCTGGACGACGCCGGGGTCCGCTTTCAGGTCCGGGTGCAGGGCAACGACGTGGAGTGCCGGGCGCTGCGCTGCACGCGCTACGGCAACGCGCCGCTGTACCTGATCGAGCCGATCGACGAGCGGTACGCGTGGATCACCCGGCGCCTCTACGGCGGGCGGCACCACGATCGCATCGCCCAGGAGCTCCTCCTCGGGGTGGGCGGCGTCCGGCTGCTGCGGGCCCTCGGCCACGAGGTGGACGTCTATCACTTCAACGAGGGGCACGCGGTCTTCGCGGGCCTCGAGCTGATCCGCGAGGAGGTCGCCGCCGGCGCCGCCTTCGACGAAGCGTGGAAGACCACCCGGGACAAGATCGTGTTCACCACCCACACGCCGGTCCCGGCGGGGAACGAGTCCCACGACCACGGCGTGCTCCGGGAGATGGGGGCCTACCTCGACTTCTCCCACGACGAGCTCACTCGGCTCGGCGGCGATCCCTTCAACATGACCGTGGCGGGCCTGCGGCTGTCGTTCCACGCGAACGCGGTGGCGAAGCTCCACGGCGAGACGTCCCGCGAGATGTGGAAGCACGTCACCTGCGCCGCGCCGATCGGCTCCATCACCAACGGCGTCCACCCCGGCACCTGGCAGGATCCGCGGATCCGGGCCGCCTTCGAGGCGGACGATCCCGCGGCGCTCTGGGCGGTCCACCAGGATGCGAAGCGGGAGCTCTGCGCCGAGGTCAAGGCGCGGGCCGGCGTCGATCTGGATCCGGGGCGCCTGGTGATCGGCTTCGCGAGGCGCGCCGCGGCCTACAAGCGCAGCGACCTCATCCTCCGGGATCCGTCCCGGATCGAGCCGCTCCTCGAGCGCGGGGAGCTGCAGCTCATCTTCAGCGGCAAGGCCCACCCCCAGGACGAGATCGGAAAGCGGATCGTGGGGAACTTGGCCCGGCTCGCCCGGACCTACCCGCGCACGGTGGTCTTCCTGGAGAACTACGACATGGCGATCGGCCGCACCCTCACCCGCGGCTGCGACGTGTGGCTCAACAATCCGATCCGCCCCTTCGAGGCCTCGGGGACCAGCGGCATGAAGGCCGCCATGAACGGCGTGCTCAACTTCTCGGTCCTCGACGGCTGGTGGCCGGAGGGCTGCGAGCACGGCGTCAACGGCTGGCAGATCGGCGACGGCTACGAGGGCGAGGATCGCGACGAGCACGATCTGCGCTCGCTGATGGAGGTGCTCCAGGGCGAGATCCTCCCCACCTACTACGGGGATCAGGAGCGCTGGATCCGGATGATGCGGGCGTCGATCGAGATGAGCCGGTGGAGGTTCTCCTCCGACCGCATGGTGGAGGAGTACTACGAGCGCCTCTACTCGGCGCCGAAGCGGCTCCGCGCCGTCGGCTGATCCGTCGCCGGGCCCTCGAGGCGACGCGGCTCCGGCCGCCGGGAGCGCTACTCGGCGCCCTGGAACGGGTAGCCCACGCTGGTCGGCGGCACGAAGGTCTCCTTGATCGTGCGGGGCGACGTCCAGCGGAGGAGGTTCAGCGCCGAGCCGGCCTTGTCGTTGGTCCCCGACGCGCGGCCGCCGCCGAAGGGCTGCTGCCCCACGACGGCGCCGGTGGGCTTGTCGTTCACGTAGAAGTTGCCGGCTGCGTGGCGGAGGAGGCGCGACGCCGTGGCGATGGCCGCGCGATCCCGACCGAAGATCGATCCGGTGAGCGCGTAGGGCGTGGACGCGTCGCACGCCCCGAGGGCGTCCTCGTACCCGGCGTCCGGGTAGACGTGCACGGTGATCACCGGCCCGAAGATCTCCTCGCACATCAGGCGGCTGTCCGGCGTCTCGCTCAGGATCACCGTGGGCTCGACGAACCAGCCCTTGGTGCGATCCGCCTTGCCGCCGGTGAGGATCTTCAGCCCCGGCGTGCTCCTGGCGTGGTCCAGGTAGCCCGAGATCTTCTCGAACGACGCCTGGTGGATCACGGCGCCCATGAAGTTGCGGAAGTCGCGTACGTCGCCCATCCGCAGCTCGCGGGTGAGGGCGACGACCCGCTCCTCGAGCTTCGGCCACAGCGACGCGGGGATGAACGCCCGGGAGGCCGCCGAGCACTTCTGCCCCTGGAACTCGAAGGCGCCCCGGACGATGGCCACCGCCAGCGCCTCGAGGTCGTCCGCCGCGGAGGCGTGGGCGAAGATGAAGTCCTTGCCGCCGGTCTCGCCGACGAGGCGGGGGTACTGGCGGTACCGCGAGATGTTTTCGCCCACCGTCCGCCAGATCGACTGGAAGATCTTGGTCGACCCGGTGAAGTGCACGCCGCCCAGGTCGGGATGGGAGAGAACGTGCGAGGTGATCTCGGCCGGATCGCCCTGCACCATGTTCACCACGCCGGGGGGGAGCCCCGCCTCGCGCAGGAGCTCCATCACGTACCAGTTGCTGTACGCGGCGGCGGGCGAGGGCTTGAACACCACGGTGTTGCCCATGAGCGCCGGCGCCGCACAGAGGTTCGCCGCGATCGACGTGAAGTTGAACGGTGTCACCGCGTACACGAAGCCGTCGAGGGCGCGGTAGTCGAGCTGGTTCCACATCTGCGGACCGCTGATGGGCTGCTCGGCGAGGATCCCTTCCGCGAAGGCCACGTTGAACTTGAGGAAGTCGATGAGCTCGCAGGCAGCGTCGATCTCGGCCTGGTGGGCGGTCTTGGACTGGCCCAGCATCGTGGAGGCGTTCAGGATCGGCCGGTAGCGGGTGGCCAGGAGCTCGGCGGCCCGCAGGAAGATCGCGGCGCGATCGGCGAAGCGCATCGCCTCCCAGGCCGGCTTGGCCGCCAGCGCGGCGTCGATCGCCCGCTGCACGTGGGACGCGTCGCCCTGGTGGAAGGTGGCGAGGACGTGGGCGTGGTCGTGGGGCATCCGGGCCTCGCCCGTCCTGCCGGTGCGGACCTCCTCGCCCCCGATCACCATGGGGATGTCGATCCGCTCCGAGGCCATCCGCTCGAGGGTCTGCTTCAGCTCGGCGCGCTCCGGCGTGCCGGGGGCGTAGGAGAGGACGGGTTCGTTGGCGGGCGTGGGGACGCGGACGGTCGCGTGGATCATGGCTGCCTCCTGGGGACGATCGTTGGCGGCTTTATACCCGCGCGCCCGCCCCCCGACCATCCCTTGCGAAGAATCGGGGCCGGAGGCGCCCAAGCATCCGGTCAGACGCCGTAGAGGGGCCGGAACTTGCCCTGCAGGTACTCGAGGAAGGGCGCCACGGCGAGGCCGCCACCGGTGGCGCGGCGCACGATCTCCTCGGCCTCGTACAGGTGGCCGATCCCGTGGACGTGCTCGCGCAGCCAGGCCCCCACCCGGCGCAGCTCCCCCGCCCGGAGGACCGCGTCGAGGCCGCCCAGATCCTCGTCGAGCCTGCGGTGGAGGAGCGCGGCGTAGAGGTTGCCCAGCGTGTAGGTGGGGAAGTAGCCGAACTCCGCCCAGGCCCAGTGGATGTCCTGGAGGACGCCCTCGGCGTCGTTGGACGGCCGCACCCCGAGCACCGACTCCATCAGATCGTTCCAGGCGCCCGGGAGGTCCGCCACGGCGAGGTCACCCCGGAGCATGGCGAGCTCGAGCTCGTAGCGGACCAGGATGTGGAGGTTGTAGGTGACCTCGTCGGCCTCCACCCGGTTGAGCGACCGCTCTACCCGGTTCACCGCGGCGTAGACCTCCTCGGCGGAGACGCCCTCGAGCGCCTCGGGGAAGGCGCGCCGCAGCGAGGGGAGCTCGTGCTCCCAGAACGCCAGCGAGCGGCCGATCATGTTCTCCCACAGCCGGGACTGCGACTCGTGGAGGCCCATGGACGCCGGCCTGCCCACCGGATCGCGGGCGTGCGCCGCGGGGAGGTTCTGCTCGTAGAGGCCGTGACCGCCCTCGTGGATCGTCCCGAAGATCGCGGGGAGGGGTGTGTCGGGGACCAGGCGGGTGGTGAGCCGCACGTCGCCGGGATCGATGCCGTCGGTGAAGGGATGGATGCTCCGGTCCTGCCGCCCGCTGTGGAAGTCGAAGCCGATCGCCTCGAGGAGGTGGATCGTGTAGTCCCACTGGCGCTCGACGGGGTAGCGGTGCTCCTCGTAGCGCCAGCGCCGCGGCGGCGTCGCGTCGGTGAGCGCGGTTACCAGGGGGACGAGGCCGGCGCGAAGCTCCGCGAAGAGGGGCGAGAGCCGCGCCACCGTGAGGCCGGGCTCGTAGTCGTCCAGGAGCGCGTCGTAGCGCTCACCGCCGTGGCCGACGGCGTCCGCCTGCTCCCGCTTGAGCTCGACGAGGGCCGCGAGGTACGGCGCGAAGGAAGCGAAGCCTTCGGCCAGATCGGCCTTCGCGGCGCGCCAGGCCACCACCGCGCGGCTCTGCCGCTCGGCGAGCTCGCGCACCAGGCGGGGCGGCTGCTTCACCGCCCGATCCCGCTCCCTGGCGAGGTTGCGGACCGCCGCGCGGCGCGCCTCGTCCAGCGAAGGATCCGAGGTCGCCGCGGCGAGGAGCTCCCCGAGGACCGGATCGATCCGCCGCTCGTGGAGCAGCGCCTGGATGGCGGCGAGCTGGCTGGCCCGGGCGGACGCGCCGCCGGCGGGCATGTACGTCTCCTGATCCCAGGTGAGCAGCCCGGCGATTGCGGCGTAGTCCCGCAGCTCTCCCATGCGGCGGGCGAGCTCGTTCCAGCTCCTCTCGTCCATCGATCGCTCCCGTGTTCGCTCGAGATCCGGTGTAGCAGATGGACGAGGAGGCCGGCGTCTCGGAATCTCGAACCCGCCCGCGGCACCGAGGAGGGCGGGGGCGTTCCCGCGGCCCACGCGAGGGGGCGCCCCCGGCGTTCGCCTCAGTTGGAGACGATCTCGAGGAGCTGCACGTCGAAGACGAGCATGCCGGCGGGGCGTCCCGGCATCCCCTTGTACGCGAGGTCCTCGGGGATCCAGAGGCGGCGGGTCTCGCCGGGCACCATGAGCTGCAGCCCTTCCGTCCACCCGGGGATCACCTGGTTCAGCGGGAACGAGGCCGGCTGACCCCGCATCACCGAGCTGTCGAACATCTTCCCGTCGGTGGTCCAGCCCGTGTAGTGCACCTTCACCGTGCTGGTGGCCTCGGGGTGCTCCTTGCCCGTGCCCTTCTCGATCACCTTCGAGGCGAGGCCCGACTTCGTCCGCTCGGCGTCCTTGGGGGGCGCGGCGACGTCGGCGGGGGCGGGGATCGGCTTGGGGGCCGGGGTGACGTCGATGAGCTCCACGTCGAAGACGAGCATGCCGGCGGGGCGGCCCGGCGCCCCCTTGTACGCGAGCGCCTCGGGGATCCAGAGGCGTCGCTTCTCGCCCTTGACCATGAGCTGCAGCCCCTCCGTCCAGCCGGCGATCACGCGGTTCAGCGGGAACCGCGCCGGCTGGCCGCGGGTGACGGAGCTGTCGAACATCTTCCCGTCGGTGGTCCAGCCCGTGTAGTGCACGAGCACGGTGTCCTCGGCGCCCGGGCGCTCGGTGCCGGTGCCGGGGGTGAGGACCTTGGAGGCGAGGCCGGAGGCCGTCCTCTCGGCGTCCTCCGGGGGCGCGGCGACGTCCGCCGGAGCGGGGATCTCGGAGGGCTTCATGTCGGCGCTCTTCTCCTGGGCTGCCTGGGCGGCGGCCTTCTCGGCCTCCGCGGCCTTGGCGGCGTCGGAGGAGGTGTTCTCGCTGCAGGCGCTCGCGCCCAGGCAGAGGGCGAGCAGGGACACGACGAGGGTGCGGGTCGGATTCATGGTGCGAGAGAGAAACACAACGCGGATCCCAGGTCAAAGGCAGCCTTGCGCGGAGGCGGTAGACTGCCCGCCATGATCTCCCTCGACGAGGCCCACGCCCTGGTGGCGGCCCACCTGGCCCCCCTCCCGCCGAGCGATCGCGCGCCCGGCGATGCGCTCGGATGCCGCCTCGCCGCCCCGCTCGTCGCGCGAGGCGCCCTCCCCACCTGCGACGACTCGGCGATGGACGGCTGGGCCATCCGCGCCGAGCGGGTCGCGGGGGCCTCCCGGCAGTCGCCCGTCTGGCTGTCGCCGCAGGAGGCCAGGCCCATCGCCACCGGCGATCCGATCCCCGCGGGCGCCGACGCCGTCCTGCCCCTGGAGCTCGCCAGGCAGGAGGGGGATCGGGTGGGCGCCCTCCTGCCGGTGCCACGGGGCGCGAACATCCGCCGCGTCGGCGAGGACGTGGCCGCCGGCGCCGTCCTCTTCCCGGCGGGCGCCCTGATCGACGCCACCGTCGCGCTGGCCGCCGCCTCCCTCGGCGAGCGGACGATCCCGGTCCGGCCGAGGCTCCGGGCGGCGGTACTGCCCGTCGGCTCCCACGTGGCCTCGGGCAGGCCGGACGCGACCGGGATCGCGATCCACGCGGCCCTGGACGGCCTGCACGTCGCCTCGGCGCTCCTCGAACCGGCGGGGGCCGACGCCGCCGAGGTGGCGGAGCGAATCCGCTCCGCCTCGCGCGGGGTGGACCTGCTCGTCACGGCGGGAGCGGCGTCGGTGGGGGCCAATGACGTGGTCCCCGCCGCCCTCGCGAGGCTCGAGGCCACCCGCGTGTTCCACGGCGTCTCCATCAAGCCGGGGAAGCCCGTGGGGCTGTGGCGCCTCGGCGACGCCGCGATCCTCGTCCTGCCGGGGAGCCCCTCCGCCGCTCTCGCCTGCTTCGACTCCATCGGCCGCGCCGTCTGCGCCAGGCTCGCCGGGGCGCCGCCGCCCGCCCCGATCCACGCCGCCGCCGGCCGGGCCATCGAACGGCGAAGGGGGAAGACGGGGCTGCTCCGCGGCCGCCTCGTCTCCACGCCCGCGGGCCTGCAGTTCTTCGCCTCGCCGAAGCAGGGACCCTCCCAGGTGTCGGCGGTGGCGGACACCAACGCCCTCGCCCTGATCCCGCCGCAGGTGGAGGCGATCGCTTCGGGCGACCCCTTGCGCGTCCTGCCGCTGGGGGAGATCCCGGCGGAGGAGAGCGGCCCACGCGCGGTGGCGATCTGCGGCCTCTCCGGCGCGGGGAAGACCTGGCTCGTCGAGCGCCTCCTGGCGAGGCTGTCGGAGAAGGGCGTCCGGGCCGCCACGGTGAAGAACGACGCCCACGGCTTCGATCCCGATCCGCCCGGCAAGGACACGGCGCGCCACCGCGCCGCCGGGGCGGTGGCGACGATCCTGGTGGGTCCCTCCCGCACGGCGTCGGTCCGCGAGGGGGCGCTCGCGCTCGAGGAGGCGGTCCGCCGCGCGGCGATCGAGGCCGAGGTCGTGCTGGTGGAGGGCTTCAAGTCGGATCGGACGCTGCCGAAGATCGAGGTCGCGGCGCGGGGGCGCGAGCGGGTCCACGCGGCGCCGCTCCTCGCCCTGGTCACCGACCGCGATCAGCCCGACGCGGGCGCCCCGGTCTTCGGCACCGGCGAGGCCGATCTGGACGCGCTCTGCGACGTGGTGCTGGGCGCCTGCAGGACGGGCAGCCCCTCCCGCTCCACGTGGACCCGGGCGTTGTAGTCCGGGACCAGGGCGTCGGGATCGATCGACCCTTCGGCGACGAGGACGTTGGCCTCGGGCCAGTGGGCCTGCAGGCTCCCGGGCGCCACGTCCGCCGCGAAGACCCGCGCGTGCATCCGGCCGTGCTCGTTGTGGAGGACCACCCGATCGTCGGCGGCGAGCCCGAGGCGCGCCATGTCCTCGGGGGACATGAAGACGTGATCCCGATCGGCGCCGGTGAGCGAGTCGTGCTCCGACTGGACGATGCTGTTGAACTGCTTGCCGCGGCGGGTGGCCAGGAAGAAGCGGCCGTCGTCCACGCGGGGCGGCGGCGGCGACACCGGGACGAAGCGCGCCTTGCCGCCCGGTAGGGGAAAGCGGCCGTCCTCGCAGAGCCGCGGCCCGCCCCACTGGAACTGATCCCCCTGCCGCACCAGGTTCTCGATGCCGCGGTAGGCAGGGATGGTCGCGGCGATGTCACGGCGGATCGCGGCGGCGTCGGGTAGGTCGAGGAGGTGGGCCCGCTCCGGGAAGGCGGCCTTGGCGATCTCCAGCGGGACCCACCACTCCTCCCGCGCCTCGGGGATCTCGTGGCCGGGGACGTGGGGGCTGAAGATCACCCGGCGCTCGGTGCTGGTCTCGGTGACGCCGCCACGGTGCTCGTAGCGGGTGCGGGCGGGGAGCACGTAGACGACGTCGGCGGGCTCCACCAGCATCTGCGAGGTGAGGACGATGTCCTGGTGGATGCGCAAGGGGATCCTGGCCAGCGCCTCCTCCACCTGGGCGGGCTGCGGCATCGTCTCCAGGAAGTTGCCGCCGATGGAGTAGAGCACGTCGACGGCGCCGCGTCGGGCCGCCTCGAGCATGGCGACGGTGTCGAGGCCACGCCGCGCCGGCGGCCGAAAGCCCCAAAGGGACTCGAGCCTGTCGGCCTCCTCGTCGGTGATGGCGGCGCCGCCCGGGAACGCGGTGGCGTAGGCGCCCATCTCCGCACCGCCCTGCACGCCGGAGTGCCCGCGGATCGGCATCACGCCGCAGCGCTCGCGGCCCACGAAGCCCTTGAGGAGCGCCAGGGCGAGGAGGGCCTCCACGGTCCGGGTGCCGTGAGCGTGCTGGGTGAGCCCCATGCTCCACACGAACACGCCGGTGCGCGCCGCCGCGAGGAGGTCGGCGAGCTCCTCGATCTCCCCCGGGTCGGCGCCCGACGCCTCGACCAGCGCCGCGTCGTCCAGCGCCTCGAGGTGGGCGAGGTACGCCTCCAGCCCCTCGGTGTGCTCCCTCGCGAAGGCCCAGTCGACGGCGCCGCGGGCCACGAGGCGCCGCTGTACCGCGAGGAGCAGCGCGAGGTCGCCGCCCGGCGCCACCCGGAAGAAGCGGTCGGCGATGCGGGAGCCGAAGACCGCCGAGTCGAGGTTCGAGGGGACCCAGTAGCGCTCGAGGCCTGGTTCACGGAAGGTGTTGATGGAGACGACCTTCGTGCCCAGCTTCTTCGCCTCGACGACGTACTTGAGGGAGACGGGCTGGTCGTTGGCGACGTTGCTCCCCAGGAACACCAGCAGGTCGGTGCCGTACCAGTCCCGGTAGCTGCAGGTGGATGCCCCCACGCCCAGCACGCGCTTCATCGCCGAGGTGGACGGGCTGTGGCAGAGGCGGGCCGCGTTGTCCATGTGCGGGCTGCCCAGGAAGCGCCACGCCTTCTGGGCCGCGTAGTAGACCTCGTTGCCGATCCCGCGGGAGGTGAGGTAGAGCGCGAGCCGATCGGGATCGGTGGCGCGGACCCTGGCGCCGATTTCCGCGAGCGCGGTCTCCCAGGAGATCGGCGTGAAGCCCGCCTCCCCCTTGCGCCGCCGCAGCACGCGCGGGATCCGGCCGAGGTCCCGCAACCCCCGGGAGTCGTGCGCCGCGAGCGCCCGGGCGTCGGCGGCGATCCCCGGATCGAAGGCCGGCATCGTGTTGAGCCGCATCAGGTTGAGGCGGATGAGGCAGAGGTGGGTGCCGTCGATGGTCCAGTCCGACAGGCCGCTGGTGCCGAGGGCGCAGCCGTCGCAGACGCCGCGGGTGAGGACCCTCCACGCGTAGCGGAGGTTGTCGCGGTTCCGCCAGGCGATGCGGAGCATCTCCCGGTAATGGCGCGGCTTGGTGGCGCCGATGCCGAAGGGCACCAGGCCGGCACGACCTCTCCTCGGGCGGTCCATGGCTCCTCCGCTGGGGGATTGGCCGAAAGTACCCCGGAAGCCCCCGCCGATCCATGATGGGGGCGTGGACGCATCCGACGAACGTGGACACTTCGGGCTGCCCGGCGTGGTGCGTCGGGACGCGGAGCGGATCGACGTCGGCGCCCCTGCCGGCTCCCGTCCGGACGCCGTGGTCGAGGAGGAGCCCCTCGAGATCCGCGTGGACGACGAGACCGTCGCCGTCACCATGCGCACGCCGGGCGACGATCGCGATCTCGCGCTCGGCTTCCTCTTCGGCGAGGGGATCGTCCGGTCGATCGACGACGTCGGCGAGGTGGCGCACTGCGGCCGGCGCGATCGGGAGGGCTTCCGCAACGTGCTGCGGGTGTCTTCCGCCCCCGGCACGAGGCTCGACGCCGATCGGGTGATGGAGGGGCGCCGCTGGCTCCCCGTCAGCTCGGCGTGCGGGGTCTGCGGGAGGCGCTCGATCGAGGAGCTCCTCGAGCGCTGCGGCGTCGTCACGGGAGGAGCGATCCTCTCGGCGCGAGCCGTCGAGAGGGGCCTCGACGAGATGCGCGCCCGGCAGGCGCGCTTCGATCGGACCGGCGGCATCCACGCCGCCGCCGCCTTCGCCGCCGAGGGAAGCCTCCTCGCGATCCGCGAGGACGTCGGCAGGCACAACGCCGTGGACAAGGTGGTCGGCGCGCTCCTGCAGCGCGGCCGCCTCGGCGACGCCGCCCTGCTCACCGTCAGCGGGCGCGCCGGGTTCGAGATCGTGCAGAAGGCGGCGGCCGCGGGGATCCCCGTGGTGGCGAGCGTCTCGGCGGCCAGCTCCCTCGCGATCGATCTGGCCCGGGACGCGGGGATCACGCTGGCGGCGTTCGCGCGGGGTGGTTCCATGAGCGTGTACGCTCATCCGCGCCGCGTCGTTCCCCTCCCGCTGGCGGGGATCTTCGTCGGCGGCCGCTCCAGCCGGATGGGTCGCCCCAAGGGGCTCGTGGAGCTGCCGGGAGGCGAGACGATCCTGGGGCGCACCGTCGCCCTCCTGGAGCGGGCGGGCCTGCGCTGCGTCCTCGTGGGCGACGCCCGCGCCTACCGAGAGCGCTTCCCCACCCTCGCGGCACTGGACGACGAACCGGGGCTCGAGGGCCCCGTGGCCGGGCTCGCCGCGCTCGGCGCCGCGGCGGGCGACGCCCCGGCGATCGCCCTCGCCTGCGACATGCCCTTCGTCGACGCCGCCCTCCTGGAGCGGCTGATCCGCTTCGACGCCGGATGCGAGGCGGTGGCGCCCCGGGAGGAGGATGGCAGGTGGCAGCCCTTCTTCGCCAGATACGACGCGGCCCGGACGCTGGCGAGGATCCGGGCGACGAGGCCGACGAGGCTCCAGGCGATCTTCGAAGGCCCGCACGCGCGGGAGCTCCCGCTCGATCCGCGGGAGCGCCGCGCCCTGCAGGACTGGGACACGCCCGCCGACGTCGCGGCGGGACGGGGCGCATGGTGACACGGACGCACGCGTCGAGAGCGCTCGCCACCCTCCTCGCCGCGACCCTCCTCGGCGCCTGTGCCCACGCCCGACCCGTGCCGGAGATCGACGCCGGGCGCGGCTTCTTCGGCCCGGACGGCAGGCGCCTCGGCGAGGCCGAGCTGGCGAGCGCCGCCGACAGGGCGGCGTACGTGCTGGTGGGAGAGACCCACGACTCCGCCTGCGATCACGAAATGCAGGCTGCCCTCCTCGAGGCCCTCGCCGCGAACGGGAGCCCGCCCCTGGTGGGCCTCGAGATGGTGGCGGTGAACCAGCAGGACGTCCTCGATCGGTTCGGCGACGGCTCGATCGAGCTCGCCGATCTCGCCGACGCGCTCGACTGGCAGCGCTCCTGGGGCGTGGACTTCGCGCTCTACGAGCCGGTCTTCGCCACCGCCCGGCGGTGGGGCCTGCCGCTGCTGGGCCTCAACCTCCCGCACCGGCTGGTGCGCGACGTGGCGCGCCTCGGCGTCGACGGGCTCCCGCCGGAGGATCGGGCCAGGCTCCCGGAGATCGTGCCGCCTCCTCCCGAGCAGGAGGGCATGCTCCGCGAGGCCTGGAAGGCCCACGCGAGGGATGGCCACTCCGGCGGGGGGGAGGAGGGGTTCCGCCGCTTCGTCCTCGTGCAGTCGCTCTGGGACTCCCAGATGGCCGCCGCCGCGATCTCGTGGCGCCGGGCCCTGGGGCGGGAACCGGTGGCGATCCTGGCTGGTGCCGGGCACGTCGCCCACGGGTGGGGGATCGCCTGGCGGCTCCGCGCGATGGAGCCGGATGCGACCATCCTCTCGGTCGTCCCCTGGAGGGACGACCGGCCCGCCGACGCGCCGGGGACGATCTCCTTCCGCTGCAGCCCCTGAACGGCTCCCGATGGGGCGGCGCCGGGGTGGAGGCGGTCGCGTTCGGGAGGCCGGGCGCTCGGGGAACGACCGCGAGAGGAGCCGAAGCCGTGAACGAGATCGTCCGGGAGGCCGGGCGCTCGGGGAACGACCACCCGAAGAGGCCGCCGCGATCCGACGGATGCAGGTTGAGGAAGACCCGTCCGAAAGGGCGCCCCACCAGGGAGGTATCCGTGATTCGCCGGTTGCACATGCTCGTCGGGGGCGCGGCCATGGCCGTGTTCCTTCTCCTGGGCGGCCACGCCTTCGCGCAAGGAGCCCAGGACGATCCCCAGGCCCCCGACGGACCCATCGAGATCCTCATCGTCCAGGGCTACGTGAGGTCGATCGACGAGCATCAGCTCACGCTCACCGCGCCGGGGGCCCCCGCCGACCTGCCCCTGCTGCTCGCGCCCGACACGCGCTTCATCCAGGCGGAGAACGACATCGCCCGATCCGACATCCACGAGGGACAGCTCGTCCGGGCGGCGCTGGTCCCGGTGGGCGAGGACTTCATGGCGGTGGTGGTCGAGTTGGTCCCGGAGGGGACCGGCGAGCAGCCCGCGCCCGACCAGGAGCAGCCCGCTCGGCCGAACGGTGACCGGGAGGAGGCGCCGCCGCGCTCGACGCTCTGACCGATCGGAAGGGGCTTGCCGCCGGCGTCGATCGTCCCCACCACCAGGGGGGCAATGACCCGGCGGCATCCTCCGAGCAGACGCGACCCGCGCGCGGCGCTGGTCCCGCTCGGATGCGTGGCGGCGCTGGCCCTCGCGGCCGGCTGCCCCGAGAAGAAGGCGCCGGGGCCGCCTCCGCCTCCTCCGGTGGAGGTGGCCCGCGCGGAGTCGATGGAGGTGCCGATCGAGATCGGCGCCATCGGCACCGGCGAGGCGATCGTCACCGTCGAGATCCGCTCCCAGGTCACCGCCCAACTGGAGTCGATCCTCTTCGAGGAGGGGCAGGACGTCGAGGCCGGGGACACGCTCTTCGTCCTCGATCGCAGATCCCTCGAGGAGGCGCTCGACGCGGCACGGGCGTCCCTCCGCCGCAACCGCGCCCAGGCGGCCTTCGCCGCCAGCGAGGCGGAGCGGTACACCGACCTCGCGAAGAAGGGAGCCGTCTCGCGGCTGGACGCGGAGTCGAGGCGCACCGCCCTGAAGTCCGCCCGGGAGGCGGTCACCGCCGACGAGGCCGCGGTGCGGGAGGCCGAGATCAACCTGGGCTTCGCGGAGATCGCGGCCCCGATCGCCGGGAAGACCGGCTCGCTCAACGTCCACGTCGGCGACCAGATCAAGGCCAACGACACGCTCGCCATGGTCTCGATCCGGCAGATCGCGCCGATCTACGTCTCGTTCTCCGTCCCGGGCGACTGGCTCAACGAGATCCGCGAGGCCGACGAGAAGGGGGAGCTCGAGGTGATCGCCCGGCCCCGCACGGGCGCGAAGGGCGCGCATCGCGGCAAGCTCACCTTCATCGACAACGCGGTGGACGTGGCCACCGGCACGATCCTCCTCAAGGGGACCTTTCCCAACGAGGACGAGGCGCTCTGGCCGGGGCAGTTCGTCGACGTCACCCTGGTGGTCGGGCACATTCCCGACGCGGTGGTCGTGCCCTCCGCGGCGGTGCAGACCGGCCAGCAGGGGCTCTACGTCTTCGTGGTCGACCGCGAGCACAAGGCGGACGTACGCCCGGTGGAGACGGGGCCCGCGTTCGGGGATCGCACGGTGATCGCGAAGGGCGTCCAGGCCGGCGAGCTCGTGGTGACCGACGGCCACCTCCGCCTGCAGCCCGGCATCGAGGTCGAGGTACGCGAGCCTCCTCGTGCCCCGGCGCCATGAACGTCTCCCGGCTCTTCATCGTCCGGCCGGTGATGACGACGCTGGTGATGCTGGCGATCCTGATCTTCGGCGTCGCCGCCTATCGCCTGCTGCCGGTCAGCGATCTGCCGAACGTGGACTTCCCCACCCTGGTCGTCACCGCCGCGCTCCCCGGCGCGAACCCGGACACCATGGCGGCGTCGGTGGCCACCCCGCTCGAGCAGCAGTTCACGGCGATCCAGGGGCTGGACCAGATGACGTCCTCCAGCACCCTCGGCAACACCCAGATCACGCTGCAGTTCGCGCTCGATCGCAGCATCGACGCCGCCGCGCAGGACGTGCAGGCCGCCATCAACGCCGCCCAGCGGCTGCTGCCACCGACGCTGCCGAGCCCGCCGACGTACCGCAAGGTGAACCCGGCGGATCAGCCGATCCTCTACCTGGCCCTCACCTCCCCCACCCTGCCCCTGGCGGAGATCGACGAGTACGCCGAGACGCTGATGGCCCAGCGGATCTCGATGGTGAGCGGCGTCGCGCAGGTGCAGGTCTTCGGCAGCCAGAAGTACGCCGTGCGGGTGCGCGTCGACCCCAACGAGCTCGCCACCCGGGGCGTCGGCATCGACGAGGTCTCCCGGGCGGTGCAGGCGGCGAACGTGAACCTGCCGAGCGGCGTGCTCTGGGGAGCCGACACCGCGTTCACCCTGGAGTCCGAGGGCCAGCTCTTCCGGGCGGAGGCCTACCGGCCGCTGATCGTGGCCTGGCGGGATGGGAGCCCCGTGCGCCTCGAGGCGCTCGGGAAGGTCGTCGACAGCGTCGAGAACGACAAGACGGCGGCGTGGTTCAACCGCGACCGCTCGGTGGTCCTCGCCGTCCAGCGGCAGCCCGGCACCAACACCGTGGCGGTCTCGGACGCGGTTCGCCGGCTGTTGCCCACATTTCGCGAGGAGATCCCGGCGTCGGTCTCGATCCACCTGCTCTACGACCGCGCCGACAGCATCCGGGCCTCGGTGAACGACGTGAAGACCACCCTCGTCGTCGCGCTGATCCTGGTCGTGCTGGTGATCTTCCTCTTCCTGCGGAACCTCTCCGCCACGATCATCCCCAGCCTGGCCCTGCCCTTCTCGATCGTCGGCACCTTCGCGGTGATGTACCTGCTGGGCTACAGCCTGGACAACCTCTCGCTGATGGCCCTCACCCTCTCGATCGGCTTCGTCATCGACGACGCCATCGTGATGCTGGAGAACATCGTCCGGCACCTGGAGATGGGGCGCAGACCCCTGGAAGCGGCGCTCGTCGGCTCCAAGGAGATCACCTTCACGATCGTCTCGATGACGCTCTCCCTCGCCGCGGTCTTCATTCCCCTGCTCTTCATGGGCGGCGTGGTGGGGCGGCTGTTCCGCGAGTTCGCGGTGACGATCGGCGTGGCGATCCTGATCTCGGGGGTGGTGTCGCTCAGCCTCACCCCGATGCTCTCGAGCCGCTTCCTCCGGGTGCGGAAGAGGCCGCCGAACCGCCTCTACGCCTGGTCCGAGCGGATCTTCGACGGGGCGCTGCGCGTCTACGATCGGGCCCTCGCCTGGAACCTGCGCCACCGGCTGGGGGTGCTCCTGGTGTCGGCGATCGTCCTCGTCCTCACCCTGCTGCTCTTCGCCTGGATCCCCAAGGGCTTCCTCCCCACCGAGGACGCGGGGCAGATCTTCGTCTTCACCGAGGGGCGGGAGGGGATCTCCTTCGAGGCGATGTCTGCGCACCAGCAGGCCCTCGCGGACGTCATCTCCGAGGAGCCGGGGGTCGAGTCCCTGATGTCGACGGTGGGGGCGGTGACCGGGCAGGCGCCGAACTCCGGCATCATCTTCGTGCGGCTCGTGCCACGGTCGGAGCGGTCCCGCTCGGCGGACGAGATCGTCACCGCGCTCCGGCCCAAGCTGATGGGCGTCGTCGGGATCGACTCCTTTCCCCAGGTGCCGCCGCCGGTGCCCCTCACCGGCGTCCTCACCCGGAGCCAGTACCAGTACACGCTGCAGGGGACCGACAAGGATCAGCTCTACGCCGCCGCCCAGGCCGCCGAGGAGCGGATCCGGGCCTTGCCGCAGCTCCGGGACGTCACCAGCGATCTGCGCCTGAAGAACCCGCAGATCACCCTGACGGTGGATCGAGACAAGGCGTCCGCCCTCGGCCTCACCATGGCGCAGATCGAGAACACGCTCTACGACGCCTACGGATCCCGGCAGATCTCGTACATCTACACCTCCACCAACACCTACCAGGTGATCATCGAGGTGGAGCCGAGGTTCCAGCTCGATCCCGCCTCGCTGTCGCTCCTCTACGTGCAGGCGGGGAGCGGCGCCCTCGTGCCCCTCGACGCGGTGGCGCGGATGGAGCGGACGGTGGGGCCGCTCTCGGTGAACCACGCCGGGCAGCTCCCGGCGGTGACGATCTCGTTCAACCTCCCGCCCGGGGTGGCCCTCGGCGACGTGGTGGGCACGATCCAGGAGGCGGTGGCGCCCGTCCTCCCTCCCACGATCAGCACCCGGTTTCAGGGGACCGCGGAGGCGTTCCAATCCTCGTTCCGGGGCCTGGGCTACCTGCTGATCGCGGCGATCCTGGTGATCTACATCGTCCTCGGGATCCTCTACGAGAGCTTCGTCCACCCCGTCACCATCCTCACCGCCCTGCCCTTCGCCGGCTTCGGCGCGCTGCTCACCCTCCTCGCGTTCGGCGAGGAGTTGAACGTCTACGCGTTCGTGGGCGTGATCATGCTGATCGGCCTGGTGAAGAAGAACGGCATCATGATGATCGACTTCGCCCTCGAGGCGGAGAAGGAGGAGCTGTCCACCCGGGAGGCGATCCACCGCGCCTGCCTGATCCGCTTTCGCCCCATCATGATGACGACGGTGGCGGCGCTGGTGGGGGCCCTCCCGATCGCGCTGGCGTGGGGGGCCGGGGCGGAGTCGAGGCGGCCCCTCGGCCTCGCGGTGGTGGGCGGTCTGCTCTTCTCCCAGACCCTGACGCTCTTCGTGACCCCCGTCTTCTTCGTGTACGGCGATCGCTTCCAGCGCTGGGCGGGCCGCGTGCTCTCCCGATACCACGAGGGGGAGGCGCGGCCTTGACCGAGTGGCTCGAGCAGACGCTGCTGCGATTCCACGCGCCCCTCGCCTACCTCATCGTGCTCGGTACCGCGTTCCTGGAGGGGCCGCTCCTGCTCGGCTTCGTGATCCCCGGCGAGGTGGTGACGATCCTCGGCGGCGTCCTCGTCTTCTACGGGAACGCGGACTTCCTCCCCATGGCGATCGCCGCCGCGATCGGCGCGATGGGCGGCGACTCGGTGGGCTACTGGATGGGCAGGTGGGTCGGGCCCTGGCTCCTGGGGACGAGGCCGGGGCGGTGGCTCGATCGCAAGCACTTCCACAAGGCACGCGGCTTCCTCGCCCGCTGGGGCGTCTGGGCGGTGGTGCTCGGGAGGTTCACCTCGGGCGTCCGCGTCATCATCCCGGGCGCCTGCGGCATGGCCCGGATGCACTACGGCAGGTTCCTCCCGGCGAGCGTGCTGGCGGGGGCCCTGTGGGGAGCGGCCTTCGTGGCTCTGGGCTGGGCGGCGGGCACCGCCTGGGAGAAGGCGTCCCAGGTGGCGGGCGCCGGCAGCCTCGTGCTGCTGATCGCGATCGTGGGCGGCTGGATCGCGTCGAAGCTGATCCGGCGGGCGCGGGCGAGGAAGCGGAGCCAGGCCGGAGCAGGTTGGCGGACGAAGTGAGCCGTCGCCGGGCCCGCGGGCGGCCGGGCGGGCGGCGCCGGCCGCCTCGCGATCGACCGGTCGCAGGAATGGAAACTGCCGGTTCAATGTTGCGCCGCCCCATGGTACGACCGGGCGCCCCCGAGCCCGAAGGAGGACCATCCGATGCGCTCCCTCGTCCTCGCCGCCTTGCTGGCGGCGACGCCGTCCCTCGCACTCGCCGAGCTGGCGCCCGCCCCGGCGCCCGCTCCGGCTGCGCCGACGCCGGCCCCAGTCCCGGGCGACGACGACGGCCCGATCACGATCCCGTTCACCAAGTACCGCCTCGACAACGGCCTCGAGGTGATCCTCTCCGAGGATCACCGGCTGCCCATCGTGGCGGTGAACCTCTGGTACCACGTGGGCGCGTTCCACGAGCAGCCGGGGCGCACCGGCTTCGCGCACCTCTTCGAGCACATGATGTTCCAGGGCTCGCGCAACGTGGACGACGACGTCCACATCAGCATGCTGCAGAACCTGGGGGCGACCGGGCTTAACGGCACCACCAACTTCGATCGCACCAACTACTTCCAGACGGTGCCGTCCCACCACCTCGAGACCGCCCTCTGGCTCGAGGGCGATCGGATGGGCTTCCTCCTCGACACCCTCACGCCGGAGAAGCTGGCGAGGCAGCAGGAGGTGGTGAAGAACGAGCGCCGGGAGCGCACCGACGCCGCGCCCTACGGCCTCGCCAACGAGGCGGCGTGGCAGACGCTCTTCCCCGCGCCTCATCCCTACTACGGCAGCGTGATCGGCTCGATGGAGGATCTGGACGCCGCCACGCTCGACGACGTCCGCTCCTTCTTCGAGACGTATTACGCGCCGTCCAACGCGACCCTCGCAGTGGTGGGCGACTTCGATCCCGCGACCATCCGGGAGACGATCGAGAAGTACTTCGGGACCCTGCCCTCGCGGCCGAAGCCCGAGCCCCCCGCGGTCGCGCCGGTGGAGCTGGCCTCCGCCGTGGAGCTGCGGGTGGACGAGCGGGTGGCCACGCTCCCCAAGGTGCGGGTCGCCTGGCACTCGCCCGCTGTCTTCCAGCCGGGCGACGCCGAGGCCGACGTGCTCGCGATCGCCCTCAGCGGCGGCAAGTCGAGCCGGCTGTACAAGCGCCTGGTGCGGGAGAAGCAGCTCGCCCAGAGCGTGAGCGCGTGGCAGCAGAGCCTCGGCGCCCAGTCCGTCTTCGTCGTGGACGCCGTCGCCCGGCCAGGGGTCTCCACCGACGCGCTCCTCGCGGAGATCGACGCGGTGCTCGAAGAGGTCCGCGCCAGGGGGCTCAGCGCCCGCGAGGTGCGCCAGGCCCGCAACAAGATCGAGACCGGGGCGGTCGCCGGCCTCCAGTCGGTGGGCGGCTTCGGCGGCAAGGCCGATCAGCTCCAGTCCTACAACCACTTCCTGGGCGATCCGGGGAAGACCGAGTGGGACCTCGAGCGGTACGAGGCGGTCACCAGCGCCGACGTGCAGGCCTTCGCCCGCACGGTGCTCGATCCCGACCGGCGGGTGATCCTCCACGCCACGCCGGTCGCCGCGGGCGGCGCCGAGGCCGCCCCCGCGCCGGCTGCATCGGCCGGGAAGGGAGGGCGCTAGGCCATGGACAGCCTCTCACTCACGGAAATCAAGCCAGACACTATTCACGAAGGAGCGAAGATGCGCCGCAGCCTCCCCTTCGCCGCCGCGCTCGCGGCGACCGCCTTCCTCGCCGCCGGCTGCGCGGCGAGCCAGACCGTCCCCGACGCCGCGCCCCTCGCGGATCCCGAGGCCTGGCGGGCCACCCCGCCCGCTCCGGGGGAGCCCCCCGAGCTGGTGACGCCCAGGTTCGAGCGCTTCGAGCTGCCCAACGGGCTCCAGGTGCTGGTGAGCGAGCGGCACGAGCTGCCCATCGTGTCGGTGGGCGTGGCGCTGCGGGCGGGCTCCGCCGCGGATCCCGAGGGCAAGGAGGGCCTCGCCCAGCTCACCTACCAGCTCCTCCTCGAGGGCGCCGGCAAGCGGGACGCCGTCGCGCTCGACGACGCCTTCGCGGACATCGGCACGAGCGCGAGCGTCTCCGTGACCGAGGACGGCGCCCTGGTGGGGACGCAAGTGTTGACCCGCAACCTCGAGGAGGCGATGTCGCTCCTCGCCGACATCGTGCAGCGTCCCCGGCTCGAGCGCGCGTCGTTCGAGCTGCGCAAGAAGCAGCAGCTCGCCAACCTCGCCGCCCAGGTGGGCAACCCCCGCTACCTCGCGGGCGAGGCCTTCGCCGCCGCCGCCTTCGGCGCGCACCACCCCTACGGCAGGCTGGGTTCGGGGACGCCGGCGAGCGTGGCCCGCCTCCAGGTGGCCGACGCAAAGCGCTTCTACGAGCGCGCGGCGGGCCCCAAGGCGGCGGCCATCGTCTTCGCCGGGGACATCACCGCCGAGCGCGCCCGCGAACTGGCCCAGACCTCGTTCGGGAGCTGGAAGGGCAAGGCCGTGGCGCCCCAGGTGCCGAAGGCGCCCGAGGTCGCTGCCCGCGCCCGCGTCGTGGTGGTGCCCAAGCCGGGCCTCTCCCAGACCGTGATCATGATGGGCCGCCCCGCGATCGCGGTGGGCGATCCCGACGAGTTCGACCTCAACCTCGCCAGCATGGTCTTCGGCGGCACCTTCGGCAGCCGGCTCAACATGAACCTGCGGGAGGACAAGGGCTACACCTACGGCGCGAGGTCGTACGTGGACTCCCGCCTGGGCGTGGGCCCCATCGTCGCGTCCAGCGCGGTCCGCGCCGACGTCACCGGCGCCGCCATCGCCGAGTTCATGAAGGAGATGCACGACCTCGATACGCGGCCCATCTCCGAGGACGAGCTCGAGGCCGCGCGGGAGGGGCGCATCCGCTCGCTCCCCGGATCCTTCGAGACGGTGGGCGGCCTCGCCTACGCCGCCGCGAGCCTCTTCTGGTACGACCTCCCCCTCGACAGGTTCGAGCGGCTGGTCGAGGGCTACGAGGCCGCGACGCCGGAGACGGTCCAGGCCGCCGCCCGCCGCTACCTCGATCCGTCGATGATGCAGATCGTGCTCGTCGGCGATCCGGAGATCGTCTCGGAGCAGGTCGGCTCCATGGGCCTCGGCCCCATCGTCGAGTACGCCCTGGACGCCGCGCCGGCGATGAGGGGCAAGGCGGGCGGCAAGTAGGCCCGAGGCGAGGCGGCCGGCACCTCACGGCCGCCTCCCGCGCCTTCCGCGCCTTCCCGCGCTTCCCAGGCGGACCCATCCGGGCGTCCTGGCCTCAAGGGGCCCTACGCGATCCGGGCCGCGATGCCGCAGTGGCGCTCTAGGCGGTTGACGACGCCGCTCTCGAGGACCGCCCGGGCGCCCACGATCACCGCGCTCTTTCGGCTGCGGGTGAGGGCGGTGTAGACGAGCTCCCGGGTGAGCAGGGGCAACGGGGCCTCGGGGAGGATCAGCGCGATCCGATCGAACTCCGACCCCTGCGCCTTGTGCACGGTCATGGCGTACGCGTGCCGCAGGTGCGCCCGCAGGCCGTCGAGCCCGAAGATCGCGTAGCCCCCCGCCCGGCGGAAGACCACCTGGAACCGGTGGGCGGCGTCGCTCGCGCCGCGCACCCGCAAGACCAGGCCCTGATCGCCGTTGAAGAGACCGCGGCCGTAGTCGTTGCGCTGCAGGATCACGGGTTCGCCCGGGAGGAAGGTGCCCTCGCGGTGGCCTCCGCCCAGGCGGGCGAGGGCCTTGCGGTGGAGGGCCAGGTTCAGCGCCTCCGCGCCGGTGGGCAGGTGGTCGCCTCGGGTGACGCAGAGGATGCGCTGCTCCTCGAAGTGGCGGAAGAGGCTCGACAGCGCCGCCTCGTCGTCGGGGAGGAACGCGCCGTCCGCGTGCACGTACTCCCGCTTCACCAGCTCCGCGAAGCCGGGAAGGCCCCTCACCCGCACGCAATCCCAGTGGTCGACGAACGCCTCCAGCGAGCCTCCGCGCGCCGCGGATTCCGGCTCGACCAGCTCGACCCCCTGGAACTCCAGCGCGCCCACGTCGGCGTGGATGCGGATCGGCTCGTCTCCCTCGAAGAGCCCGGCGCCGCTCCCCCCGTTGATCGCCCGGGCGACCGCGAGGATGTTGCGGCCGGCGGGATCCGACGGATCCATCCGGTAGCTCCTGGTCAGCCGCGAGGCGAACCTCGACCGCGCGTCCGTCGCGCCGGGGGGCGGGAGGAGGTCGCGCAGCACGGCGCCCGCGTCCACCGAGGGGAGCTGCTCGGCGTCGCCGAGGAGCACGAGCCTGGCGTCGGGCCGCAACGAGCGCAGCAGGCGATCCATGAGCTGGAGATCGATCATCGACGCCTCGTCCACGATCACCACCCGCTCCGGGAGCGGGTTGCGCTCGTGGTGGGCGAATCGGCCCGTCCCGGGCGAGTAGCCCAGCAGGCGGTGGAGCGTCCGCGGCTCCGGGCACGCCGCGGCCAGGCTCCGATCCGCCGCCTCCGGCTTGGGGATGGCGCCGAGGTAACCCAGGATGGACTCCGCCATGCGGTGGGCGGCCTTGCCCGTAGGGGCCGCCAGGGCGATCTGCTCCACCGGCGTCCCCAGCCGGATGAGCATCCGCAGGATCGACGCCACGATCGAGGTCTTGCCCGTCCCGGGGCCGCCGGAGATCACCGCGAGCGGCAGTCGCAGGGCGGTGAGGACCGCCTCACGCTGCTCCTCCGACAGGCGGATCGGCGCGCCCTTCGGCGCGGGGACCCGCTCGAGCATCTCCGCCATGGTGCGCTCGAGGAGCGCCGGCTCGGGCAGCTCCGCGTCCAGGGCCATCCTCGCCCGCAGTGCATCGCCCAGGCTCTCCTCGTGGTGCCACATCCGGTGCACGTAGAGGTGCTCGTCGTCCAGCAGCAGGGGCTTTCGCTCGCCGACCGCGCCGAGGATCGCGAGGGGGCGATCCCCGCCGGCCCTCGCGCCCTCCAGGACGCGCCCGAGCGCCTCGCGATCCGCGGCGCTGGCGCCCAGCTCGTCCAGGATCCGCTGCAGCGTCCCGTCGGCGAGCGGCAGCCTCGTGCTCCCCCGGCGCTGGTTCACGCACACCGCTGCGACGAGGAAGTGGAGGGCCCGCGCCCGTCGCGAATCCAGCCCGGGCTCCAGGCGCACGAGCTCGTCGGCCACGAAGAGGTCGCCGTCGTCGAGGTCCCAGCCCCTGGCGGCGGCCTCCCGCAGCTCGGGAGGGATGCGCTCTTCGAACCTCGTCCTCACGCCGCGCCCTCCAGATCGTTGCGCTCGAGCAGCTCCGCCTCCCAGGAGAGGATCCGGGCCCACGTCGGGCGCTCGATGTGGATCCCGTCGCCTCCCGGGCGCAGCCCGCGCAGGTACACGTAGAGGAACCCGCCGAACCGCGCCTCGAAGTCCGCCTCGCCCCGGATCCCGAGCATCTTCACCATGGCGATCGAGTAGAGCCGAGCCTGGAGGCCGTAGGCGGCCTCGGTCCTCTCGGCGAGGGCGGGGGCGTCGTAGCGGGGGAGCACGTCGCTCTTCCAGTCGCCGAAGTAGGCGAGGCCCTCGTGCTCGAAGAGGAAGTCGACGAAGCCCTTCACGAAGCCCCGCCGGATCTGCAGCGCGGAGGTGGGCGGCCCCTCGCCGAGGCGGGGATGGGCCGCCTCCGGGATCGGGAAGAGGAACTCCATCTCCCGCAGGAGCCTGGGGGCGGTGCCGATCCCGGCGAGCGTCCTCCCGCCGTGCAGGTCCGTCCGGGAGGTGAGCGCCAGGTGGACGAGCCGGGCGGCGTGATCGAGGTGCCCGGGCTCGATGCCGCCTCGCGCCGCCTCGGTGCGCAGCAGGTTCTCGACCTTCGGGATCGCGCGGAGCGCCTCGGGAGAGCCCGCGCCGCAGACGAGGCCGGGTTCGACCTTCGCCAGCACCTCGTGGAGGAAGATGCCGGTCGCGGCGCCGCCCGGGAGCTCGTCCGGAGGGAGTGGCGGCGCCCGGCCCCGGTCGGCGGCGAAGTCGTCCCGATCCGGATCCGGCTCGGCGGCGGCGGGCGCGCCGGACTTCATCTGGGTGTAGGAGGTGATGCGGTTGCCCCGCCTCCCCTCCACGAGCACCGCCGCTTCTTTCGCCCGATCCGCCCCGGCATCCAGGACCGCGGCCGACGGCTCCCACCCCTCCAGGGCGGTGGCATGGTTGCCCCGCTCCTCCGGCGGCGACATCGGGATCGCCTCGCGGCCGAAGCCCGCCGCCTCGAGGCCGGGGTCCCGATCCAGGGCGTGCAGGCGCTCGTCCACCGCGCGGTAGCACCCGTCGACGACGCCGCCCGCACCGTCGGGGCCGAAGTACATCGGCAGGTAGAGGCGGGCCTTCGCCCGGGTGAGGGCCACGTAGAGCAGGCGCTGATCCTCCCAGCGCTCCTCCTGCTTCGCCTGCTCCTTCACCTCCGCAGGCGCGTCGCCGATCCACGCGAGGCGCTCGCCCTCTGCGCCGTGGAAGCTGGTGATCTGCAGCTCCTTGGCCACCGTGCGTCCGCGAGAGGCGGTCAGGCCGCCCGCCAGGAAGACGACCTTCGCCTCCAGCCCCTTCGACGCGTGCATGGTCATGATCTGCACGGCGTTGCGATCGCTCTCTAGGCGCTGCTGGTTCCCCTCCTCGTTCTCCGGCTTGGTCTCCTTCCTGATCCACCGGTCGAGGAGCCGGACCAGCTCCGGGAGGGTCCTGCAGGAGGCGCCCACCGCCTCGTGGAGGAGCTCGACGAGGTGGAGGTAGTTGGTCAGCTCCCGGTCGCCCCGATCCGAGAGGATGAGGCGGCGGATGAGGCCGCTCTCGTCCAGGATCCGGGAGAAGAGCCGCTCGAAGCGGCGCTCGTCGGCGTCCCGCTTCCAGCTCGCCAGCTTCTCCATCAACGGGTCGGTGCCCGGGAGCTCCAGCACCTGGGGAAGATCGCGCAGCCGCAGCTCGAAGAAGGGCGAGAGGAAGGCGCGCAGCCGCTTCGAGCGATCGTCGGGATCCGCGATGGCCGCGAGGAGGTCGTGGAGCGCCACCGCCTCCGGCGTCTGGAGCAGCCCGTCCTGCTTGTAGAAGGCGTGGGGGACGCCGACGGCCCGGAGCTGCCTGCCGATCTGCACCCCCTCGCTCGAGTTGCGACAGAGGATGTAGATGTCCCGGTGGTCGATGCGGCCCGGCTCCGGCGACTCGCCGTCGCAGAAGCGGAGCGCCGGCGCGACCGGATCGGTGATCGCCCGGATCTCCCTGGCGATCCGGGCGCCGAGCGGCGGCAGCACGTAGTCCTGCCCCTTGCGAACCCCGCCGTTTCCGGACCTGCCCAGGTGCATCTCGAAGACGTGCACCGGCGCGGCGTCGCGCCCCTCGGCGTCCACCAGCCGGAGCTCCGGCTTGCCGCTGGAGACCGGCTCCCGGTAGTCGATGCCACCGCTGGTGAAGAACGGGGGATCCGCCCGCTGGTCGAGGATCCGGTTGTACCCGTCGATCAAGCCGGACGTGGAGCGGAAGTTCGCCCGGAGGGCGACCCTGGCCCCGCCGGCCTCGAGAATTTCCCGCTTCGCCTCGAGGTAGGTCTCCACGTCGGCGCCGCGGAAGCGGTAGATGGCCTGCTTCGGATCGCCGATGAGGTAGAGGCGGTTCGCCCCCCCGCTCTCGAAGAAGATCCGCCGGAAGATCTCCCACTGGACCTCGTCGGTGTCTTGGAACTCATCGATGAGCGCGTAGGCGTACCGGCCCCGCAGGATCCGCGCCAGCGCCTCGCCATGCGCCCCGCGCAGGTTCTCCCGCACCAGGGTGAGCATGTCGTCGAAGTCGAAGAGCCCCTGCTCCCGCTTCCGCCGCGCCAGCCTCTCCCGCACCACGGGCAGGAAGCGCTGCACCGCCAGCGCCTCGAGGGCGGCGCGGCCCTCGTCGATCGCCGCGAGATCCTGCGAGGCGTCGCCGTCGAAGAAGGGTCGCAGCTCGGCGCGCTCGCGCATGGCCTCATAGAGCAAATCCTCCAGCGCGGAGAGGCTCCGCTTCGAGAGCCAGCGTTCGAAGAGCGGCCGAAGCGTGGGATCCACGGCGAGGGTGTCGCGGACGACGTCCAGGAACGCCACCTCGAAGGCCTCCCGACCGTCGACGTTCTTCTCGGCGAAGAGGCGCTGGTTGGCGAAGGCGTGCTCGGTGAGGATCCGCCGGCAGAAGCCGTGGATCGTGGAGATGGTCGCGGTGTCGAACTGCCGCAGCGCGCGCTCCAGGCGGGCCCTCGCGGCGTCGTCCAGGATCCAGCAGGCCTCGTCCGGCAGATCGGGCGCGCCGGGCGTCTCCTCTCGCAGGTCGAGGAGGTGCTGCAGGATCGACCGGACCCGCTGCCGCAGCTCGCCGGTGGCCCGCTCGGTGAACGTGACCACGAGGATGTTCGCGATGGTCACGTCGGTTGTGAGGAGGAGATCCACCACCAGATGCTCGAGGGTGTAGGTCTTCCCTGTCCCCGCCGAGGCCTCGATCACCGCGTGGCGATCCTTGGGGATCTCGCGGAGGATTTCGGGCTTGGGATGGCGAAGCCTCATCGCTTCCCTCGCTTTCGAGCGGGCTCCGACTGCGCCGCGAAGTAGGGGCCGAAGCGTCGCTCCACCAGCTCGTTGGCGCCGTCGGGCACGGGAAAATCGATGACGCCGCGCAGGGGTCCATACAGGCTTGAGCAGGTCTTGAACGGGCTGCGCAACTCCTGGATCTTCTCCTCCACCGCCGACGGACTCCTGGAGAATTTCGCGGCGAATACCGCCTCGCAGGGGAGCAGATAGTCGTGGATCGAGCCCAGCAGATCCCCGACGAGGATCCGCAAGGTGGCGAGGGCCTCGTCCTGCCCGATCGCCGCGAGCACCATCGGCTTCATCGTCTTCCCGTCGGCGGCGGGGCAGAAGTGCACCGTGCGGGTCGCACCTCCTCCGACGACCCCGGACGCGGCGAGCGCGAGGTGGGTCAGCCATCCCCGCAGCCCGAACTTCTGCCTCGCCACCGTCTCGGCCTTCTTCGGCGTCGCGAGCACCAGGACGTGCCTTCCGTCGCCGAGGAGCGGCTCCGTGGCGCCGTGGAGCTCGACCGCCAGTTTGCGCCCGTCCGGCCGCCGGACCTCGAGCGCGATCCGATCGACGACCCGATCGCTCTCGTCCTCCACCACCGCGGGACCGAAGCGCACCACCTCGAGCCCCGCCGCCGCATCCCCTGCGATGGCGTTGGCCGTCTCCCTCCACGCCTCGAGCTCGAGCAGGTGTTCGTCCCGGGCGGCGTCGGCGAAGATCCCCAGCGGGAACCGACCGCCGAGCCTCGCCTCCCTCGCCGCCTCCTCCCACCTCGCGCGGATCCGCTCCGCCTCCAAGGGCCCCGTCGCCTCCCGGGCCACGCCGAGGAAGACGTCCCGGAGCATGATGCTCGCGGCGAGCCGAGGCACGTCGAACGACTCGTCCTCCACCGACTCCACCCCGCCCTCCTCATCCCGGCGCAGCCCCAGGAGGATCTCGGCGCTCCCCTGGGCCGGGCATTCGAGGAAGCCCCGGAGCTGCCGCAGGGAGATGGAGACGGCCCGGCCGTCCGGCTGCAGGGGCGAGGCGATCGTGCCGGCCCCGTTCCCTCGCCTCCCGTCGATCCCCAGGTGATCCGCGAGGGCATCCCGGCTCCCGGGCGCCAGCGCCGCCAGGATCTCGTCCAGCCCGGGGATGCCGCCGCCCGCCGGGAGCCGGCGCCGGAGGTCCTCCCGCAGCGCCACCGTGCGAGCCTCCCGCATCGCTTGCGGCGAAGCGAAAGGCGCCGGCGCGTCGAAGCGGCGCAAGGGGATCTCCCGGACGAGATCGCTCGCGCCATACCCGCGCACCAGCATCCGCTCGAGCTCCGCCAGCACCGTCGAAGGGCGGAGCGACTCTCCGGTGAGCTGATCCCGCGCCACGTACGAGAGGAAGAGGTGCTCGCGCGCGCAGAGGATCGCCTCCAGGAACATGTACTGGTCGCCCTCGCGCTGGGAGACGTCTCCCACCCGGGGGCGCGCGAGGCGGAGGTCGAGGTGGTCGAGGCGATCGGCCGCCGGGAACCTCCCCTCCCCCAGCCCCGCCACGAAGATCGCGCGGAAGGGGATGGCCCGCATCGGCTGCAGGGTGGAGACGACGACGCCGCCGGCGAGGTACTGCCCCTTGGCGCCGCCGATCCCCTGCAGGGCGCGTCGGGCGAGCTGGAGCGCGAGCGGGTAGCCGACCTCGGCCCCTCCCAGGCCCAGGTCGCCGATCCCGCGGAGCGCCCGCAGCGCCCGATCGAGGTCCCGCTCCTCGGCCTCGCCCCTGGGCACCACGTGGCGCTCCGCCATCTCTGCGAAGACCCGCGCCCACTCCGCGGTCGGCAGGCGGCGGCTCCTGGCGCCCTCGACGTCGTCGAGGAGCCGGCGGATCGACGCACCGAACGAGGCGAGGGCGTCGTCGGGGAGCGACGCCGGGAGGTAGGAGGAGGGGCCGACATCGAAGGCCTCCTCACCTTCCAGGAACGCGCCCAGCGCCATGCGCCGCAGGCCCTGATCCCACGAGAGGAGGTCGTCCTCGACGTAGCTGTCGGCGAGGTCCTCCCGATCGTGCCCGCGGACGATGCCGAGGCGCTCGCACCACCGCGCCCACTCCGCCGGATCCGCGTCGGGATGCGCCGCGATGCCGTTGGGGTGGGTGACGAAGTCCAGCACCTCGGCGCGGGTCGCCCGGCCTCCCGGCAGCCCCAGGAGGAGATCGACCGCCTCGGCGATCCGGCTCTCGGCGCGGAACGACGTGCCGGTGCGGTTGAACGGGATCCCCCAGGTCTCCTCGAAGACCGCCGCCAGGTGCGTGAAGTACGCCTCGGGATCGGCGCCGGCCACCAGCACGGCGATGTCGTTGAAGCGCAGCGGCTCGCCGCCGCCGCGCACCGCGTCCCGGTGGACCAGCTCCCAGATCGATTCGGCGATGGTCTCCACCTCGCGCCGTACCCCGGGGCAGGCGAGGATGCGCACGCTGTCGTCGCCGCGAAAGTCGAACGAAGGGTCCGGCGCCTTTCGCTCCGGCTCGCGGACGAGGATGTCCTGCTGGAGCTGGCGGAGGAGGGAGGGACGCTCCTCCCCGAGCTCCTCGAAGACCGCGCGGAAGTCGCATTGCGCCAGCTCGTTGAGGAGGCGCACGTTCTCGCGGCCGGGCTTGCCCCAGAGCGAGAGCGCGGGGGTGTCGCCGCCGTCTTCGAGGTGGAAGGGATCGGTCGACTCCGCCAGCCGCTCGGGGCCGAGGCGGATGCGCCGCGAGAGGCGGGCCCGCGCCTCGTGGGAGGCCTCCACGTCCTCCCAGAACTCCATGCAGGGGTTGAGCGCGTACACGAAGAGCTCGGTGTCCTGGGCGAGCCTCGCGAAGATTCGGTGGAAGGCGGAGGCCACGTACGAGATCCCCAGCACGTGGATCGGCCCGCTTTCCTTCCCGAGCTCGATCTCGCCGATGCGATCCAGAAGCTGCGGCAGCGTCCACCACTGCTCCCCCGCCGCGCGCGCCCGCTCCTCGGCGAGCCCGCCCCCGCCGAAGAGCTCGAGCCACAGCTTTCGCTGCCAGGCTTCCGTCTCCTCCTGGGGCGTACCCGCCAGGATCCCCTCCCGGGGCCACGCGCCGATCATCTCCGGCCGGGAGTGTCCGTACTCGTCGAAGAGCCGGGCGAGCTCCGCGGCGAGCTGGTAGCGGCGCAGGTCCCGGGCGGCGGCGTCGGCCCCCGCGGCGTGGAGGTAGGAGCGGATGCGGGAGAAGGCGGGGTGCTCCAGGCGCCGCTCGTCGAGGAGGCAGGAGAGCACGAGGTCGAGGAGGATCTCGCCGTCGACCAGCCTGGTGTCGGGGAGCGTCTTTCGGAGCAGCTCGCCGACGAAGCGCCGGAGCTGCTGCACCTCGAGGTTGGCGGCGATGCCGAGGCGCCGGGCGAGGCCGTGGCGCAGCCACGTCTCAACGTTCCGGTTGGGGACCACCACCCGCACGGGCTCGAACGGACTCCTGCCGGAAGCGGCCGCCGCCGACAGGTCCGCCGCGAGGGCGTCGAGCAGCTTCTCGGTCCGGTTCGAGTAGGTGAGGCGGATCATGGGCGAAGCATGCCAGATCGCCCCGACATTCGACCGCGGGGACCGGCACGAGGCCGCAGAATCGCTCGAGGTGCCTTGCGACCCCGGGCGCGCGGACCCGAGGCACCGGCGGCCGCTCGCGACCTCACCATCCCCCTTGCGACCCCGGGCGCGCGGACCCGAGCCCAACCGCAGCAGGTATTCGATTTCCTCGGGCCTTGCGACCCCGGGCGCGCGGACCCGAGGCCCGGACCGGGTGCACGCCCTGCCGACGCGGCCGCCCGCCCCCAATCCACCCCCTGCGGCGCTGCCTCCTCTTCGCCGCCCCGCTCCGCGCGGGCGCCTGCTGCCGCGCTCAGGCCGACCGCTTAGCTTTCGGGGGAGGGGGGACGAGCATGCGCCTGACGGACGATGAGATGCACGGTCGGACGGTTCTTTCGTCGGATGGACACGCCATCGGCGAGGTCACGGGGCTGAACCTGACCAGCGACTGGCGGATCGAGTCGCTAGAGGTCAAGCTGCGCAAGGACGCGGCCCAGCTCCTCGGCGCGCAGAAGTCTCTCTTCCACGGATCGTCGATGGAGATCCCCACCCGCCTGGTGAAGTCGGTGAAGGACGCGATCCTCCTCGCCTGCTCGGTCGAGGACCTCCGCCGCCTCCAGTCCGGCGCCGAGGTGGACGCTCCTTGAGCGCCGGTCGCGGCGGAAACTCCGGGGCCGCGCCGACGCTCGTGTGGCCCGCCCGCCATCCGCCGCGGATCCCTACACGGGCCGGCGCCAGAGATCCGCGAGGTCCGGAGGAAGCTGGTTCGCGACCCAGGCGACCTCCTCCTCCGGGAGCCGGTCGCGGAGCGCCGTGAACACCGCCGAGACGATCTGCAGCGTGCTCGACGGCTCCGTCTCCAGCCGATCGCCGATGTCCGCGAGGAAGGTGGGGGCGTCCATCCGCTGGGCCGGGGCGCCCTCCACGATCGGGCAGCCCGCCAGGAGGATCCGCAGCTCGACCGGGAGGTTCATGTTCAGCTCGCCGCGCTTCTCCTCGCCCGTCAGGCGGCGCTCGAGCTGGCAGAGCACCACTGCGGCGGCGTAGGCGGCGGAGTCGGGGTCCTCGAGGGCGGGCGTCCACCGCAGCTCGTCCACGAAGGCGTGAAAGTCATCGGCGGGCTCGCGGCTGAGCTGGACCGGGATCGAGCCCACGTCGGGGGTGCCGGCCTCGGGGGTGGGGGTCTCGTCTGCCATCGCTTCTCCTCCTCCCGACGAAGATGATGATCGTCCCGCGATCGCGGGCGCGATCGGGCGATCGGCGGTCGATCGATCGGAAGCGATTCGACCTCCCCGCCGTTTTCGGGGGAGCGGCGTGTGGTACCGTCGGCAGCCCGGCCGCCCCACCCTGGCCGAGAAAGGAGAGAGCGACATGCGCATGCGCTCCGGCAACCCGATCCTCAAGGAGGGCACCTTCGCCCGCGCCTACGCCTCACCGGGCGAGGCGATGACCGTGCAGGGGACGGTCAACCGCACCCTGGCCCTCCTCTTCCTCGTGCTGGCGGGCGCGTTCACCATCTGGAGCCGGGCGTACGCGGAGCCGGGCGCGCCCGCGGTGGGCATCGGCATGCTCGTCGGCGGAATCGGCGGGTTCGTGATGGCGCTCGTCACCATCTTCAAGCGGACCTGGGCACCCTACACCGCGCCGATCTACGCCCTCCTCCAGGGCGTCTTCCTCGGCGCGATCTCCGCGATGTTCGAGGCGCGCTACCCGGGGATCGCCGTCCAGGCGGTCGGCCTCACCTTCGGCGCGTGCTTCGTCATGCTGGCGCTCTACAAGACGGGCGTACTCCAGGCGACGCCCGCCTTCCGCCGCGGCGTGATGATCGCGACCGGCGCGGTCGCCCTCCTCTACCTGGTGAGCATCGTCGCCAGCCTCTTCGGCTCGCCCTTCTCCTTCATGCACGACGCCAGCCCCCTGGGCATCGGCCTCAGCCTCGTCATCGTCGGCGTGGCGGCGTTCAACCTGGTCCTCGACTTCGACCTCATCGAGACCGGCGCCCGCCACGGCGCGCCCAAGTACATGGAGTGGTTCGGCGCCTTCGCGCTGATGGTGACGCTGATCTGGCTCTACATGGAGATGCTGCGCCTGCTGGCCCGCCTGCAGCGGCGCTGATCACGGCGGCGGCCGAAGTAGGCCCAGACCGAAAACCGAGCGCTGCTGAGGAGCCGATCGACCTAAACCTGAAGCTGCCCGCCCTTCCCCGCCGCCGACGAGCTCGGGAGCCGTGCAGCTCGCGACTCAGCCGCCGAGGCGAATCCCGGGCCCGAATGCCGCGAAGAGGAAGAGCAGCGCCACACTCCCCGCGCCGATCCACGGGAGGCTGCGTTGGATCTCGTACGCGGGAGGCGTCGGCTCGGACTCGGGGCGATCGATCGCCAACGGCAGCCAGAAGAGCATGGCGGTGCCGCCCAGCGTCGCCAGCGCAGACGTGAAGGTGAACTTCAGGCCGTAGACGTTGAGCGCCGCCGCCCCCGTCAGGATCACGCCGCCGACGCCGAGGTAGGGCAGCCAGCAGAGGAGCCGCGCCTGCCGCTTCCGCGCACGCTCCGTTCCTCCGAGCATCCGATCGAGGGGCCCGCGCAGAGCGAAGAAGGTCGCGAGGTAGAGCGCCACCCCCACCGCGCTCGTCCCCAGGCGCCAGGCGAGGCGCGGCTCGAGCCCCTCGAGGAAGTCGGTCCAGTCTCCGAAACCGAAGAGGGGATCGACCATGAGGTAGCCGCTGCCCATGAACAGGTGGACGGCGGCGGTGAGCCAGAGGAAGCAATGCACCTGCGCGCCCTGCACCTTGCGCAGGCGAACGGCGAGGAGCGCGCCGAAGCCGACGGCCAGGTTGACCAGGGTTCCCGCGGCCTCGATGAATCGCCGCCCCGCGATCCCGATCCCGGCCTTGTCGCACTCGGCCCACGAGGAGGAGTACCCGACGAGCTCGCCGCCGGCCAGGCCGCACGCGAGCCCGTGGCCGATCGCCTCGTGGGCGAGCGTCGCCCCCACGTAGGCGAGGACGGCGATCGCCAGGATCGTCAGCGCATCGTGGGGCTGGTGGGTGTGTTCTTCGACCGCGACTCCGGCTGCCTGCATGGCCGAACCTTGTAGCACCGTTTCTCACCCAGGTGAGCGGACTTGCAGACCGCTCTGTCCTCCTTGGGACTCTCTACATCCCCGGCCGCGTCCACCGCATCGGTGTGTCGCAAGCTTGGCAATCTCCAAGGACATGTGATCGGATGCCAGGCGTGAAACGCTCGACCATCGCCGAGGGATCCCTTCGCCGGGAGCGATGAGCAGCGGCGCGGAGGATCCGTGGAGGAGATCGATTCGACAGTCGGCCTGGCGCCGCCGCGGGATGGCCCATGAGCGCCGTCGACTGGAGCCTGATCGCCTTCGGCGTGCTGGGGAGCCTCCTGGCGGGCCTGTGCACCGGTGCGGGCGCCCTGTTGATCTTCGTGCGCTCCCGGTGGACCCAGCGGTCTCAGGTGGAGATGCTCGCCTTCGCGGCAGGAGTGATGCTCGCCGCGTCGATCTTCTCGCTGCTCCTCCCGGCGCTGGAGATCGTGTCCCCGCGGGCGCCGAGCGCCTTCGCCGCCCTGGCCGAGGTGGCGATGGGGCTCGTCCTCGGGGTGCTGACGATCCGCGCGTTCAACCACTGGATCCCCCACGAGCACTTCATCAAGGGGCCGGAGGGGCGCGCGACGTTCCACCTGGGCCGGAACTGGCTCTTCATCCTGGCCATCGCCCTGCACAACGTCCCCGAGGGGATGAGCGTGGGAGTCTCGTTCGGGGGCGGCCTGGAGAGCGGGATCCCGGTGATGACCGGGATCGGGATCCAGAACCTCCCCGAGGGGCTCGCGGTGGCAGCCGCCTTGATCAGCGACGGGTTCAGCCGCCGAAGGGCCTTCTGGATCGCGATGCTCACCGGGCTGATCGAGCCGCTCGGAGGGCTCGCGGGCGCCCTCGCGGTGATCGCCAGCGACGCGCTGCTCCCGTGGGGCCTCTCCTTCGCGGGAGGCGCCATGCTCTACGTGATCGTCGCGGAGATCATCCCGGAGATCCACAGGGGCAGGATCGAGCGGGCGACCACCTTCAGCATGGTGCTGGGCTTCCTGGTGATGATGGTGCTCGACATCTCGCTCGGCTGATGGACCGTGCTTGCGACGCCATCGAGGCGCTCGAAGGTTCGCGAACACGCAGGAGGCGAGTCAGCGGTCGTTGCAGGCGTTGTCGCCCAAGGCGTCGTCGACGATGCAGTAGGTCGCCAGGAGGTGGTTTCCGCCCCACCTCCCGAAGTAGCTCCCGTTCTTGATGCAGCGGAACGGGGCAGGCTTCCCGTCGACGCCCTTCACCTCGCGGGAGTACTCGTCGGAGCCGCTCCAGGGATCCGACACGGCCACATCGAGAGGGCCAGGGAGCTCGCCCCGAAGTATCGGATGGAGCTGCTCGGTCCCCGATCGGTGCCGCCCGAGGTGGGGCCCTGCGTCGTGGGGCGGCCCCGGGGCCCGGACGAGGCGAGCGCGGAGGTGGTCGTGGGCACAGGGCGCCCGCCCCGCTCCGGCCGCTCGCATCGCCCGGGATCGGCGTCAGTCGCAGCGGGCCCGCGCGCTGGTGCAGAGATCGATCTGGATGAGGTGCTTCACCGCCTCCGGGATGCGCTCGGGGCGGATGGAGTCCGTCTTGACGACCTGGTCCACCTTGGGGACCTCGACCCGCTCCACGTTGGAGGGACGCGAGCTCTGCACCCGGATGTCATCCGGGAGGCGGGGCGGAGCCGCCAGAGCCGCGACGGGGATGGCGAAGACGAGCGCTGCAAAGAGAACGTTCCTCGTTTCCTTCCTCCTCTCGGGCGGAAGGCCCGTCCTTCCGCCAATCCACTCGACTGCAATCGACAACCGCATCGCCTCGGTCTTTCTGAAGGCCGATCAAACTTCGGACACCCATCACGGAGCGTCGAGTTCGCACATTGAACCGTTCACCACATGACGGGCGAGACCGCTCCCGACCGTCGCACGAGCGCCGTTCACGTTCCCCATCGCGCGTCCGCACCCGTGGTACAGGGCACGGGTGAACCGCCTGCATCCGCTCCTGGGAATCGTCCTTCTCCTCCCGCTCGCCGTGTGGACGGCGACCGGGCTCGCCTTCCACCTCAAGCCCGGGTGGGCGGGGGCCTACGAGCCGCTCCGCGCGTTCGACGACCGCCCGCTGGATCCCGCGGGGCTCCTCCCTCCCGCTGCCCTGCCGTTCGCCGGCGAGACCACCGCGTGGGAGCTGGGGTCGACCGCGCTGGGTCCCGTGTACCGGGTGTCGCGGAAGGACGGGACGCTCCTCGCGGATGCGGGCACCGGCAGGATCCTCTCCCCGCTGGGTCGCGTCGCGGTGGAGGCGATCGCGAGGAGCGCCGCGTCCAGGGCGTCCGCGTCCGCGCGGTACGGCGACGTAGAGGAGGTCCTGCTCGAGGAGCGCGAGGGGGTGGTCCGATTCGCCGGCGGCGCAGAGGTGCGCGTGGGGCGGTTCGATTTGTCGGTCTCGCAGCGCGGGCCGGACACCGCGTGGATCGATCGCCTCTACGAGCTGCACTACCTGCGGTGGTCGGGGATCGAGGCGATCGATCGGATCCTCGCGCCGGCCGTGCTCGCCGCCGTGTGGCTGCTCGCCTTCACCGGCCTGCGCCGGCTCCGCCCAAGGGTGCGGCAGCACGGCCCGGCGTTCGCCGCTCGGACGCGCCGCCGCCTATCGCGCCACCAGCGAGATGGCGTTGCCGAGGCCGTGGAGCAAGGTGCAAGGCAGCAGGCTCCCGGTGCGCCACCGCAGGAGCCCCATCAGCAGGCCGAAGAGCCCGTGGATCCAGACCGGCGTGGGTGAGAAGGGGAGGTGCCACATGCCGAAGGCGATCGAGGTCATGGCGAGCGCGACCAGCTCGCCGGATCGGCCGAAGCCCTCGCCGCCGAGCGCCTTCCAGAGCACGCCGCGGAAGATCCACTCCTCCGCGAAGGGCGCCACCACGGCTCCCGCGACGAAGATGGTCGCAGGCCTTTCGAAGCGCGGCCCTCCCTGCGCCACGGCCTCGATCGAGTTCCAGTAGAGCCAGGCGGTTCCGCCCACGGCGACGACCCACGCGGCGACGCTCGCCCAGCCGGACGATCGATCGGACAGGCCGAAGGGGGCGCGGAAGTTTCTCGGCGCGAGGACGGCGCCGACCGACAGCGGCACCAGCCAGAGCGCGTAGAACGGCAGGCTCCCCGCCTGCAGGGCCTCGAGCTCCTCGCCGAAGCTGCGCCAGAGCGCGTCCGAGGCGTCGCCCGCGAGGATGACGAGCGCCGCGAAGATGGGGAGCACGACCGCCTGCCGAAGCAGGAGCGCCCTGATCCATGCCGGGCTCGCGCTCGGCGGGAGGTCGAGTGACGATGGATGCATCCGGCGATCCTACGACGTCGGCGGCGACGCGTCTTCGATCGACCCCGGGCTCATGCCAGGGGCGACGACGCGGCCGGACGACCTTCATCTCCTTTACGGCGTCGGCCGGGTGCCGGGCTGCCAGGGAGCATGCCGGATCTCGCTGCCCGTGGCCGCGCAGCTCCCTACCCTGGATGCATGGACGACTCCGTCGGACCCCGACTGGCGATCGCGAGCCAGCTCGCCGGTGTGCGCGACGAGCGGGTGCTCGCCGCGATGGCAGCGGTGGATCGCAGGTTCTTCGTCCCGCCTCACATGCGCCCCTTGGCGCAGGAGGACGCGCCGATCCCCATCCCGCACCGACAGACCACGAGCCAGCCCTCGCTGGTGGCGCAGATGGGCGAGGCCCTGCACCTCTCCGAGGGTGACCGCGTCCTCGAGGTGGGGACGGGCCTGGGATACCAGGCGGCGGTGCTCTCCCTGCTCTGTGGCCGGGTCGTATCGATCGAGCGGTTTGCCGACCTCGCGGACCAGGCGCGGGCGAACCTGCGCGCGGCGGGGATCGACAACGTCGAGGTCGTGCACGGCGACGGCATGCGCGGCCATCCCCCGCTCGCACCCTACGATGCGATCGTCGTGGCGGCGGCCGCCCCGCGCGTCCCGCGGCCGCTCGTGGAGCAGCTCGCGGAGGGAGGGGTCCTGGTGCAGCCGATCGGCCCGGGTGGCGCCGAGGAGGTGACCGCCTTCACGAAGAAGCACGGGGCCCTCGAAAACCCCCGCCCCGTCGTCGGCGCCACGTTCGTTCCGCTGGTCTCCGACAGATCGGTCGGCGAGGAGCCGTAGTCGCCCGGATACGCGGCTGGGCTGCCGGGGGCGCGGACACTCGATCCGTTGACGACGACTTTAAGGTTTGAATATCAACTGATCCGTCCGGCTTCAGGCGGACTTGAGGTACGAGATGTCGCGACGGATCGCACTTCTTGCGTTTTCCTGTTGGGCCGGGCTCTCCGCTTGCGGCGGCGGCGTCGAGCGAGACGGCGCCGCCGCCGTGCAGCCTGGCGGCAGCGGCGGGGGCGGTGGTGGCGGAAGCGGCGGGGACGGTGAGGGAGGGACGGGCGGCGCCGGTGGATCCGGCAGCGAGGGCGGGGCAGGCGGCTCTGCGGTGGGGGACGTGCGGCGCCTCACCCCTCGGCTGGCGGGGATCGTCGATCCCCTGGCCGCGGCGGGCATCCGAGGAAAGCTCTATCTGACCGACGACGCGGACGTGTTCCATTCGCTGCATCGGTTCTACGAGGTCTTCCCCGACGAGTTCGATTTCGTCGTCTTCATGACCGAGGTCGGGTACCCCCCGGCAGTGGGCGTCTATACGACCGTGAACCGGGAGGCCATGCCGAGCATCGGTCGCAAGTGGAAGATCGCCGATCAACGCTCTCCTTCGCGCAGGGTGCTGGGCGCCATCAGCCAGAAGTACGGCTCTGCCGGCCCCACCCTCCACGAGATCGCCCATCACTGGGCCGCCTGGCTCTCGAACGACCTCGGCTTCTCCCAGGGGCACTGGTATTACGCCGGCGTGAACGGCATCCTGGGCGGCTTCGATCCGGAGACGCTGTTCTGCGAGGCGCCCGAGGGGGCGCGCCCCCCGTGCGAACCCGATTTCGACGGCTTCACCTCCTACGTCGTCGACGACTTCGGGCGGTTCGGGAACTTCGTTCGTTACGCGCCGCTCGAGCTCTACCTCATGGGTCTCGTTCCTCCCGAGGAGGTGCCGCCGACCCCCATTCTTCGCGAAGTCGAGTCGAACACGGAGCTACCCGACGGAAGGCGCCGCATCCGCGCGCGGTCCCTGAGCACCGTGACGATCGAGGACATCATCGAGCACCATGGGCTCAGACCGCTCGCCACGGCGGAGGAGCGGACGCTTCGGGTCGCCTTCGTCCTCGTCACGGAGGAGGAGCCGACCGAGGAGCAGATCGAGACCGCCGACGGCTTCGTGCAGGTGGTCAGCTGCGAGAAACCGGTCGACTGGACCTACTGCTTCGGTGACGCGACGCGCGGCCTCGCCTCCATGAAGGTCGACCTGCCCAAGCCCTGACGGATCGGGGGTCGGCCGCCGGCCGGCCGGGCGGCCCGAGGGCGCGCCGCCACCCCACTGAGCGCGCAACCGACGACAGCGCGCAGGCTGGAAAACGGGCGCCATCCATGGCTCTCTTGGGCCATGGACCGGCCCTACCGCGTGCTCTTCGTCTGCCTGGGAAACATCTGCCGCAGCGCCCTCGCCGAGGGAGTCCTGCGCAAGCGCGCGGAGGAGGCGGGCCTCGCCGGCCGCGTGGAGATCGCCTCCGCCGGCACGGGCGACTGGCACGTGGGCAAGCCGCCGGACCGGCGCATGTGCGCCACGGCAAGGGCCCGCGGCGTCGAGATCGACGGGCAGCGCGCCCGCCACCTCCGGGCCGAGGACCTTCGGGTGAGCGACGTCGTGCTCGCGATGGATCGGAGCAACCTCGCCAACGCCCGCGCCCTCGCCTCCTCGAAGGAAGAAGCGGCGCGCGTCACGCTCTTCCGCGACTTCGATCCCGAGCCGGACGGAGGCGAGGTGCCGGATCCCTACTACGGGGGCGAGGAGGACTTCGTGCGCGTGTTCGAGATCGTGGACCGCACCTGCCGCGCCCTCGTCGCCGACCTGAAGCGCCACCTGGACGCCTAGACCTGCCGCCCGGGGGGACCGGTCCGGTTGGACGTCCGGCCTATACTTTGGGTATCAACTTTTCGCGCACCTTCCGCGTCCGACACCGAGGAGGAATCGATGGTTGCGCTGGATCGGTGTGCTCGCGCTGCTCTGCTGGGCCGGGATCTCCGCCTGTGACGACGCCGAGCGGAGCCACCCTTCGAACACGCAGGCCGGCGGCAGCGGGGGAGGCGATGGTGGCGCCGGCGGTGCAGGCGGCGATCCTGCCGGACGCCCGGCGCCTCACCCCTCGGCTCGGAGGGATCATCGATCCCAGGGCGGCAGCGGAGGTGCGGGGGAAGCTGGAACACGACTACTCGGCGGACGTGCTGTACCCGCTGCAGCGGTTCAACGAGAAGCGCCCCGACTCCAAACGGCTCATCCGCACCGAGTCGATGCGGGTCCTCACCGTCGACGACATCATCGAGGTTCATGGGCTCGGGCCCCTGGCGAGGGACGAGGAGCGGATCTTTCGGACGGCCTACGTCCTGGTGGCGCCGGAGGAGCCGACCGAGGAGCAGATCGAGATCGCGGACAACTGGGTGCAGGAGATTGGCTGCCAGAAGCCGGTCACCGAGACGAAGTACAGCTTCGAGGAGCCACGCGCGGGCTCGCGACCATGAAGGTCGACCTGCCCGATCCTCACGCGAAGTGAGAGCGCGAGGGGACGGGGCGCCCCCCCGGCGTCACGCCTTGGAGGGCACGGGGGCCTCGGCCTCCTCTCCCTTCGTCTCCTTCGACCCGGCGCCAGCCTGGAGCCCCTCGCGCGCCGCCGAGCTGAAGGCGGGGTTGGTCTTCCACCAGTCCAGCCCGATCTCCTCGGCCTTCTCCACCGAGCAGACGATGAGCCGGATCTGGATGGTGAGCAGCTCGACGTCGGTGAGGAAGATCTTGATGTCCCCGGTGATGACGATGCCCTTGTCGAGGACCCGCTCGAGGATGTCGGCGACCGAGCTGCCCTGGGTCTGTCGGGAAGGGCGGTATCGCTCGGATCGCCTGGTCTCCACCTGCGCCATCGTCTAGCTCTCCGATCGTTCTCCCAGCGTCGTCCCCAGCGGCCCGAGGTCCAGGTTCAGGTCCTCGTCGGTCAACTCGAACTGCTCCTGCAGGGCCTTCATCTGCTCGTCGAGGCGCACGAAGGTGATGCCGAGCCTCTCGATCTGCTCGTCGTCGAGCGTCCCCGCGTCGATGCGCCGCAGGGCCTGGCGCTCGAGGAGCTGCCGGAGCAGCTCGACGACGGCGAGCACGAGGCGGACGAGGCCGCGCTGCACGTTCTCCTCGTCGAGCTCGACCCTCGGCGTCCTCGTGGGCTCCAGCGCCTCGACGAGCCTCTCCAGATCGCGCGCCTCCCCCTGGACGTTCACCGGCTCGCCCCCTCGGGCCGGGCGGGGAGGATTCCCTCGTCCATGGCCGTCTGCACCGAGGTGAGGAGCAGCCGGAGGCCCAGGTAGAGGAGGTCCACGTCCGCCACCGAGATCACCACGTCCCCGCTGATCACGACCCCCTTGTTCGCCACCCGGTCGAGCAGGTCGAGCATGGAGAGGCGCTCCTCCTGCTTCGCGGGCGAGAGCTCGCTCATCTCTCCAGCTCGTCGAGTTGGTCGAGCAGCTTCCTCTCCTTCTCGTCGAACTGCTCCTCCGTGATCTCGCCGCGCTCCAGGTCCCGGTACAGCTCGCTCAGGCGAGCGCGGATGTTCCGCCGCTCGTTCTTCAGCTCGTCCATCGCCGCGCGGTGGACCGTGCGGAAGATCCACATCAGCGGCGTCCCGATCACGATCGGCGGCGCGATCACCTCGCCTCCTCGGCCTCTTCCTCGCCGGACCGGATCCGCAGGTCGACGAAGTTGTAGGGGGGCCAGGGGCCGGTGACGTTCAGCTCGATGTGCTCGTCGAAGGTGGGGGCGAGCTCCTCCACCGCCCGGGTGAACGCCTCCATCTCTCCCCGGGGGACGAGGACGGCGAGGTTGAGCGCCTCCTCCTCGCTGCGCGGCTCGTTGACGCGGATCCGCCCGATGGACCGGAGGTGCTCGACCGCGGCGTCGGCCCACTCGTCCTGAAACTCCTGGAGGTACTCGGCGAAGGCCTGCCCTAGCTCGATCTTCTCCTCCCGCGAGGGCTCCCCCCCCGCGTAGACCTCGTCCCGCATCCGGCGCAGTTCGGGGAGCTTCTCGACAAAGTACTGGAAGATGTCTTCGACCCGAAGCACGCCGCGGATGCCCATCTCCACCCGATCCTTCACGCCCTCGAGCTGCTCGACCATCTCGGCCTCGTGGTCCGCGAGCAGCTCCCTAACCTCGCGCTCGCTCCCCGCGACGATGCCGAAGGCCACCGGGAGGAGGTGCGTCTGATCCATCAGGGTCCGCATCACCGCGCTGTGCGCCGCGAGGTTCCTTCGCTCGGGGCGCAGCTCGCGGGGCTCGACGTCGCTGACGATCGCGGCCAGCGCCCCGCAGACGAGCGGGTGGACCTCGGCGCCGTCGATCCCCGCGACGTCGAGCTCGAGCTTGTCCACCGCTTCGGCCGGCACGACCGAGTAGAGGTACCTGCCCTTGGGGGTGGAGTTCTCGTCGCGAGCCACTTCGTTGCCCTTTCCCTCTCCCGAGGACTCACACCGCGGTCGGCGCCTCGGCCTCCGCTTCCTTCTTCTCCGGCTCGGCCTGCGGCTGCTTCTTCCCCTCCCCCGGGGCCGCCACCGCGGCGGTCTCGCCGATCCGCTCCGCGAACTTCAGGTACGTCTCGACCGACGCGATCACGACGCGAGCCCGGATCGACAAGAGCTCGATGCCGACGAGGGAGACGCTCACCCAGGCGTCGACGACGATCCCCTTGTCCAGGATCCGATCGACGACCTCGGCCAGCGAGCTCGAGTCGTTCGACTGTGACTTCACCTGGGCCATCTCCCCCTCATCCTTTCAGTCGCTCGAAGAGCTCCCTCTCCGCCCGAGCCGGGTCCGGCTCGATGAGGCCCGCAACGAAAACGTAAGGCGGAAACGGGCCGGTGCAGACCGCCGCGATCTCGCCCGGCAGCTCGCTCCGAAACCTCCCGCACGCCTCGAGGAACGCCGCCGTCTCGGACCGCTCCACCAGGAACGAGAGCGAGAGCAGCGTCCCGTCCGGGCGATCGACATGCTCCCGGCGGCTCTCCCGAAAGCCTCCTGCGAGCGCCGTCTCCGCCCGCTCGGCCCACGCGCGGGCGGTCTGCTCGGCGCGGTCCTGCTCCTCGTAGAAGCGCCTGCGCGCCAAGAGGTACGCCCTTCCCGTGGGCGCATCGGAGCGGCCCGCCCTCCCGGAGCGTCGAGGCAGCAGAAGGCGCAGGCCCACCTCTTCGCATCCGTCGAGCGCGGCGAGCGCTTCACCGAGCTCCCGCTCGTGCCGGCGCAGGAAGGCCTTTGCCGCCTCGGGGCGGGGCAGGAAGCAGCCGTAGCGCATGGGGAGGATCGTCATCCGGCGGTGGAGGCGATCGACGACGTCGGCGAAGGCCAGCGCCCGCTCGGCGTCGGCGTGCCCTGCCCCGCGTTCGACTCGCGAGAGGAGCGCCGCCAAGTCTCCGTGCTCAACCGCGACGAGCTTCGCGCCGTCCAGGCCCCGGGGCAGCTCCTCCTCCGCCAGGCGCCTCGCCTCGGCGACGCCGTAGACGATCGCCGTCACGGCTGGACCTGCAGCGGGGGGCAGAAGCTGTAGGGCGGCCAGGGGCCGGTCGGCTCGACCTCGAACCCCCGGGGACCGAGCTCCTCGGCGAGCTGCCGGACCCGCTCGGCGAAGCGCTCCACGTCGCCCTCCCTCTCGAGGAACGCGGCGTTCAGCACCATGTCGTCGTCCCGGCCCGTCAGCTCGCGCGGCGACGGGCGGAGGCTCCTGTGGGCGACCGCGCCGGCGCTCAGCTCCCGCAGGATCCGCTCGGCCGTGCCCGAGCGCTCCTCCGCGGCGAGCCGGTCGAGATCGCGGGCGAGGCGCTTCTGGTGGAGGTAGCGGGCGCCGGGAGAGTCGGGGATCCCGGCGCGCCCCTCCCGATCGTGCTCCAGCCGCTCGCGGATCTTCCGGGCGTCCGCGTACACCTTGACCGCCCACTCCTGCTTGTCGGCGACGAAGTCGAGGAACTCGGCGATCCGGCGCCGGTGGGGGCCGACAGCCGCGGCGAGCGCGTCTTTCGACGAGAAGATCACGCCGAAGGTGAGGGGCAGCACGGGCGTGCGCTCCATCACCTCCTCGACGACCTGCTCATGGCGAAGCGCCCGCGGGGCCACCCAGTCCAGGTCGAGGGCGCGGTCGCCTCCCGCGGCCTCCTCGAGGGCCTCGTCGGCGACGGGGCTCACCACGGCGGCGATCCCGCCGAGCGGCAAGGTGGTGACGTCGGAGGCGCCGTCGACGCCGGGCGCCCCGATCGCCGGGAGATCGCCCTCGGGGACGAAGCCATACACGTAGAGCGCCTCGCTCATGTCGATCGCTCCTCGCGGTGGTGCCGGATCCCCTCCAGGAGGAGATCCGACGTGACGACCAGCTCCTCGCCCGGATCGCCGATGACCTTGCGCACGGCGTCCCACGCGGCCCGGTTGCAGACCGCCTGGATGTCGGCGCCGGAGAACGAGTCGCTGCGCGCGGCCAGGTCGTCGAGAACGACGCCGTCCTCGACGGGCTTGCCGCGCAGGTGCACCGCGAAGATCTCGCGGCGGGCGGCGCGATCGGGCATCGGGACCTCGACGAGCAGATCGAAGCGCCCGGGGCGCAGGAGGGCGGGATCGATGAGATCCCGGCGGTTGGTGGCGCCCAGGACCAGGACGCCGGTGAGCTCCTCGACCCCGTCGAGCTCGGCGAGGAACTGGCTCACCACCCGCTCGGACACGCGCTGATCCATGCCGCCGCCGGAGCGCGTGGGGACGAGCGAGTCGATCTCGTCGAAGAAGACGATGCATGGCGCGGCCTGGCGGGCCTTGCGGAAGGTGTCCCGCACCGCCTT